>CAYQCQ010000009.1:0-23754 GCA_964416035.1 uncultured Candidatus Bathyarchaeia archaeon
TCGTATCGGTCGGTCTTTTCATTAACCCAGTGCTCATAGTCTTGGTGATGCTTCTCCTCCCCCCAATCAGTTGGCTTCCCCATCACATGGCCGAAGACCGCTAGGTCAGCTACGTAGTGAGTCATGACTCCTAACCATTTCGAAGCGCTCCTGTAATCTTCCGCGATCAGATATGATAGAGCTTGATCGTAGGCTTCTCGGGCTCGCCGGGCTGATGAATCATCTTGCAAGTATCCGTCGGAGCGATAGTAAACGTGATGGAGTTGCGTATCGCCTATCCCGTCGCCTAATGCTGCGTTCCCATTGTCGGGTAGTTCAGTGCCATAGAGGTAGATGGCCAGGTTGCTTCTGACCCAGAAGTTCATGTCGTCTGGAACCCAATCTAGGGCGTGATGCGCCAGCCAATCGTGCGTTCCGTATTCTGGGTTGTTTGGGTCTGTGCTGAAGCCACCGTTACTCCAGGCTTGCGCAGGCACATTGACGAGAGACGCTGCAAGCACGGCTAGGCAGAAGAAACTAGGCGCGGTGCCGACTACCACATATGCCTTTGAGCCTCTTGCCTTTGACACTCCACAAACTTCCTATTCCTCTCGTTTCTTCGGATCATGCACAAGAAAGATCGTCATAATTGTAAGGGGGATCGTCGAGGCTGCACATATGAGGAACGGAGTCTGCGGTGAAGCGTAGCTATATAGGATTCCCCCGAGCAGCTGGCCTAGAGCCGCTAGGATGTAGCTGGCGAATTGCGTACTACCTATTACCTTGCCTCGGTGTTCCCTTGGCGTGAGGTCGGCTTGAAGGGACTGTTGCGATACGGCGAGCATTGACTGGGAAACTCCGAAGAGTAGCAGGGAGACAAGTAGTCTGTAGAAATTTCCATACACGAATAGGAGCAAGACTGGTAAGAGTAGTAGATGCGAGAGGGCAAGAGGCTTTCTTCTTCCGAACTTGTCTATGATCTTTCCACTGGGGAGTGCTGAGAGCATCCTTGAGACGAGGAGGAGAGCTGTGAGAAGTGCCCACTCAAAGCCCCCAATGGCAAGGATCTTCGTTGCATAGACGACGAAGAATGGAGAGCATAGTGAAGCGAAGAACTGCAGCAATGACGATACTATGAAGAGGTAGAACATAGCTTTGGGAAGAAGTTTCCAAACGCCAACACT
The DNA here is from genome assembly GCA_964416035.1 of uncultured Candidatus Bathyarchaeia archaeon. Taxonomy (GTDB): domain Archaea; phylum Thermoproteota; class Bathyarchaeia; order 40CM-2-53-6; family JALHTG01; genus JALHTG01. The sequence continues at coordinate 1,164 of CAYQCQ010000009.1, forward strand.
CTCCTTAACCGATTTTGGATATGAGCTAAGCACTGTGGAAACGCTCGGCCGATCGCCCGTGTCCTTCAATGTCTCCCGCAGTCTCATTCTTAGGATTGCTGCTGTCAGAAACAAGATGAACGCAATTGTGTACCCAGCTCTCGTCGCAAGGACTAGCCCAAGCCCCAGATAGAGGGCGCCAGCTAACACCGGCCCTGGGATGCTGGCTACATTGAGAAGCAGCGTCTGAACCGAGAAGCCGATGCCTCTCTTTTCAGCCGGAATAGAGTCCGCCGTGATTGCTCCAAGAGCTGGCTGATAGATCAGACAGAGGTTCTGCAGGATCCCTGCAATGAGTATGAGGTGCCACGAGGGAGCAAGCGCATAGGCGAGATACGAAGCGGCTACTCCAAAGCTCATTGTCACTATGAGCCATCTTCGTCCATGCTTGTCGGCTAGATATCCCCCGGGAAACTGGACTAATCCTAGAACGAGAAATGATGCGAAGCCTATGACGCCGATGATAACGGTAGTGCCGCCTAGCGCCAGAACGTAGAGTGGATAGTAGGTGTCCGGGATAGCCGAGGCGAAGTTCATCACGGTCCAGCTTGACAGCAGTATCAGGAAGTTGCCCCGAATGAATGAGAACTCGCTAGTAAGGCGCCGCATGCTCCTCAATCCTTTCAGGCCACCATGATGAACTTTGATAGGGCCTTCAAAACGAGATGCTTCCTGCTTCGTTTGTACTGTACCATGGTACTCTTCGACTATTCTTAAGACAATATGGCGAGATTTCGGAAATAGGGACATAATAGCTTATAGTAGGCGTGTTGTTGAGTCGCCCGGTTTTATATAGAAAGGTTTAGGCCTTCCGTTCTGGCAGGAAGATCGGATGGTGGCAATATTATCAGAGGACTCATCAGCAGCTTCGACTCATACTACGAGGAGTTCACTCTCGCTTTGAAGAATCTTCCTTGGCAGGGCAGAGCTGTGCGATGCGAAGTATATCTGATCTCTCTGGAAGCCAGAGAGCCCGTGACGGAGCAGGCCACAACCAGAACGGGCTACCCAGGCCATGTGGCGCCCGCGATCTTGATCGCTGTGATTGTTGGAGTGGCGGCTCTGATTGCCCTCGTGACAATCGTGGAAAGATCAAGGTTGAGCGTCCTTCTTCGAAAGAGCATGAATACGAAACCATCAATTGCGGACGCTATGCATAATGCCGCATGCGCTTTTTCTTCCCAAACCCAAGTATCATCACCGCGATTCCGCAGAGCAGCAATGCCATACCTATGAGCCATCCTACTCCTCTTTCACTTCTGGACTCCAGCTTCACACTTACGTCGAACGGCCAGCCAGCTGTGTCAGCGGTCGGCGAGAGTACCAAGTAGTAGGCACCGTCAGTCTGAACCTTCCAAGCTATCTTCCCCTGATGGCCATACGCATCTCCAAGCAACTCTGTATTCGGGATGTCCTGGCCACCTCTCCACTTATCGTACCAAGATGCCGTTATCAACACCATGCGAAGTCCACCTTTTGGTTGGTGACAGACAAACTCCGCGGTGAACTCTTCTCCACTCTTCAGGTTGTTTAGGAATGCATAGTAGCCATCCTTCTTCTCAATAGACAGATCCTGAACCTTTACTTCGTAGGTACCCTCCGTTAGCACTGTGAGAATCAGACCAACGATCAGTATGACTGCGCCCTTGTAAACAAGATTCTTCTTCAATCTGGATCGTCAATATAGGATTCTGTCGAGTTCTAATAACCCCTTTCCATTATCGGAACCGAGAAAGCTGGGCCAGAACTTGGACCATGATCTTCCGTGTCGTCAGTCCTATCCTTGTGATAGCCGCGCAGGATGTGCTAGTACTATGGGCTAGGCTTCGCTTCGTGCCTATCTGGCGTTACCGAGTGGAAAGATCCCTGCAGCGAGAAAGAACTTACGCAGTCTACGAAGCGAGATTTCGACCAATATGCTTTGGAGGGCGCCGTTTCGTTTACGCAGAGAGATGTCGGTTCGCGGAGAAGCGGGTTGCTTTCGTTCTCGAAAAGGAGAGAGAGTTCGAAGAGTATGCCTAGTAGAGAACCCTCGCCGTTCACTCAAGCTTGATTACATGTAACCCAACCGCAAGCGCCTTATCACTCGTTTCACCCAAGTAGCCGCCAGATCCGTTGTGGAGGTCTGAGGATTGCCGATTCTTGAGTTCGGAGGCAAGAAGCCTAGGATACATCCCAGTTGCTATGTTGCATCCAATGCCACGATAGTTGGCGATGTAACAATCGGAGAGGATTCGAACATTTGGCCGAACGCCGTCATAAGAGGAGACTGGAACAGCGTCAATATTGGCAAGAGGGCGAGCATACAGGACTGCTGCGTGATCCATGTCGATCCGAGCCATCCTCTTGTCTTCGGCGACTGTGTCCTAATGGGACACGGAGCCATCGCTCACGGTTGCCACGTAGGAAGCAACGTTCTGATCGGGGCTAGGGCCGTTGTACTGGACGGCGTCAGGGTCGGCGACTGGGTAATCATCGCTGCTGGCTCCTTACTGACAGAGGGCACGGACATTCCGTCAAAGTCCCTTGTCATGGGCGCTCCTGGCAAAGTCATCAAAGAATTGGAGGACAGACATCTCACGATGATCAGTGGAGGAAATGAAGGATACGTCTATCTTGGACGAACCTACAGAGACGAAGTGGACAAGGCACCGACCTGAGAGACTAATCGAGTTTCCCTACTTCTTTCTCCACGCATTCGAGCAAGCTCCCACTGCTGATTAGTCCAGTCGCAAGCTCAAGGTCGCTGCGCAGCTCGCGGTCCTCGGTGATCGGCTTGATCTTCTCTCGAATCAGCTGATAGGCTGCACCTGTTCCGCGTCCAACTTTCTCAGGGCTCCGAAAATCAATCGCCTGAGCTGAGGCGACCAATTCCACAGCAAGTATACGTTCAGCGTTCCGAAGAATTCTAGTTGCATTTCTAGCCGAGGTCAGCCCCATACTGACAATGTCCTGGTTATTCGCATTCGTAGGAATTGACTGAACGCTGACAGGGGTCGCAAGGGCTCTGTTCTCTGCGACCAAGGATGAAGCCACGTACTGGAGCCCCATCAGGCCACAGCTGAGCCCAGGCTCCCCCTTAGTCAGGAAGGGTGGCAGTCCTCCACTCAAACCGTCATCCAATAGTCTCGCCGTCCTCCTCTCAGAGATGTTGCCGATTTCAGTGAGCGCTATGGAGAGAAGGTCCATCGCCATGGAGACGTTTTGACCATGGAAGTTACCTCCGTGCAGAGCTTGCTCTTCCTTTGAGAAGACGAGTGGATTGTCAGACGCGGAATTCATCTCTGTCTCCACTACCTGCCGAACAAAAGCAATCGACGCTCTGACGGCACCCATCACTTGTGGTATGCAGCGAAGCGAATATGCATCTTGAATCTTCCTTCCGACGTGTGAAACCTTCTCTCGGCTTCGCTCTTTCTCCAAGCTTGAAACGATCTCTTGATCTGTCGTGACTAGAGACGATCCCGTCAAGAGTCTCCTGACATTCTTCGCACAAGCTATCTGCCCAGGATGAGGCTTCACGAGATGGACCCGCTCATCAAAGGCGTCAGAGGAAGCCAAGAGTCCCTCAAGGCTCATTGCGGCAACGATATCCGAGGTCCTAACCAGTCGTTCGCTACCAAATACTGCGAGCGCGGCCAAACCCGTCATCGCTGATGTTCCATTGATCAGTGAGAGGCCTTCCTTGAAGTCGAGCTTGAGAGGGTCAATCCCTGCCTCTCGGAGGGCCTCAGAAGACTGTCGGATTCGTCCCTTGTATTCGACGCAGCCCTCACCCATGGCCGCCAGGGCAATGTGCGCTAGAGGGGTGAGATCTCCGCTCGCGCCGACCGAGCCGATCTCTGGTACGCGGGGATGAATTCCTTTGTTGATCATTTCAACCAACTGCTCAGCTGTTCGTAGTCTAACGCCTGAATATCCCTTGGCGAAAACATTCAACCTGCAGAGCATGATCGCCCTTACAACATCCGATTCAAAGCACGGTCCTATGCCTGCTGAATGGCTGCGAATGAGGTTCTCCTGTAACCGCTTCGCTTCGACAACTGGCACAATGCGGTCGCATGTCGGCCCGAAACCTGTGGTCACTCCATACAAGATCTTGTCCTCCTTCATCCACCTCTCAACTGTCCTTCTCGATCGCTCTATTCTGGGGACTGCTTCATTGGACAGTCTCACTCGCAGCTTTCCTTTTGCAGCCTGCGCCAAGTCTTCGATCATCAGGCTGTTGCCGTCCACTGACAAGTCTTCTTTCAACTCCACTTTCCTCATCTCCCAATGCTGGCGCCGATCACTGTCTTCAAGAATGTTCCAGAACTTATATAACTCGTAGAGACTAATCGCCTCAGGTTTCCTCAACCGGTTTCAGACAAGGTGATCCCAACGGGAAAGGGCGTCGAATACATGTCGCGCGCCGCCCTGCGCAGGTTTCAGACAAAGTGCCTGAGAGCTTCACTCAACCTTGCCTACAAGAGAACCCGGCTCTACCACCGCAAATTCAAAGAAGCGGGAATACATCCAAGCGACATCAAGACTATCGATGACCTTGTCAAGGTTCCATTTTCGACCAAGAAGGAGATAGCAGAGGACTATACCGCAGCCGTTGCTGAGAAAGTTTCGGTCTGGCATACAACATCAGGAACCTCTGGGTCCCCAACCATAGTTGGTTTCTCAAAGATTGACATGGAGAACCAAATCCTGCTGGAGGAGCGGAATCTGAGGATCGCTGGCGTTACCGAGCGTGATGTAGTGCACAATGTGACGCCATATGGGATGTTCTTTGCTGGAACATGCCTCCACGACGCCGCTAGAAGGATCGGCGCCACGGTCATTCCTGCAGGAAAGATGCCCACAAGCAAGCAACAAGCCTTGATAGTTGACCTTTTCAAACCCACAGTCATCGTGGGGGTTCCGCAATTCATTCTCAAGCTTTCATACACCTACGAAGAAGAGTACGGCAAAGATCCCGCGAAGGCAACTCTGAGAAAAGCTTACGCTCTTGGCGAGCCGCTACCCGAGCCCGTGAGGAAGAAGATTGAGGACCGATGGAACATGGATGTGAGAATCGGCTACGGACTGACTGAGGCGGGAAGCGGAGCAGAATGCGAAGAAAAGAACGGGGTCCACTGGGCCGAGGACCATTCGCTCGTTGAGATCGTTGACCCTCAAACCGGAGAGAGAGTTAGCGAAGGAGAGGAAGGCGAAGTCGTCTTTACAACGCTGACCAGAACAGGAACCATGGCTATCAGGTTCAGATCAAATGACGAGACCCGAGCCATTCTCGAGGAATGCTCCTGCGGACGGACCCTCATCCGGCTCCTACCGCCCAAGTACCGTTTCGATGACCTCGTGAAGATCAGGGGAACCCTAACTAGCCCGTATGCCATCGACGGCGCCATCTTCGAATATCCGGAGATCAGAAACTACCTATTCGTCGTGGAGAAGGATCGGACAGGCGTAATTGACCAGATCAAGATATTCTTGGAAGCCACTCATGAGGACCCCAGGACCGTAGACAGCCTCTCTCAGAAACTCGGCGGAGGAATCTGCGTCTCACCCAACTTCATAAAATACGTCCCGATGGGATCGATACCGCCGATAGGAAGGAAAGAGGCAAGGTTCATCGACCTAAGAAAGGAAACCGCCTACCGTGGCTTAGTAAGAGACTTCATGCAAAAATATGGATGAATCAGCAGTCGACTCACTACCCCACTACACATCCAGCAATAATAGGAAGAGCTAAGAAAGATGCAGGAGCGCCTCACAAAGCTAGAAGCAATCTACTCAGAGAAACTCAAGATCAAGGAGAGCTAACCTAAGCAATCGAAAAAGCCTTGCGTAGCCAGTAAGCTAGAGTTCTCGCATGAGCGTCTGCAATAAGCCGAGTACTTTGGCCTGTTTCGCTCTTTTTGTAAGATAGTCGTAATCAAGTTTTCCTTCTTGGCATTTGAGAACTGAAACAGCATCTTGCTCGTCCTGTACTCCCCTAGACCTTTTAGCAAGTTTATTCACAATGAAATCTTCTGGTCCAATCACAAATACTTCGAAATCATCGCCAAAGGGCCGGACCCTGACGCGTCTACTCAGAAGATCGGCATCAAAGACAACACCGTCTGGTTCTGTCCAGACTTCGATCTCGACGAGGTTCTCTGGATCTGTTACAAGAAAAAGTGGGGCATCAGGTTGAGGCGAGGAAGGCAGTTGGAAACCATTCCTCCTAAGCAGTTCGTGAGTTCTCACAACATCAGGAAATGATGCAGCGATGGCTATATCAACATCTTGTGTTGTTCGAATGCGACCGTAGGCTACAAGAGCATATCCGCCAATTATCATGTAGGGAATTTTCATTTCGTCAAGAACGTTTACCAATTTGCGCACTGTTCGCGATATTTCTGGCGATTTCATTTACCTCCCGAAATCGAGCATAAGGGTCAACGCCTAGCTCTACCAATCTTCGCGCCTGTTCACCTTGTTTGATAGCTTTCTTGATGTCGTTCTTGTTGCTTTGGAGACGAATGTCTAGCAATTGGTTGTATTGCTCTATGAATTGCTTGCCGAGTGGTGTTGTTCGAACCAAGTGTTTTGGCCTCCCCACACCGTTCTTCTCCGGTGTTATTTGCAGAAGCCACCGCGTCGACAACTCTTTTATGAGACTAATTGTGGTTTCATCCCTTCCGCCTAGTTTGGCTAGAATCTGTGATACAGATTCCGTGTTCTCCTCGCAGTGTCGGAGTATTCTTACTGCTTCGACGGAAGGTAACATGTCAAATCCACCGGCGACATTTATTGCCCACAGGGAAATTAATTAACCTTTGCTTTGCCTATATGCTCGATGAACTCAAGCACAGATACTCGGGGGGTTCGATTTTTTGGAGCCTTTGACAGCTACCCCAACTCCCTAAGATGAATCGGAAGATCAAGGAAAGCTAAACAGCCGACATAGGTAATCGGATCTAGGTAAGGGCCCCTTTTTGTGGCCTGATTATGATACATTATCAGTCTCGACTTCAGGGGAAAGGCCTCTCTCGTTAACGGCGTTAAAACGGGGATTAGGGGGGTGTTTCAGCAGACGTTTTCTCTTTTTTCCATCTCCAGAAGGATTTTCGGGTCCGTATCCAGTTTCCCCCTCCCCCAAGTAGGGGTACCCACACCTGCCTTGGCCCTCCCAAGAGCCTATATCACAAGAGCGAAGGATACACTGAGAAGATGATCTTGGGTGGAAATCACAAAGGTTGCGGTCCTAGGCGCCGGCTTGATGGGTCATGGAATCGCGCAAGTCGCTGCACAAGTTGCGAGATCGGAAGTTTACCTCACGGATGTGAAGCAGGAGTTTCTGGACAAAGGGTTGAAGATGATCGACGATAGCCTCGGAAGGTTTGTTCGAAAGGGAGAACTGACCGAAAACGACAGGGCTGACGTCAAGAAGAGGATTCACGCCACGCTCTCCCTCAAAGAGGCGGTGAGAGAGGCTGACCTTGTGATTGAGGCTGCCCCGGAGGAGGCTCAATTGAAGCGTCACCTCTTCTCCGAAGTGGAGAAGGTCGCTCCTCAACGCACGATCATTGCATCGAACACGTCCTCGATCAGTATTACTCTGCTGGCTGCGGCGACGAAGAGGCCCGAAAGGTTTTGTGGAATGCACTTCTTCAACCCGCCTCAGCTAATGAAACTTGTTGAGATCGTTAGGGGAGTGAAGACGTCAGACGAGACTGTTCAGATGGTCAAGGCGTTCGCTGAGAAAATGGGGAAGGACACGGTCATGGTGAAGAAAGACACGCCGGGCTTCATTGTGAACCGGATTCTCATTCCTGCGCTGAACGAAGCGATTTTTCTGGTTCAAGAAGGAGTTGCGGAGCCTGCTGACATTGACAAGGCGATCAAGCTGGGACTCAACTGGCCGATGGGGCCACTGACGTTGCTTGACTACATCGGGCTGGACACGACGCTGTCGATAGCCGATGTTCTATCAGAGAAGACTGGCGATCCGAAATACAGGGCTAGTTCGCTGCTCAGGCAGATGGTGAGAGCAGGACTTCTCGGGAGAAAGGCAGGGAAAGGATTCTACGACTGGACAGAAAAGAAGTAGTGCCTAGACCTCACGGAATCCAAACAGCCGAGCATAGTACAGCTATCTCACGGTTCTCGGGATGTAGATTCCGGTAGGATCGATTCCTCTGAGAGTCTCCAGTTCGAAGTATGTTGGCGGCTCTGTTTCAGCAACCTGCTTCGGAACTGCAAGTTCGAACCCTGTGTTTTCCAAGACCTGCTTCACGGTCACGCCTGGATGCACCGAGGACAAGCGAACCTTCTTCGTCGATTCGTCAAAGGTCATCTGGCAGAGATCGGTGACCACCAGAGACGGTCCTCCGCCCGGAAGTCCCAATCTCCGTCTTCCGTCAGGTCCGTCTATATGTCCAGGGCTTGTGAAATAGTCGAGCTTCTTCACGAGCTTCCTCTTGGCGTGACTCATTATGACTACGACCCGTTTGGCGCATGAGGCGATATCGTTTCCGCCACCGCTTCCAGGAAGTCTTACTGAAGGTTTCTCGAGGCTTCCGATATACGTCGTGTTGATGTTTCCATATTCGTCAAGTTGAGCTGCCCCCAAGAACCCAATGTCTATTCGTCCGCCCTGAAGGAGAACCCCAAGAGTTTCTCTAAGGCCTATCGCTGCTGCCGCTCGATAGGTGAGTCTAGAGTCCGCGACTGAGAGAGGAAGGTCGATGTTTCTTGGTTCGATGAACCCTCCCTCGTAGATCGTCTTGGAACGTGGCGCATGAGTCTTCTGAGCCAGCATAACTGCGAGGACCGGAAGGCCCGTCCCCGCAAAGACTGTCTCACCATCCTTGATCGCTCGGGCGCCGCAAGTTGCCATCATCTCCAACGGAGAATACTCGCCTAACCTAGCCTTTTCCGATTCTTTCATTTCCATCACCTAGTAGCCATAGGGCTTCTTGGCTCGAAGCCTGAGAAGCCTCTCCACGCCAATCTTTCTCAAGTATCCTACGCGATCCGTACCTGTGATGAACTCCTCGCAGTACTTCTGCCATCCCTCCTCGGTTTCACACTGTTTGATGTAGAATCTTATGTGCTCTAGGTCGTAGTCGTAGTAGTTGTATACCATCATGGGATGGCTACCCCAAGGACATTCCACGACCTTGTCAACATAGAGCCCGGGTATGACTGTCTGATCCGGCTGGGCCCTCACAACCTCATTATCAATTATCTCCTCTGCAAGAACGATCACTTTTTTCCCGGCTCTAGCGCCTTCCTCGTCTTCTCCTCTTATGCCATCGATCTGAGCATTCCCTTCGGAATCCACTCTAGGTGCATGCACAATACTGAAGTCGAGTCTCACAGACGGAACGAGACATACTCGCTCTCCTGTAAAGGGGCAATCGATCACCTTCAGCTTGTTCTTGCGAAACTTGGGCCTTTCAAGATCGGTTCCCATCATGCTCTTCACTGGCATGAAAGGAACCCCCATCGCACCACCGTAGAACCTCATCGCCATAGCCAAGTTCGAATAGTCCTCTATCTCAAGGAACCCTTCCTTGACCCTTCGACCAGTATTCGGAGCAAGGCCTATCGCCTCGATCGCCACGTACGCCAACTCAAACCTCTTGGCAACCTTGGCACCTGCAAGCATATCGATATCCACTTCAGAGCCACAAGTGTAGAGCGTCAGATCCCTCTTCCTCTGACGAATTAGTTCTCGAGCAAACTCGGCAGGAGGCCTCTGATAGCCAAAGCCTCCCCAAAAGAGATGCGCGCCGTCAAAGACCATCTTGGCAGCTTCCTCTAAGGTCACCCTCTTATCCTCTACAGCCGCTTCAACCAAGCAAGATCACCAAAGACTCATCGCATGGTACAAGAACAAGGTACACAGCGTTCTAGTAAAAAAGTCTGGCGAGAGACTCCATTCGAGTAGTTGAGTGGTAGCAGATACAGGCTTATCCGAGAAAGGCTCTGTCCATCTAGTAGATCCAAGTATGAGGAGAGGTGGCAAATGTCGTTTCTGCTTTCTGATAGCGAGATGCTCCTGAAGAAAACTGTTGAGGACTTCGCCGAGAGAGAGATCGCCCCAAGAGCTTCGACGATTGACCGGACAGGCGAGTATCCGTTCGAGAATGTTCAGAAGCTCGCCAAAATGAATCTGCTTGGGATTCCGATTACTCAGTCATATGGAGGGGCAGGAGCTGGAATGAGGAACTTCGCAACATCAGTTCAGGAACTCGCTAAGGTTTGCGCGAATACAGCCTTCATCTGCGGTGTTCACACCATGGTAGCTTTGTCCATACAGCTCTTCGGAACTGAAGATCAGAAGAAAGCCTTTCTCACTCCTCTCGGCTGTGGAGAAAGGATTGGAGCCTTCGCGATGACGGAGCCCCACGCCGGTTCCGATGCAGCGGCCATGAAGACAACCGCTATTCGCAACAGCGGCGAGTACTTGCTGAACGGAAACAAGTGTTTCATCACGAACGCCGGCGCTGCAGGCGTCTACCTTGTATTTGCATCTACAGATCCACCAAAGGGATCCAGGGGCATCAGCGCTTTCATCGTCGAGGCAAACAATCCGGGGATTAGAGTCGGGAAGATAGAGGATAAGGTTGGGCTGCGGGCATCCTCCAATGGGGAGGTTGTTCTGGAGGCTTGCAGAGTCCCAGAGAGGAACCTGCTCGGGAAAGAGAGGGACGGATTCAAGATTGCTCTGACGGCACTGGACTATGGCAGAATCGGGGTTGCAGCGATGGGGGTCGGGCTGGCAGAGGCCTCGTTGGAGGCCTCAGTTGCCTATGCGAAGGAACGGATTCAATTTGGCCAAACAATAGCTTCGTTCCAAGCCATTCAGTTCGCAATTGCAGATGTGGCAGTCGAAACTGAAGCAGCAAATCTTCTCTGCTACGAGGCGGCCACCCTCGCCGACAGAAACGAAAAATTCACGAAATATGCGGCAATGGCAAAAGTGTACGCATCAGAGGTCGCCTTGAAGGCGTCGGAACAAGCCGTCCAAATTCACGGCGGGTACGGGCTTTCACGCGAGTTGCCGGTCGAGAGATATATGCGGGACGCAAAGGCACTGGCGATAATCGAGGGTACGTCTGAGATTCAGCGGCTAATAATTGCCAGAGAAGTGCTACGATAGAGAGAGTAATCAGAACAGCGTGCCCTACACGCTAGCGACGATAGGAGATAGTTGGAATCGAGCCGGCTAGTCATCTGCGGTTTTAACCGTTGCAGTTGAGCCTGCCGCACTCAGTCAGATCGCTGAGGCTACTTCGATATCTCTTCAAGTGTTCTGCCTTTCGTCTCCACTGCGAAGACAGCAACAACAACGGCTGCGACGAAATGTGTCACAAAGAACACCATGAATGTTTGGAACATACCAAAACTTGAAACAGTAACCGCTGTAAGCGAAGGGGCCAGTATTCCAGCTACTCGGCCGATTGCGCCTGCCCATCCAGCTCCAGTTCCTCTAATCCTAGTTGGATAAAGCTCCGGAGTATACGCATACGTGACTGCCCAGGCCCCCAAGTTGAAGAACGATATGCAGCCTCCCCAAAGTAGGATGCTCCATTCCGTCCGGGCACTGCCGAAGAAATAGCTTGCCAGTCCTGCCAGCGTCATGTAAAGCGCCAGGGTGTATTTCCGTCCTGTCCTCTCTATCAGAAAGGCGGCACTGAGATATCCAGGGATCTGTAGAGAAGTGATCAGCATCGAGTACCATAGCGCTCTGACTAGAGCGAAGCCTTCCGCGTAAAGTATAGTTGGAAGCCAAACGAAGATGCCGTGATAGGAGTACGCAATGCAGAACCATAGAACCCACAGCATCAAGGTTCTTCTTCTCAAAGGACGAGACCAGAGTTCGGCTAAGAGAAACCCCCGACTATCTCTGTTACCCATATGTTCAGGCTCTTGGAACAATGAAGAAGCATCAAAACCATGTCGCCTGAGGATCGATAGTGCTTCGTCTGTTCTTTGCTTGACTTCCAAGAAGCGAATCGATTCTGGCAAGAACCGTTGAATCAAGAAGATGAAAAGGAGAGCGAGAAACGAGACAAGGAAGGTGGATCTCCAACCATAGGCCGGTATGAGAAACCAAGAAAGCGCGCTGATAAGTAGTGCACCGAATGACCAGGAGCTCTCCAAGACCGCTACGAACTTGCCCCTATCTGATTTTGGCATATATTCAGAGAGCCATGTGCTCAGGACAGGCATTATGCCCCCCGTTCCAGTTCCACCGAGAAACCTCAGAACTCCCATGGAAACCGGATCCCAAGCGAGGGAGCAAAGACCTGTTGTTGTTGCGTAGATAGCGACTGCAAGCTGAACCGTCGGCTTTCTGCCTATCCGGTCGGCTAACACTCCGAAGGACGAGGCGCCTAAGAACATACCAACATAGTATACAGTCGCCAGAAGGCCTCCTGTCTGAATTGGTAGCCCCCACTCCTTCAGTATCGAGGGTAGCGCGAACGAAACGATCATCACTGAGATTGCGTTGAAAGCCCAAGCGAGTGCCGCGGTGCCTAGAAAGACGTAGTGAAACCTACAAACAGTCGCCCGCTCAAGTCTATCGTGAAGCGCCATACCGCTTTCCTCATGAAGCACCATGTTCAACATAAAGTGACTGAGCAATCGTTTTCAGTCTTGAGGTCAAACTGATCTTGGGTGCTTTGCAACCTCTCAGTCTCTTCGCCGTCGATGGCAGTGATTCAACCTCAGCGAGCGCCCTCTCTCTAATCTCCTCGATTGTTGGGAACTCATACACAAGGGACCCCCTGTCAACTATCTTCTCAAGTAGTGCTACAGTTCCGTGGGGTGGCTCTTCGTCAGCCATGCCTAGGAGATCCCATTGAAGCTTTCCATGGTCCGAGTATTTCCGAAAGATCTGTTTCGGACCGGGAAGAGTTCTCTTGCCAGCACTGGTTTTCACGCGTGGAACCCACTTCCCATCCCTCTCGATGGCAACAAGCTTGTAGATACCTGGCAGTGCTGGGTCATCCCGAGATGTAACAAGCTCGGTTCCAACCCCAAATGCGTCGATGGGCGCTCTTTTTGAGATCAGGTTCCTGATCTTGTACTCGTTCATATCTCCGCTCACGAAAATTTTCGTATCATAAAGGCCCGCTCGGTTCAGGATGCGCCTTACTTTCACGCTAAGCTTGTATACATCGCCGCTGTCAAGCCTGACCATCGAAGGCTTCTTGCCGATCTCTATAGCCCTCCTCGTTCCTGCGATCGTATCATATGTGTCAACTAGCATCGCAGGTTTGGAAGGAAAGACCCTACAGTATTTTTCAAACGCCTCTCGTTCGCTGTCATAGTTCATGATGAATGAATGCGCAACAGTCCCGTAGGTCGGTATTCCAAGCTCGTAGCCAGCGATAACATTTGACGTGCCTACGCAGCCACCTATGTAGGCAGCACGTGCTGCAAGCAACGCGGCTTGAGGACCGTGAGCTCTCCTTGCTCCAAATTCGACTATGTCTCTTCCCCTAGACGCTTGGACCACGCGCGACCCTTTGGTGGCAATGAGGGTCTGAAAGTTGATGGTCGATAGAAGGTACGTCTCCAGAAGTTGTGCCTCAAGTATTGGTGCGGTGACCCTTGCCATGGGCTCGTCTGTGAAGACCACTGTGCCTTCTGGCACAGCGAACACATCACCTGTGAATCTGAAGGTTCTCAAGTATTCAAAAAACTCGTTGCTCACTGTTTTGAAGGCTGGCTGAGCTCTTAGAAACCTGACGGAATCGTCATCGAATCTGACGTTTAATATGTAATGAATGGCTTGCTCAAGACCGGCTGCTATCAGATAGCACCTTTCTTTCGGGTAGGTTCTCACAAACAGTTCAAAGGTCGCTCTGTGTCGCTCGTTGTTATCAAAATACGCGGCAGCCATGGTGAGTTCATATAAATCGGTCACAAGTCCGAGCTTGGACTCGTCCAATACCAATGATTTCATGTTCTACCATCTTACTTTTCGTACCATTCAAGGAGACCTTCTCATGAGATTCCGATCCCAGGTATGTGAGATTTTCGCCAGACGCTTCTTTATGTCGTTGTTTGCCGAGAGCCAGAGCGACGCCAGTACGCAAAGTCTTATAGGAATGTTTGCTGCCCACGATCGTCGGGGAGCTGGGTAAACCCGGCTGAGAGGGCGAATTCTGGATTCGCCGACCCTTTGAACCTGATCCAGACAATGCTGGCGAAGGGAGTGAGAAGGGTATTTCTCTGCGGGCTCAAACTCGCCCCTGAGTGTGAAGTGAGTGAAGAGTCAGACAAAAGTCATAGCCGAGATAGTCGCCGCCGTGGCGCTTGCTTATGTTCTGAACCTAGTAGTACTATTCCGCTTGCCCCAGGGTGGTTCAGTGACTGCGGTTAGCATGGTTCCTCTACTATGGTTGGCTCTGCGAAGAGGACCCAGGATAGGGGTGCTAGGAGGAGCTGTTTATGGGCTTGTGGATATGTTCCCTCAGCCTTACATCGTGCATCCAGCTCAATTCTTACTTGACTACCCACTTGCGTTTGGCGCTCTTGGTCTGGCGGGATTCTTCAAGAGGTATCCGATCGCAGGCGTTGTCGCGGGCATTACTGGCAGATTCGTCTGCCACTTTCTGTCTGGAGTGATATTCTTCTGGATGTATGCCCCCGCAGGGATGAATCCTGCAGTGTACTCCGCGATCTACAATGGCTCGTACCTAGCGGTAGAGCTCGTTTTCAGCATCATAGTCATGTATGCCCTCATTAGAAGAGGAGTAATAGATATGCGCCTCTAGGCGTAGCCTACAACATAGACCACCCATGGGCCAAGTTTCTCGAACGGTTGGTTACAAACTCGTGCTCTACGAGCTTGTGCAGAAGATTCTGAGACAATCATCCGCGAGCGGCTACTTCCTCACGGCACGGCTTTGAATGGAAACATCATCACGAACATTCCGACGACAGCCAGAAGATATAGCCCCATGATTATCTTCGGGGGCTTCTGATCCAAGGCCATCAAGGTTATGGCTATGCATACGCTTGGGATCGTGTTGAGGAAGTAGAATAGGTACATTATTCTATTCCATAGAAGGGCCATTGGAATGAATGGAAGATAGGTTCCGGCAAACCACGCGATTGAAAGTAATGAAAGGTCGTCTCTCCTCGTGAAGAATATGTATGCTGCGTAGAGAATGGTGGGTAGCGTCAGGTAGATTATTAGCGGGTTCATGGCTCCGTTAAAGTGTACCGATGTGTAAGTTCCCACTACCGCGCTGTCGACTATCTTGTTCACGTCAACCTTGAGGTATGGGATCTGGACTTGGTTAAGTAGCCACTGCCATGGATAGCTTTGGATTCCTGTAGGGAAAGGAGCTGTCAGAGCCCGAGTATAGTTAAGGATGAAGGTTATGTGTTCTATCGGGTTAGGGTACCCGACCCAGAGCCTATCCATCACGAAGAGCAGTCCCACAAAGCTGATGCCATATGTGATGATGAGTCGCTCAAGATCTTCAAGCCTGCGCATCCAAGATTGCTGTTCCGAGTTTTCTTTCTTGGCAAAGAGACCTTTGCCCACGTGGTAGATGCCGACGGCTAGAACCCCGTACAGTCCTCCTATCTTGCATAGCGTTGATAGGGCAAACGCAACTCCGCTTAACACCATCTTCTTTCCGAAGTACCAGTAGACTCCTAGAATCATGAAGAAGAGGACGAATATGTCCAAGGTTGCTATCCGACTGTGCACGAAGACGAGGTTGTCAAAGCTGAAGAGAAATGTTGCTATCAGCGAAAGCAACTTGTCGCCGCTCACTTTCTTCAGCAGCAGATAGAAAACTAGTATGGATAGGGTCCCGAACAGCACGCTTGGAATCCTAAAGCCGTATTCATTGTTTCCAATGAGCCACATCGATAGCGCAATCATGAGTTTGGCGAGTGGCGGATGTTCATGGTTGGGATCGAATCCTTTCGCCGCATCAGGGTAGGGCGGTCTTCCTTCGCCTCCAAGGCTTTGGGGCAAACCTAAGATGTTTCGGGCAGCGTTCACGTAGTACCAGTGACGGATAGCGTATGCCGCTACCTCTCGTCGAATATTAGGCTGCCCTTCGGCATGTCTAACCAGACGAGTCTTAGCGCAAGGCTGATTACGAGCAAGTAGACAAGAGCCTTATCATAAGAGTCCTTCAAGCTGAGGTCGACGTGAAAGCCCTTAGCGGCCCAACTCAAACCATACTTGATCAATCCTCACCTCCGACGCAAGATCCGTCCGTCACTTCTGAGATGACTCTTCCTTCCGTCTTCTGGCTGATCGAAAAGTCGCGAGCAAGGCCAATCCAACAACTGTGAAAGCAACTAGAAGCGCGAAGTCCACTGTCCAATCCGCAGGCTGTCCAACGGTTGTTGTTGACGTGACGGTCACGACCACGAGAGGCACTATCTCCAAGCTCTGCGGAGGGAAATAAGCTGTTGAGATCTTCGCCCACGCAGTATCGTTTGCAACATGGTAGGTGATTGCTGCATAGGATTTGTACGGACCCACAGCGAGGTCCTTCGGAATGCCGAAGGAAACGGTGTAGGTTATGCTTTGGCCAGGGCCTAGGATGTTGGTTTTCTCGCTTCCTCCTCCGTAGACATATGTGTTCTCAGGCATCCAGGCGAAGTGCAATCCAACGAACTCAAGCTTCAGCTGCTTTTTTCCTTCGTTGGAAAGAGTGATGCTGACTGACGACATCTCCTTTCCCTGAGGAAGACTGTTTCCGTCATTCCAGACCCATCTGACCGAAAGCCCGGTTTCCTGTGCACGAATAGGGGTAAACAGAAGAAACAGCGAGAAGAGAGCGACCAAAATGTGCCAATGCTTCAAACGATGACGCCTCTCAGCTAACGTTTGCATATAGTCGGTTTGACCGCATATAAGAGATTTCAAGATTCGCTCAACGTAGTGACTACCTGATCCTTGCGAAGAGATCTTCGGTCCAGACCTTCAGCTTTCCTGGGTACAGCACCCTGAGGAAGAACAGCAGCCATATCACCTGTCTCATTGCCGAGAACACCTGCACGGGGCTGCTGGCAACTAGGGGATTTCCGAGGTTCAGTTGAGGAGTGAACCACAAGACTATGATTAAGGCGTTGAAGATCTCAGCTAGGTAGAACAGCCATAGAGGTGCAAGAGGCATTAGGACGAGGAAAGGAAGAATCATCAGAGCCATCTGGGGTGGGCAGACATACGAGCTTATGAGCCACGCCAAACTCATCAAGAATGACCGTTCAAGGATTCTGGAGGCTTGTGAAGGGTAGTCTTTCTTCAGCGTTCCGGCTATTCCCTTGTAGACCAGATACAGTAAGACCAGCAAGCTGGCGTAGTGTGCGTTCAGATCCATTTGATCGAAGAGATAGATCAACCATGAGTTCTCGATGCCCCAGGTCATGTGATGTCGCCAGGTCCCAAACCACACATCAAAGTTCAAGATTATGAAAGGCGCATTTAGGACTGCGAAGACGCCTGCCGCAAGAGCAAAGAACACAAGCCTCGCCTTCCAAGTCTTCTGTTCAAGGAGATAGATTGGGCCCAGAACCGCTGGGTAGATCTTCGAAGCTATTCCAAGTCCCAGACTGATTGCTGAATAGTGTTTCTGTCCGCGAAGATAGAAGTAGATCGAGAGAGCTGAGAAGAAAACTGCGAATATGTCCCAATTATATATCGTGAACATGATAAACGTCGGCGTAACCAGAAAATATAGGAACATCCTTTTCTTGTCAGCCCCTACCAACTCGCAGATCTTGTAGACAACGACTACCGTTCCCAATGCAAACGCTATCAGCACAAGGTTCATTGCCAAGGAGTAGAATGCCATAGAGATTCCGAAGTCACCCGACATCGCCCTACCGAAGTATGAGCAGAGATACGTGAAGAAGCCCACGATTACAGGGTATTCAAAAACGTAATCGTAGTAAGGGATCCCGAGGCGGCCTTTCCCTATTCCTTCTCTCCAGAAGATGCTCGCTATGTCTGTGTAGTGGTTTGGCACTATTGTCGGGAAATGCTCCCAGAAGCCAAAAGCGAGAAGTACCCCTGCCACCAGAAGAATCTCAGCTAGATCGCTCGGAATCCTCGAATAACTTCTCTTCTCACTCAACAATTGTCCCAATGAGATTGCGTGCCTGAATCTTATATAAAATAGGCAGCAGAGCGAAGTATCCGAGAACTATCCTGCTTCAAGCGATGTTATCATTAAGATTCCGGGTGATTCGATGAGTTTATGTTCGATCACATCTATCGCGTAGCCGAGCCTTTCAAGAGTGTGTACACCTATCCTGCTTTTTGAGCAGTTCTTCTACGGGTTCAGGTATTGAGCACACTGCTATTAGTTCGGAGGGCGCGGTCTTCCCCTCAATGGTGATTGACTTCAGTACGGCTTCACGGCATGAGATCCTATGTCCTGAAAACGAGGTCAACACTATTGTCAATCCAGTGTACCCTACGTCTAGCGTTTTGGCTAGCTCCTCATCGATGACAGTATATCCAGCGTCGCTATCAACGAGGGCGAGTCCCTCAACAGTGCCCCCATCTCCTACCAGTCTAAACTTGGCCGATGCAAAGCCCATAGTTGAACACTGACTAATCTTGGGTGATCGTCTACTTATGTTCGCTCTTGCTGCCTAGAGGTCTCTGCAAAGTATCGACGCCACAAGAAAGGAGCGCTACCGAACCCACATCAAACGCCAAACGATTCATGTCGAAATCGCCATCGAAGGCAGACCCACAGTGACGGCTAAGAGAGCCCTGAGGGTGGTAACGACTTACATGCTGCGGCAAGATCTAGAAAAGAAAAAGCTAGGGATATCCGCCTGGGAGTTTTAGGATCTCATAGTTGTATTGTTTGCTCGACTCTATCTCGCGAAGCAGATCTTTAGGTTGTCTATGTGGAACAGTCCTCTGTTGTATGCGCTGTAGAAACCGATACCCCCCCAAGTCCCAATCGACCATGTTTGGTCGAAGGCTGAGCAGATCAAATGGCCATCCCGGTAGCATTCGAATTGTCCGCCATTGACCACTATCTTGATGTGAGTCCAGGCTTGAAGAGGAATGATTCCCTTCGCTGACGGTGTCCCTATGACCTCCCAGCTACCCCACCCATTCTGTTTGAGGAAGTAGCATTCCCAGTCGTTTGTGCTCGTCAACCTGAGGGCATAGTACTGGGTGTCGCTTTGCATTCTGAATGTGAAGAAAGCTTTCTGCCCTCCGGGATTGTCGAAGAGTATGTCAAACTCAATGACGCCGTTCGTGAAGCATCTCGTGTCCGGTCTGGAGATGTAAGCCGAGTAAGAGCTTACGTCTGCGAATGGAGCGCTGTCCCCGTACTCGCTTGGATGGTCAAAGAACATCGAGGGAGCCGACCTGCCTGAGGAAGTGTTCCGGCCAGGAGATCCTCTATATGTCGTCCATTGGAATCCTTCTGGAATTCTGAAGTTGTCGATGTAGAAGGAGGCGCTGTAGTAGTTGTTCTGAAATCCGGTCCCGCCCCAGCTTCCACTTTGCCAAGTCTCGTCCACAGCCTCACAGATGAGTGCTCCGTCCTTGTAGGCTTGGAATCTTGGGCCACCGACTGTGACTATGACATGGGACCAAGCTTGCGTTGGAAAGACGCCGAGGTCTGATTGTGTGCCAATGATCCGCCAGTTCCCGCATCCAAAATACCTAGCAAAGTAGCATCTCCAATCCCTAGTGCTTGTCAGTCGAAGAGCGTAGTAGGTGTCGTCGCTTTGCATTCGAAAAGTAAGCATGGCGCTGGCTCCGCTCTCTGGCTTGGCTTCGAAGTAAATGTCAAACTCAATCATTCCGTCGGCAAAGTTCACCGTCACTGGGTTTGATAGGTACAGTGCGGTTGAGTCCTCATCTTTGAAGGCGCCGAGTTCTCCTCCCTCGAGGGGATGAGTCATACTGAGGACCGAGCCTCTGCCTCCTCCAGCGCTGATCCCGGGGCTTCCCCGGTGAATCGTCCAATGATCAGATAACAGGCCACCAAAGTCGTCGAAAGCAGTCAACCCGTCGAAGGCTTCAAACCACACAGCCGTGAAGGGTTGCCCCTCGACAGTCCTAGTGACAGAGGTGCTTGAGACAACAACCAAGCTGAAGAGTGCCACCATTGCGATGAGAAAGTGCCTATTCATTTTCGATCCCCGTGAACAATCCTTTGAGCTGTATTTAAAGGATTGTCCATTCAGAAGAAGCTTCGGTGAGCCCTACCTGCGTCTCCGATGGGACTTTATCGTCAGGCGAGCCGTCAAAGAAGCGAAGTCATCAAGATGCCACGTTTAAGCCTGGCGTACTGATGTCAGGGCCTTCGCGCCAAAGAACTCTTGCACAATGCCCCAAAACCTTCATGCTCAAGACAGAGAGACGGGCTCCCATGGTTGAGTGGACAGGCCGCTCCTTCCGATCCAGCAGTCTTCCGATAGTTTTCGGCCCGTAGGGGGGACGATTGCAAGTTGGCGATTAATCTTCTATAAAGGTGCCATGAAAATTACATGGGACGTGTCGTTAACATTATATAGCCTATCCAAAGGTATACCCTTACTTCTGTGATACGTTTGGAGCCGATTTGGTATTTTCTAGGCTTCAACATATGCTTCCTCGCCGCCTTGATGCTATCTGGTCGATTCTTGAGCCGAATGACCGGAAAACATACGCTCAGACGGCTCCTTGTTATGTTCTCACTGGTCTTTCTTGTCACGATGCTTATTCCTGAGAGAGCGGTCGCCACACTAATCATAGAGAGAGCCCTGCCATCTGATCCCGTCAGGGCTCCGTTCGGAATAGCGGTAGCCAGAAACAGCAGCTTCGTGGTCTTTGCCGAGAAGCATGCTGGCAGAATAGGTTTCTTGGGCACTGGGCAATGCCTGATGCCGCTACCGCTCGTCGGTTTCAACGAAACGTTCACCGAGATCTATTTGCCTGAGCCAGGCAATGCCACTGCTGAGCCCAAAGATGTAGCCCTAGGCAACATGACCTTAAAATCAACTGATACGAGCGGACCTGAGAATTTCGTATGGTTCACAGAGTTCGTACGGAACAAGATCGGCAGGGTGAGCCTAGTGACCCGCGGGATGGTTGAGTTCGCCATTCCGACTCCAAACAGTGGGCCAATGAACCTTGCGATCGATCCATACAACGGAAGTGTCTGGTTCACTGAATATCAGGCCAATAAGATAGGGAGGCTCTTCTGTGTCGATGCCGCCTCCAACACTTGGCGATTCATAGAATACTCTCTACCTACGCCCAATAGCTATCCGACTGACATAGCAGTGGATCCGAACTGTTGGCATACAACAACAACGCCGTGGGCTACCATCGATGTGCAGACTCATATCTGGTTCACTATGTCCGGATCGGACAAGATAGGCAGGCTGAACGCGGAGACCGGTGAGATAGTTGAGTTTTCAACTAGAGGAACCCCGTGGGGAATCGTTGTTACTCCCCAGAGCTTCGTTTGGTTCACGCAGAAGCTTGGAGACAGATTGGCGAATCTTAATCCTTGGACTGGAGTAATAACTGAGGTTCCTCTCCCTGTGCACTCACCTGGCAATGAACCCTTGTACCTTACGAATGATACTGATGGAAGCCTCTGGTTCACTGAAAGTGCATCAAACATAGTTGGAAGATATGTGCCTGGCTCAAACGTTTTTCAAGAATGGGTTGTGCCGACAACAGCCTCGAAGCCACATGGAATAGCGGTGACGCCTAGACTTTGGCAGGCGCTCTGTGGGAATGGACTGCGGACCTCACCAATCAATCATGAAGGAACAATAAGCGTATTCTTCACAGAGGAAGTTGGAAATAAGATCGGGAAGATCATAATTCCGTCTGGTCCATGGACAACGACTACGACTGTAGGCTGGATATCCTCAGCAAGCACTACGACAAGCTCCGCCACGACCCTCACAACGGCTGCCACGACCACAACAACAAACAGCACCGCATCCACCTCTTCGAATGATGCGCTCTTCATCAGGTCCACGTATGGCAACTATACTACAACGTTGACAGATACTGTCAGGATTCTGCAGACATCCACCACTAGCACTTGGACCAAGACAACAACATCAACTAGTGTCACAACCACAACATCGACGAGCACGTCAGTCACTACCACAACTTCGACGACTTTGACTACAACGACACTGACCTCAACGTCGACGATAACCTACTCATCAACGACAAGCACAACAACGGCTACGAGCACAACCTATACTTCCACAAGCTACTCGCCGACTATCACGACCCCGACAACAGTTAGCACAACGTCAACTTACCAAACAACGACAACAACAACCACGACCTCAACCATAGCGCTGACGTCACAAGTGCTTCTAGCTACTACGACCACAACGACAGCAACTGTCACGACAGCTCCTGCCGCAAGGGCATGCATAATTGCGTCCGTTGCATATGGTTCAGAGTTGGCGCCTGAGGTTCAATTCCTGAGAGAGTTCAGGGATGGAGCAGTGATGTCAACCTTCGCTGGTGCTCAATTCATGCGCACCTTCAACGCTTTCTACTACTCCTTCAGTCCTAGAG
>CAYQCQ010000010.1:0-23613 GCA_964416035.1 uncultured Candidatus Bathyarchaeia archaeon
TTGACGTGGCTCTATTCAAACTATGAAAGATTGTAGCTAGTAGTGAGGACCACATTGCCCTTTCCGATTATGGCCACAGTCAAACCTCAGTTTGGACTTCAACCAGAAGTATAGTGAACTCACGGCGCTAAACTTAGGATGAAAGAAAAAGAGCGGCTTTCCGGTCGAAACGCTAGAAAGAGGAATACCCCCGGCGGCCCTTCAGGTAGGGCGAAAGTTAAACGACAGGACCACGAACAAAGCGTTAGAGCTTCCAGCTTCAAATCGAACCAACTAAAGGAGAAAATCGTCCGATGCAGCAACAGCCCATAATCAGAAAAAGAAAACTAGAGTTGTTCCTCCAATCACTTAAGCCACACCCCCAACCGAGACCGAGCCTTGAACAATATACGATTTCAGCCGAGGCCGCGTCAGAGATGTTGTTCATTGCTGAGTATCGGCATCACGACATAGGTTCGCGAGTCGTCGCAGATCTTGGTTGTGGAACTGGAAGACTTGCGCTTGGAAGTGCTTACTTGGGAGCTGAACTGGTGGTGGGTGTGGATCTAGATAAGAGAGCAATAGAGACAGCCAAGCGCAATGCAGTAATGTCAAGCCAGCAAGAAAAGGTTCAGTGGGTACTTTCGGATGTCAGAGCAATCGTTGGCAAGGTTGACACAGTGGTCCAGAATCCTCCCTTCGGGGTTCAACGGAAAGGCGCGGACAGGATATTCGTGGCTAAGGCGTTAGAGATCGGAAATGTCGTGTATTCTCTTCACAAGAGCGGTGTCAAGAGCAGAGCCTTTATAAAAAGGCTGATTGAAAAGCATGGAGGCACAGTTACCGAAATACATCAACTCAAGTTTGAAATCCCGTACATGTTCACGTTCCATCGTAAAAGGAAGCATTTGGTGGAAGTCGATCTCTTCAGGATGGTAAAGAATGCATAGCAAGGTTGGACAGAGCGTACAGTTCGTTGTTCCCGGTGAGAAGCTGGGCGTCATAGAGGAATTCGTCCCCGGTCGTGGCACCTATGAAGAGGATGGAACCATATACTCAGAAGCTATAGGCCTTGCGAAAGTAGACACAATAAACAAGACTGTTGAGATCCAGAGAAAGACGAAGAAACCGTTGATCCCTGAAGAGAACTCCACTGTAATAAGTATCGTCACAAGCACACAGGACAAACTCGCCCAAGTCAGCATCCTTGAAATAGACCAAATGCGCGTTGGAACGCCTTTCTCAGGAATCCTCCACATATCGTCGTCAAGCCCTCGATACGAGAGAACAATGAAGGAAGTGTGCAAGACGGGCGACATCGTTCGTGCAAAGGTAGTAAGTACCAAGAATAGAGTTCCTCAATTAACAACTATAGGTAGAGGGCTGGGTGTGGTGAAGGCTTACTGCTCCCAATGCGGCCAACCGCTTGTGCAGCAAAATCACCTCTTGCAGTGCCCATCCTGCGGAAAAGTTGAGCGTAGAAAAACGTCCGATGATTACGGCAGATACGTCACATAGAAGGAATCCACGATGAAAGTAAACATCTTGAAGAAAACAAAGAACGAGATGAAAATTGAGATTGAGGGTGAGGGGCATACATTCTGTAATCTGCTGCAACACGCACTTCTGGAAGATAAGTCCGTGGAGATGGCGGGATACGATATTCTTCATCCTTTGGTAGCAAAACCTGTCTTGCACTTGAGAACCCGAGCGGACCGATCGCCCGAGCGGGCCCTGTTGAAGGCGCTAGACAGAATCGACCAAGTGACCAACGAATTCCACAAGGAATTCGAGAGGGCTACAAAGCCTCGGCAGACGTGATTTCCACAGGATTTGGTCGGTCTCTTCCAGCGAACCTTCAAGGTGTAGGTTTCAACCGGAGCTCCTATCATCATGAAAACACAAGAGCTTATCCAGATACTCCTAGACAGAAAGCTTGCTCAACTTGGAGACTCGTTCGTCAACCTTGCGTATTCTCTTGCCCTCACACGGAGCCTTAAGCAACCCGTTGGGACCAAGGTTAGCGACAAGGTTCTAGCGGATGCGGCACGTAAGGCAGGAATCCGCAAACTCCTCCCCAAAAGGACGAGTAGAGGTGATGTGTCCAACGCAGTTGAATCGCTTGTCGCCTACGCATGGCTCCACCACTACTTAACCATAGATGAGGTCTCAGCCATTCTTGAGAGAGAAGCAAGCTGTCCATCGGATGCGTTTGCGACTCTCTCTGAGAAGATCCTTGAGAAACTGATGGACAAATAAGGAGACAACCTTGAAAGCAGAAACCAGAGTCATAGGGATAGATGATGGGACTACACGACTTAGGAGAAGAGTCGTCGTCGGAGTTGTCTTCAGAGGTAGCTTATGGCTTGACGGCGTCGTAGCCAAAGTCATCGATGTCACCGCGGCCTCTGCGGGAAGGAGACTCGCCAGAATGGTCACTGAGTCAAAGTTCTGCAATGAGTTAAGAGTCGCTATGTTGCATGGAGCAATGTTAAGCTCCATGAAAGCTACTGGTTTGATGGAGTTCAGCGTGGCTACGAGACTCCCAACGATTGCAATTCTTCAAGGAAGACAGATCCAAATTGTGGGTCAAATATTGAGGAGAGCAAGGAAAGCCACTCACTGTAGGCTGCAGAAGGACATGTCTGCGCTTGGCATAGGTCTAACGGCAGAAAAGGCTGTTGAGATCCTTAGGCTTACCAGTCGAAGGGGCGTTATGCCTGAGCCTCTGAGGGTTGCTGGCCTCATTGCATCAGCCGTGAATACTCCAAAAAGATTAAATTGGACCCTCCGGCATTTTGGGGGCTGGCAGCTGAAGCCCAAATGCAATTCTGCCCTAAGTGCGGAACAACGCTCACACCCCAGATGAAGGAGAAGAAGGTCGTACTTAGCTGTCCTAAGTGCGGATACGAAACCAAGAAAGGCCAAAAGAGTCTGAGTAAGATTCAGCACGATGCAGAGAAGATAGTTGTCATAGGACAAGAGGCGCAGAAGATTCGAACTCTCCCCAAGACAAGGGCAGAGTGCCCGAAGTGCGGCAATAACGAAGCATTCTACTGGCTGGTTCAGACAAGAGGCGCAGACGAATCGTCCACACAGTTTTTCCGATGCACTCGATGCGGGACAACTTGGCGAGAAAGCGCTTAGCCTTTCCAGTTCTACGGTACCTGTAGTCTTTTAAGGTGAGAATGCGTTTCAGAGGATACAGTCAAAGGCCGTTGGCTGAAGTCAAGGCAACGGTATGAGTTGGGAAAGCATATGTTCAAAGCAACGTTCGCGGACGCTAGGGTCTGGAAGAACCTACTCACAGCCATCTCCACGCTGATCGAGGAGGCTGATTTCGAGATATCGCCGGATACAATCAAGCTTCGGTCGATGGATCCTTCTCATGTAGCCATGGTTGACTTCGAACTCCCGAGTTCCGCCTTCGAGAACTATTCGTGTAGTGCTCCTCTGAAGATTAGGATGAATATGAACTCGATGCTTAAGCTAATTAGAAGAGTTGGACCAGACGAGCACCTTGAGATCGCGTACGATGAAGCAACGAAGAAGATCGAAATGATGTTGAAGGGAAAGATGACAAGAAAGTTCACTTTGCCAACCCTTGAGCCTAGTGAGGAAGAGGTTCCCACTCCCAAACTTACTTTCAACGCACGAGTCAAGATGATAGCGAGTAGCCTGAGAGACATGATTGAGGACTCCCAGGCAATAAGTGACAATGTGAGACTCGAATCTACTGCGGAGAAGTTCGTGGTTAACTCTTCCGGAGGGTTGAGTAGCGCCACAATCGAGTTGGAGAAAGGAAGTGAGGCCCTGCTAGATCTTGAGGTGAAGGAACCTTCTAAAGCGACGTTCAACCTAAACTACTTGGTTGAGATCGTAAAGGCTGGAGCTACGACCTCTGAGGTTGTCACTGTCGAATATTCTTCCAATATGCCGGTACGGATTCAGTTTGAGATGCCACAGCAGGGACGGTTGCAGTATTATCTTGCGCCGAGGATAGAAGCGGAATAAGCAATCCAATATGCTTAGCAAGGCGGATCAAGCGAAATATCCAGTAGTGCCTGAGGCAGTGGAATACGTAAGGCAACGAGGATTAACAATAGACGAGTTATCTGACCAGAGTTACACCCCAATTCTCGATAGAGCCGAGGAGAGGCTCAGACAGGCAATAGTACAGGGCGCAGTCTCATCAGAGTGGCAAAATGATGATGTAGAAATCCTATCATTTCCGGTCGCAGTGTACCTCTCCACGATTCTTCAGGATGACTGGGTCAGAAGACGCTTCGCGTTGGCTGAGTCTAGGAGAGCATCACAGTTCCTGCTCAGCGAGGATACGAGTAGGGTCGCCGAAGTGGCCTCGAAAACTTTCGGCTGGAAGATCGACCTTGCCGAGGCGGAGGTGAACGAACGAGCCACAACTCTCAGAGTGGGCTTCAAGAACTACATTGAGAACGCGCTTAGAATCAGGGAGTCAAAATGGAAGCTGACCAATCGGATACTTGATCACGGATTCGTCAAGGTAGGCAAAGACGAAGCCGCAAGACTTCTCCAAGAAGAGATCCAAAGCAGAATACTTAGCAGGATGAGGGTCATACCTCTGGAACAACCCGATTTTCTGAGGAGCAGAATCGAAAGGCTGAGGAGGCTAGTTTCGGAGAGGAGGACCACCGCTGCCTTCTCGGAGTTGCCCAAGACCGTTGATCCTACGGCAATGCCCCCATGCATACGTAACCTGTACGATTCAATGCACTCCGGCAAGCATATACCTCACATCGGGCGCTTCGCCGTAACTTCCTTCCTAGTCAACGCCGGCGTAAGCCAAGAGGACATTCTGCTACTGTTCAAGACAGCCGCCGACTTTGATGAGAAGAAGACGCGATACCAAGTTGAGCACATCGCCGGAGCAAGGGGAGGTAAGACAAAGTACAAGCCGCCAAAATGTGCGACTCTGAGAACGCATGGCCTGTGCATCGCTCCGGACGAGTTGTGCAGACAGATCAGTCATCCGCTCTCTTACTATAGAAGGAAACTCTACAAAGTCTTCCCAAAGGGTCGAAGACATGCAGAAAAATAGCGAGTACGTAAAGCGAAAGTTCGAAGAATACTATCGAGACAATGCCGAGAAGGTAAAGCCCCCTCCTGAAATGGAGAAAAGAGAGTATGGGTTCCTGCTATTCGAAGGGGGAGTGATGGTAAGACACAAGGCTTTCAAAACGGCAAACGATCTCTGCGCCTTCATCAGGACAACGGTGCCGGCTCACGCATACAATTCGACCGCATACTATCTTGAGCCAGAAGAGGAGATGGATAGGAAGAAGTGGCAGGGCGCGGACCTCACCTTCGACGTAGACGCCGACCACATAGCCACCCCGTGCAAGTATGTCCATGACCTTTGGACCTGTAAAAACTGCAACACACAAGGAAAAGGCCCTGTCCCCGAAAGATGTCCAGAATGTCAGGGGGAAAGAATAGACGAAGAGGTTTGGCTTTGCGAGGTATGTCTAGAAAGAGCTAAGGAGGAGGTTGTCAGACTTCTAGATTTCCTAATGGAAGACTTCGGCTTCGGCAGACACGATGTGACTGTATGCTTCTCGGGACATAGAGGATACCATGTGCATCTGAGAGCGGACGAAGCCAAGAATCTTGACAGTGATGAGCGAAAGGAGATCGTTGACTACGTGCAGGGTCTTGGATTCGACCCTGATCTTCATCCTCATCTCGTGGATAGAAGAGCAGCCCCAGAAGTTCTGATCGGAGCTTCGGGTTGGCCGGGGAGAGTTGCTAGAGGACTATATGAGATCCTTACTGAAACCTCAGAAGATGAGTTGGCGAGTTGGGACATCAACCGGAGGGTTGCGAAGACTATTGCCCGTAGTAGAGAGGAGTTTGCTTCGATGTGGATCGGGGAGAAGGTAGGGAAGCTCCCTGAAGGAGTTGGCCCAGCGACATGGAAAATACTAATCCGAAAAGCCGTGGAGAGAGAATCTGCAAAAGTGGACACTGTGGTCACAACCGACATTCATAGACTGATTCGCATACCGGAGACATTGAATGGGAAGACAGGGTTCAGAGCGGCAGAAATCAGCAGCATTGAAAGCTTCGATCCATTTAGCGATGCTATCGGGTTCAAGGGGGAGGAGACAGTGCATGTGAAAGAAGCTCCGCAGTTTAGAATCGGAAATCAAACTTTTGGACCATATACGGATAAAGTTGTCACGCTGCCAAGCGCAGCGGCAGTGCTTCTTGTATCCAAGGGAAAGGCATCACTCAGAGGTGAATGACATGTATCAGGAACTGTACGATGCTTGGAAACGAGAAGAGTTATCAAGGGATTTGCAGGCCCTTCCAAAGAACTTCTATGAAAAGGCAGCAGACGACGCAAGGAAATTGAGAGAGACCCAGAGGATGATGGACAATAAGACGATGAAAGCCAGACTGCTCACGCAGGAGTCAGAGAACAGCAGGAGACTACTCTCCGAAATTGTAACGACCAGATTCCGAAAGATGCTTGACTCTTTGCTTTCGAATGAGAAACTAATTCCGACAGGATTCCTCACACGAGAGGAACAGGACATCTACCAAGCATTGCTTCAAGCATCGAGCCAGTACTCAAGATTAAGGAGGAATCTCTCAGAAGGAAAGCAGACTGATGTTGTTCCATCGACATCAAGAGATGTGCCGCAAAAAATATTAGTGCGATTCGCATGTGAGATTCCGGCCATAATCGGCGTTGACTTGAAGACTTACGGCCCCTTCAAGCCTGAGGACATAGCTTCGCTGCCGGCGGAGAACGCTCGAGCATTGATGCATCAAGGGGCGGCTGTGAAAGTGGAGGTTGAAGAAGATTGAAGATTCCGAAGACAATGACCGTTTACTGTCCTAAGTGCAAGAAGCATGTGGAGCACTCTGTCTCGCTCTACAAAGCCGGGAAACAGCGATCACTAGCGTGGGGTGCAAGAAGACATGAGCGAAGGCGACATGGTTATGGCGGACAGAAGTATCCAGAGTTGAAGAGAACTGCAAAGACGACTAAGAAGCAATCTGCCAAACTTGAATGCAAGACTTGCGGCTATACTGTCTTCAGATATGGAATTAGGCTGAGAAAGATGGAGATAGGAGGGTAAATAGCCAGATGACCAGGAGAGAGTTGATTCCTCAGCCTCGCAGTACGTTCCTCAGGATTAAATGTCAAAAGTGTGGGAATGAGCAGGTGGTTTTCGAAAGGAGTTCAACGACGTTGAAATGCGATGTCTGCGAGGAGGTCCTTCTTGAGCCTCGAGGAGGCAAAGCGAAGATCAAAGGGGAGATAGTGCAGCTCTTAGGCATGTGAGAAGATGAACACCCTTGAGGAAGAGTATCCCGACACGGGAGACGTAGTTGTCGCGACTGTCAAGAACATAACTCCTTACGGCGCATATGTAGTCTTGGACGAATACGGGGAGAGGGAGGGGCTCGTACACATATCTGAGGTTTCAACGACCTGGGTGAAGAACATCAGAGATCACGTGAGAGAAGGACAGAAACTAGCCCTGAAGGTTCTGAGAATCAACAGGCAGAGAGGCGAAGTCGACCTCTCGTTGAGAAGAGTGACTGGACGTGAGAAAGCCGAGAAGATGCTTCAGTGGAAGAGGGACAGGAAGGCAGAAGCCATACTGAGGAGTACGGCAGAAAAACTTTCCGCTGACGAGAATACGCTCAACAACATTAGAGACACAATAGTCCAGCAGTATGACTCGATCTACGGCGCATTGGAGAAATCGATTGACCAAGGGGAGGAAGTCTTCACAAAGTTAGGGCTCTCATCTGATTGGTCGAAAGTATTGACAGAGAATGCGAAGCTCAAGATCAAGGTGAAGAGGACCACGTTGACTGGCACGATCGAGCTTACCTCACCTAAGCCAGACGGCATCGTAGGCATAAGGACCGCATTGCTAAATGCGGAGAAAGTGAAGCCTGAGGGAACTGATATTAGGATCCATTCGATAGGGGCGCCCAAGTACCGTCTTGAAGTCGTGGCCTCAGACTATTCGGATGCTGAAACGATTCTGAAAGAGGCCATAGACGAGGCGATTTCCTACATCAAAGACGCGGGCGGCGAGGGGCGCCGGATCGATTGAAATGGCAAATGCGAAAATGTCGAAAGTGCGGAAGGTACACACTTAAGCCCGCTTGTCCCAACTGCGGAAGCGAAACGGTGATTCCTCACCCGGCGAAGTTCTCGCCTGACGACAAATACGCCAAGTATAGGAGTGAACGTTCCAGTGGAAACCATGATTAGAGAACGCGGACCGAAACCTCGTAATCCCACGGTTATCGAGGGACTGCCGGGACTTGGATCTATAGGAGGACTGGCAGTATCCTTCCTTATTGATGAACTGAAAGCACGGAAGATTGCGGAACTCTACTCGCCATATTTTCCTTACCAAGCTATTGTGGATTCACGGGGAATAGCGAGGTTGCCTCGAAGCGAATTCTACTACTCGACCAAGAATAGGAAGGAACTGGTGATGATAACTGGTGATTGCCAACCACAGACCAACTACGGACAATACGAGGTGGCCACCAAGATAGTTCAGTACGCCATGAAACTTTCGGCTTCGCAGATCATAAGCATTGGAGGATTCGTTTCTCCCCAAAAGGACAAGGATCTAGTGGTCGGCGTCGCCACAAGAGAGGCTATAGTCTCCAAGCTAACGTCCGCTGGAGCCAGCGTAGAGAAGGTAGGGATTCCAATCGTCGGAATCGCAGGGCTCCTCGTAGCCCTAGCCAGAAACATGAACCTTGACGCCATCTGCCTCTTGGGACAGACCTCAGGCCTCGGACCAGATCCGGTTGCTGCCCAGAGGGTGCTCCGAGTCCTCGCAAACACGTTGAACGTGAAACTGAATCTTTCGAATCTGGAGAGACAGGTAGCGAAGGTGCGGAGCATCGAAAGAAAGGTTGACGAAATCGAAAAAAAACTCGCCAGCACGTTCAGGAAGGATCGTACGATATACATAGGCTGAAGTGTCTTCTTCCCTTTCCCCTACTTTACCGTTATGAGGAAGTTTTGCACCGGAACTTCGAGGTAGTTTTGGTCTCCAACCCACACAACTCGGATGTAGTATGTGCCCGGTTTCGTAGGCGCCCATTTGAGGGTGAAAGTGCCGTTCTTAACTTCTCCATAGCCTGCCATAGTCCAAGTCTTGTTGTCTAAGGAGTAGTCTATTGTGATTGTGCCCACCGATATCGCCTTAGATAGTTTGCAAGTGAACGTTATGTTCTGATTCACTGGCACTTCCCGCGCGGAAAGTTCAACCGACATTGTGACCCCCGCCTTATCGACAACTAGGTCCAGGCTCGGGCTCTTGGCGCCAATGAACTTTCGTTTGATTCCATCCCATCGAGATCTGACTTGATAGGAGCCTGCATTGGGTGTCCAAGCATATTTGTATGTGCCATTCGTTCCGGATTGAACTGTAGTTATCTCATGCCATGTCTGGCCCTTGTCCGTAGAGTACTCTAGGGCTACTGTCATGTCGAAGAGACCTTTACCTTTCGTTGAAAGCCGTCCAGAGAGCTCGACAATAGACTCATTGTAGACGATCTTCTTCGGGTCTACGAAACAGTCTAAAGCTGACGGTTCTGGGTAGATTACCGAATAAACTGCTACCCAGCTCTTCTTTGAATTGAATTGGGATGTGAAATACTCGGACTCGCTGTATTCTAGCCCAGCAGCCTTCAATATGAGAGAGCCGACCACTGTATTTGGTTTGATTCCCTGGTTGTCTGCAATCAGGTCTGTGGATATCACCTTACCGTCCTGAATGACCTTCCTGTAGTACGTTGTATCCGATTCAGTTCGGTTCTCTGTGATCACAATCTTTTGGCCTCGATACGTCGTGCCGTTGCATATCTTGGCCATCCAAAACCATTTGCTATCTTCTCCAACACCGTAGAACTGGATTTGCTGCTCGCTTGATCTCTCCCACGCAGCGTAGACGGCTACATGAGAGACATTGTACTCCTTCAGGATTGGTATAGCCATGGTCTCGTTCATCATGAAGGCTCGTGCGATCACTGCGATTTGGGTTGAGTTGATTGTTCCATTGTCGGCGAGGGTTCGTTTCTCCGCCAGAGTGGTGATCCAGTAGCCATAGTCCCACCACGAGAGTACGACTGCGTCTTTGGGCAGATTGTCCTTCATCCAAGACAATGCTTCCAGCCAGTCTTGATAGTTCTGCTCTTCGCCCGCTTTTGGAGTCGTCGGGAAGCTTGATGTCGCAATCGTTGCAGGTGTGTAGGCCTCTGTGGTGACCCTCGCAAAAGTCGGCAAGATAATCAAGATGAGTACTAGGAGTATTGCTACCCCGAACTCTCTTCCCACTCTTGTTGCGAACCTAATCTTTCTTCGCGGAAATATGATTACCTCTCGAGCAATATCCGCTGACGGCTTGGACAGTTCAGCCATCGTGACTCCGGCTAGAATCGATATGGCTGGGGCAAGGATCAAGGTGAGTCTGACCAGAGATCCAGCAAAATAGATTGATGACAGGCCGAAGAGCATCAGAAAGATGTCATTGTCTCTTCTTCTCTGAGCTGCGAAGACAAATCCGAAGATGCTTAGGAACAGGACTATGCCAGACTCATGGAAAAATGATGCCCAAGTAGCTGGGCGGTGTTCGGCGACCGACTCGACCAACGGCATGTCAAGCCTTCTCGTCGGATCCATCACAGCCAGAAACTTTGCAACAAGAGGTGTGGCGATGCCCTGATACCAAAGGATAAGAAAAGCTGCGCCGAGTATTCCTCCCATGCCCGCAAATACAAGCAGCCTTATTCGTGTAGTAGTTACACGTCTGGCGACCTCAGCCGAAACGAGAAGAGCTAACACACCGAATACTGCTAGGGTGGTCCATTCTCTGAGGAAGCTTGTGCCAAGATATGGTAGTTGAGTGACTATTGCAAGCTGGATTCCATATGTGGTGACGTATGCGATGAGCATATTGGTGTTGTATCGCTTCAGAAGAATCATGAGTGTGGTGAAGAGATATATTAGCGCCATGGGGTACCTGAACGCGCCCCATCCCCAGCTAAGATATGCCAGCATTAGCCCGGACAGAATTCCATAACCTAACGCAGACTTTGTTGTACGCTGAGGAGACATCGCCTTCATGTACAACAGAAAGATCAGAATCATTGAGAAGACACCGATGGTTTCATCATCGAAGAAACCCAGTGATGTCCGGCTTATGTGAGAGCCGTTGATTGCCAAGAATAGCGCGGCGAAAAGGCCTACGCTTCTGCCCCAAAGATCCTTTCCTAGTAGGTAGATCGCGACAACTGTCAAAACCCCCATGATGACAGGGAAGATTATGCATACTTCCATGAGTGTGACATCGAGGCCCATGATCCTGAGGAAGGTGTAGAGACTGGCTGCGGTGAACCCGAGGGCCGGGAAAGCTGATGTGTACACGTCTCGGCCGTAAGGGTACCAACTCATGTTGTCATGCCAGCGAAACCATGCTGCATACCCGTTCTTAACTACGTAGTCTGCGATCCTGTACTGAAAATATGGATCGAACTCAGATAGGAAGAAGCCCCACCTTAGGGGCATAATCCTCAGCGACGCCGCCACGAGGAGTATGCATAGAAAAGCGCTGAAGAAGGCCACCTGAGCTCTTGACAGTTCGGAAACGTATCCTATGGCTGCTTGGATCCTTGATGAGAAGATTTCCCTGCGAAGTCTCTCCTTGAGAGAGTCCTTGATCTTTCCGCCGAGACCCGAGGTTAGTGGCATACGTGATTCCTCGATTGAACCTCGACAATATTCGAACAAGGTCATTATAAATGATACGCACTCAGAAAAGGCTGTTTGCTACCATAGCATCGAGCGAAGGCGCAGAATTCGTCTAGGCGAATCTTGCCCCGCCAACTTTCTACGGATCGAGGCGAACAAACCTAATATATTTGGGATGTAAGAGTCAGGGCGTTGCGTGGAAGGATATGAGGGATCGAAAAATTCCCCCCACCAGGATTGACTCCTTCTACGGCACCTTTTGACAGCCTGATCACGGGGCAGTTACATTCTGGTGTCTGCAACGCACAAGATGGGTGAGGACCAACGTTCAGGGAAGTAGCTAGTAACCTCGACCTTCCGAAGGTGGAGCATCGGATCCTGCAGTTCTGGAAAGAAAGGAAAGCCTTCGAGAAACGCGTAACCCTCAACAAAGGAAATGAAAGATGGTCATTCATCGACGGCCCGATAACTGCAAACAACCCCATGGGTGTTCATCACGCTTGGGGACGAACCTACAAGGACCTCTTCCAGCGCTATCACGCCATGAAAGGATGTGACCTCCGGTATCAGAACGGCTTTGATTGTCAGGGATTGTGGATTGAGGTAGAAGTAGAGAAGGAACTGGGGTTCAAGTCAAAAAGAGAGATCGAGGCGTATGGCGTAGCGCAGTTTGTGAAGCGCTGCAAGCAGCGGGTACTGAAATTTGCCGCAACCCAAGTGGAACAGTCGATTAGACTAGGATACTGGATGGATTGGGACGATCCAGAACTCCTACAAAAGCTCGCCGACCATCTGGACGAACCGGAAAAAACAATCACAATCAGCGGCAAAGAAGGTTCAGTGACAGGAACGGCCGAGCAACTGGTCGGACGGTTAGGAACGCCTGAAATCGGCGGATCCTACTTCACGCTATCAGATGAGAACAACTACACAATATGGAGCGCCCTGAAAAAGTGTCATGAAAAGGGATGGATACGCAAAGGAACTGACGTTATGCCTTGGTGTCCTCGATGTTCCACTGCCATCTCTGAACATGAGATAGCTACAGAAGGATATCGACTGCTCACTCATCACGCGCTTACAATCAAGTTTCCGCTCAGAGGAAGAACGAAGGAGTTCCTACTTGTATGGACCACTACGCCATGGACCCTTTCCTCCAATGTTGCAGCCGCCGTTCATCCTGATCTGGTCTACGTGAAGATTCGCAAAGACGACGAGATATTCTATCTCGCAAAAGCTACTGTTGACAGAACTATCTCAGGAAAACATGAAGTCATAGGCGAAATGCTAGGACGAGAGCTTGAAGGTTTGGCCTACGAGGGTCCCTTCGATGAACTCGAAGCCGAAAGGCGTTCTAGGGCCATCGAAGCCCACAAGGTGATACTATGGGACGAAGTCAGTGAGACCGAGGGCACGGGGATAGTTCACATCGCTCCGGGCTGTGGCAAAGAAGACCTTGAGCTGGGCCGCAAGTATGGTCTCCCAAGCCCGGCACCGCTTGATGAGTATGGAATCTTCATGGAGGGATTCGGATGGTTAACGGGTATGCATGTCTACGAGACGGCTGAGCCGATCATCGAGGATCTGAAGAAAAAGAACCTGCTCTTCGGAGTGGAGAAGTACAGTCACCGTTACCCCGTTTGTTGGCGATGCGAAAGCGAACTGGTGTTTAGGCTAGTTGATGAATGGTTCATCTCGATGGGAAGGAAGCTTGACAAGCCCTTGGAAGATCTGATGGAGGAAGACAAGCGAGAGAACCTGCGATATCAGATAATTGACGTCGCCAAGCAGGTTCACTGGATACCTGAGTACGGCTTACAGCAGGAGTTGGACTGGCTAAGTAACATGGATGACTGGATGATCTCTAAGAAGAGGTATTGGGGGTTGGCTCTCCCGATATGGGAGTGCACACGATGCGGAACATTTGATGTCATAGGCAGCGAAGAGGAACTTAGAGAGAGAGCTGTTGACGGATGGAGAGAGTTTGAGGGACATTCACCGCATAGACCTTGGATCGACCGCATCAAGATCACGTGTCCTAAATGCAACGCTCCGATGCCCAGAATATCCGATGTAGGAAACCCATGGCTCGACGCAGGGATAGTTGCTTACTCGACCCTCAACTATCGCTATGACCGAGACTATTGGATGAAATGGTTCCCAGCACAACTTGTCTGCGAGTCACTGCCCGGCCAGTTCCGGAACTGGTTCTACTCGATGCTGGCTATGAGCACAGTCATGGAGAAACAGACTCCATTCCTGACCTGCTTCGGCCACGGTCTCGTCTTGGCTGAGGACGGAAGGGAGATGCATAAGTCGTGGGGAACTGCCATCTGGTTTGACGATGCCGTTGAGAGGCTTGGCGCAGATGTGATGCGTTGGATATACTGCTCAACCCGCCCAGAAGGAAATCTCCTATTCGGGTACGGAAAGGGAGAGGAGGTAAAGAAGAGGTTTCTCATCCCTCTGTGGAATGTTTACAGCTTCTTTACGACTTATGCAAGACTGGATGGGTGGACTCCTAGGAAGCGAGAAATTCGGCTCACATTGATTGACCATTGGGTTCTCTCAAAGCTACAGACACTCATATCGAACGTCACCAGCTACTTGGAGAAGTATGATCCTGCCGGCGCTTCCTCCGAGCTCGGTGCCTTCGTTGATGAGTTGTCAACATGGTATGTTAGACGATCCCGAAGAAGGTTCTGGAAGAGTACTTCCGACACCGACAAGGAGGCGGGATACCACACGCTGTATACTTGCCTCACAACCCTTGTGAAGCTCTTGGCACCTTTCATTCCGTTTGTGATCGAGGAGATCTACCAAAATCTTGTCCGTAGCGTAGACCCCTCAGCTCCAGAAAGCGTACATCATTGTGAATGGCCAGTCGCGGATAGATCTCTCATGAACGAGAAGCTTGTGAGAAACATGGCCTTGGCGATCAAGATCTGCGGCCTAGGCCGATCTGCAAGAAGCAAATGTGGAGTGAAGCTGAGGCAACCCCTCCCGGCTGCGAAAGTCGTCGCCAACCGAGAGGTCACCGAGAGTGTTCTGAATCTCTCCGAGTTGATCAGAGAGGAATTGAATGTCAAGGAACTCGACTTGGAGAATGACAGAGAGGAACTACTCGAATATGTCGTAGAACTGATTCCTGAAGTTTCTGGAGCGAGACATGGTAAGATATTGCCGAAACTGCATGACTCGATCTCAAGGATGGATCCGAAGATGTTTGTTTCGGCTCATAAGAAGAACGCCAAGGTCGAGGTAATGGTAGACGGACACTCAGTTACTATATCCCCTGACGAGATCCGAATATCGACCAAGCCGAGAGAGGGATGGGTGGTCGTGGAAGAAGGCGAAATCCTCGTTGGCGTTGAGAAAACAATTCCGGCTGAGTTGATGGTGGAAGGACTTGCGAGAGACATTGTTCGCCGCATACAAGACCAAAGAAAGAAGGCTGGCTTCAACATCGATGATCGAATCCTCATTTACTACGATGGAGGGCCAAACAATCTTCGGGCATTTTCGACGTTTGGGAAGTATATCGCCGCTGAGACCTTGGCGGACACTATGAACCGCGAGGCTCCGCCTGCAGGAGCTCACGTAGCCGAATATAAACTCGCGGGGGAGAAGCTGAGGGTGGGACTAGTTAGAGTCACGAGATCTTCGCACGATTAGGAGTCAGAACTCCAGGCGGTCTATGGGGCAGGAAACGAGTGTCACCAAAGAAGCTTGGCCTCATTGTCAATCCGATCGCCGGACTAGAGGCGTTTCATTAGCCTGTCAAGCGGCAGGGTCGGGTTGAAGGGGACTGATGGCAGCGATACCTTAGAGGAGGCTCTGAGACGAGGAGCAACTCCAATCGCCCCGAGAAGAACAGTTGAAGCATTAACTGAGCTTCAGGTGCATCGCGGCCTAGTTGAGATCTTCACGTCTTCAGGAGACATGGGGGAGGAAGAGGCCAGGGCCTCCGGTTTTGCTCCGGAAATAGTCAGCGATACGTCTCGAGGGAGAACGACTGCAGAGGACACAAAGAGATCGGCGAAGATTCTTGCAGAGAAGCTCGTTGACTTACTGCTCTTTACTGGGGGAGATGGGACCGCTAGGGACATCTTGGATGCGATTGACAGT
This sequence comes from uncultured Candidatus Bathyarchaeia archaeon, assembly GCA_964416035.1. GTDB lineage: Archaea > Thermoproteota > Bathyarchaeia > 40CM-2-53-6 > JALHTG01 > JALHTG01. The sequence continues at coordinate 15,890 of CAYQCQ010000010.1, forward strand.
AAGGTTCCTGTGCTTGGAATACCGGCTGGAGTGAAGATGCATAGCTCCGTTTTCGCAGTGAACCCTTCTCAAGCCTCCAAGATCACGGTCCGGTACCTTCTAGGCGAGCTTCCAATCGCACAAGCTGAAGTGATGGACATTGATGAAGAGCAATTCAGAGCAGGGCGTCTGTCAGCGAAGCTGTACGGGTACATGAACGTCCCACAGGAGCCTCTTCTCATGCAAGGGATCAAGACGGCCACTGCCCAGACCGAGGACGAAGTCGAGCAGCAAAAAGCGATCGCCAAACATGTCGTAGAAGAGATGGGGGACGAATTCTACGTTCTTGGCCCAGGGACAACTGTGAAGGCCATCGCAGATGTGATCGGTGTGGAAAAGACATTGCTCGGAGTCGATGTTATTTACATGAGACAGCTGGTTGCGAAAGATGTCGACGAGCGAAGACTACTTGAAGTGATTCAGGATCGCCCTGTGAAGATAGTGGTTACGCCGATAGGTGGACAGGCCTATATCTTCGGGAGGGGAAACCAACAGATCAGCCCCGATGTCATAAGGAAGGTGGGGCGAGAGAACATAATTGTCGTTGCTACGAAGAGCAAGTTGCTGGGTTTGCCGCATAGACGCTTGCTGGTAGATACGGGTGATAGGGGGTTGGATGGGGAGTTGCAGGGCTACATTAGGGTGGTCACAGATTATAGGGAAGAAACTGTTATGAAAGTGGAGTAGACTATTTCATCTGTGTTCTCAGAAAATCTGCGTAGCTCTTTGCATCGAGTAGGTTTTTGAGTTCCGCCTCAAGGTTGGACGACTTGATAATGGCTATCCAGCCGTCGCCGTAGGGCTGTTGGTTCACGAGTTCCGGGCTATCTGCTAGCTTCGCATTTACCTCTGCAACCTCGCCAGATATGGGAGCAAACACGTCAGCAACTGCCTTGACCGACTCAACCGACCCCAACACCTGGGAGCGAGCAACCTTGGCACCAACTTTGGGAAGATCCACAAATACCACTTCATGAAGAGACTTCTGGGCGTAGTCGGTGATTCCGACTCGGCAGTTACTGCCCTCCAACTTGACCCATTCATGTTCCTTCGTGTAGTACAGGCCTTCGGGAACTTCGTAGTCCTTTACCTTCAAAGTTTATCCCTCCAGCGCTCAGTATGAAACTCCCACGTAGTATATTACTGATTCGAGGCACGTCCTCTCGTTTGCACATCCTCTCCGATTATCACTGAGTTCTTTGCCAACCGTACTTCGAGGTGTCGTAAAAAGGAAAGCCTGTAATTACTGCTTGCAAGTTCTTGGCACGAACCTTAATCTCCACCTTTTCGCCGATCTTTGAGTACTCTCTCGGAACATATCCCATGGCAATCCCCTGATTTATCGTGGGGGAGAAGGTTCCACTCGTCACCTTCCCAAGAACTTGGGAATCCTTTAAAATGTCGCATTCGGCCCTGGGTATTCCGGCCTCAAGCACTTTTAGTCCTACTCTGACGTTCTTTGCGCCCTCGGCTTTTTCTCGGACCAGGGCATCGCGCCCTATGAACTCGTTTTTGGCAAGCTTGACCACGAAGCCCAATCTGGCCTGGAAGGGGGTTATCGATTCGGTTATGTCGTTGCCGTAGAGACACATTCCTGCTTCCAGTCGGAGGACATCACGCGCCCCCAATCCACATGGTTGTATGTGGTAGCTCTTGCCGTGATCGAGTATTGCGTTCCACACCGTGACTGCTTTTGAGGGCTGCCTAATCGGAGAGCCCCACGTGAATACCTCGAAGCCGTCCTCCCCAGTATACCCCGTCCTGGTGACAGCTGCCTCGATGCCGTCAAGATTTACTTGTCTTGCGCCGAATCGAGGGATGAGGGAGAGATCTTCGCTGCTGATCTCTTGAAGGACCTTTTGAGCATTTGGGCCTTGGACAGCGAACATGGAAACCTCGTCAGAGATATGGCGTATCTCAACACTGAACCTCTCGGCCTCCTTTTCCAGCCAAGAGAGATCCTTTTCACGGTTTCCGGCGTTGAAAACCATGAGGTACTCTTTATCTCCTATTCTGTTGACGATGACATCATCGATAATGCCGCCATTCTCGTTGCACATCACAGAGTAGTGTGCTCGACCTACCTCCAATGCTGCAACGTCATTCGTCGTGACATAGTTCAGAAAGGCTGTTGAGTTTTCTCCCGATATCAGGGTTCTACCCATGTGAGAGGTGTCGAAGACTCCGACGCTGTTTCTAACCGCTTTGCATTCCTGGACGATACCTCGATACCAGAGAGGCATCTCGAATCCCGAGAATACGACCATGTGACCATTCCGGGCGTGGAAGTCGTACAGGTGAGTTCTGCCAAGCATTTACAACTACTTCCAACGAGTTTGCGTGAAGACTTCTGCCGATTACCGGAAACTTGACGCGCGCAGACCTTATCGCCTTTGACCTCTGATTTCGTTCATTGGAACGATCTTGATGGCGTCTGGGTCGAAGCCAAGTTTCCGTCCGCATTTAGGACACACCCCATTATTCCTCTGAATAATCTCCAAGGGTGATTCCAGTTCGAAACCGTCGTAGAGGATTGTGTTGCATCCTGTGCACAGAATTTTCTGGGGCATACGCTCTTCACGATTCCCGGGCGCTATACGGAAAGCGGCAACATATTTTAAGCTTGTTTGGATTGTCCATGAATTCAAAACGCTCATGTATTCCAAAAGCTGTGACCATGCATACTCGGGCAAGACTGTGAGATATGCTTAAGTTTGTGCTATCATTAGTGTCCCGCAATTTGGTTGCGGATGGCGAGTGTTGAAGGCTAGGGTTGGCAAGATTTCATGGAGAGTCAAGAGGTTCATCATCAATCTTGGCTATAGGTTTAGAGGGGCAGGAATCCCGCGAGCCAGAGCAATGAAGCCATCGACGACTCTACTGCTCGCTGCGACGATGATTTTCGCCATCTTCATCTTGGCCGGCGGTATCTTCGATATTTTGGAGAAGCCTCTTGCACTATTGCCAAAAGGTTCAGGGTGGACCTTCGTCTACAGAGGCAGTATTCACATTCAGACTCTGAACGAGAGCATATTGGCTGGCCTGTTGTACTTTCTCGGAGTGCTGGGCCTTTACATGCTGCTCAGAAGCACACGTCTAGTCTACAATCCGAGACAAGCGTATCTGATGCTGATTCTCGGCCTCATGGTGACACTCATCGCAGTCTACTACTGCACTTCATTCCTATCGTCAAAGATAGGCTACTAGTTGGGACATCTACCAGAAGGTCTTCTTGATTCCTAGAAGATAGGCTATTATGTTTGCGAGTAGGTGAATCGCAGGAGTAACAAGAAGGATCAGGAAGACCGCCCCTCGACTCAATCTGTAGAAGGGATATAGAATCAGGATTCCACCGAACACAAAGTCAAGTTGGTCTAGCAACGGTAAAGGATATCCCGGAGGAAGCTTCATACGCCTTTTGACGAATGCCCCGACTAGGTCACCTACCAGCGCGCCTGTAGAGATCAGGGCGCCGAAAAACAGGAGTTCAATCGAAATTATGACTGCCATTGTGGCAGAAACCAAGAGTCCTGCGAAGAGGCCGCTCAGGAATCCCCTGATTGTCTTATGAGAACCGAAAATTCTTTCACCGTCTATGAAGCGCCGCCCAAGGTCTATCGGGGTTCCTCTACCAAAGATTGCGGGGATGGAGTTGGCTGCGTAGGTGGGAAGGATGAAAATGAGTGCTGAGATCGCATCACTCAGGGTTATGACTAGTTCCAAATGGTATGGCTCCATGGTAAATGTCTCAGGGTGGAGGAGTACACTTATGCTTCGACTCCTTCCAAACCTCTCTCCGTGATTCTCAGGAGACACGACGTGAGCGGAACTTTAGGGGACGAGTGTCGCTCAAGCAGAGCTGTCTTGACTCTCGGGTTTGCTGTCGAGACAAGCTTCAGTATGACTCTGGACCAGTAAGTAAGTATGCGTCTAGCGACAGGTTCGATTTGATCCCCCGGACGGAAAGGCAGACCATGGACTTGGCTTATAAGCAGGATCGCGACATGCCTCACGGCGGCCAGCTCCGCTAGATATGCCAGCTGCCTATTAAGCTCCCTGTTCTGGGCGAACACTTTTTCCGTCGATCCTAGAGACGATCGGTAGAGTGACGTTATTGTATCCACTACTATCATTCCTGCGCTTCCCGTGACGTAGCTTCCTATCCTCTCAACTAAGGAAGTCTGCTCCGAGAAGGTTTCAGGAACGAACACAACAATATTAGCAGCTATTTTCTCCAGTTGGTCACCGGCGACTTGGGCAAGTCGGTTCTGGGAAAACGATCTATCTGCGTCAACATATAGTACCTTGAGATCTTTTTTCGCACATTCAACCGCACATTGAATTGCCAAACTTGTTTTTCCAGTTGAAGCCTCTCCGTAGACAAGGCTAACCTGGGAGAACGGAAATCCTCCATGAAGCACGGCGTCAAGTGATGAGCACCCGGTTGACACTATGTCCGGTCGAGGTCTCAAGTGCGTTCCAGCTTTGCCTTGGCCATATGTTGCCTCTGAGATTAGCTTAAATGTGTAAGGAGCGTTCATGGACGACGTGCACCATGGAAAATACGACTTTGGCTGCTGGAAGAACCCTGCTGGTTTCCGGCCCAGCATCACTCAGATTGATTGAGGGGGAGGTAACGGTTCTAGGTGCGCCTGTTGAGAGAGAAGAGAAGTTACTCGTGAGAGAGGAGAAGCAAATATCGGTTGAAGCGGTTACTGATAGTGTCATTCAGACTTGTCTAGGGAATAACGCTAGTTTAACTGAGATCGAGGGCACCACGATACCTGGCTCATGGAAGAGCTTTGCCGAAGCAGCCTTGGAAATGACCTGCCCGAAGATCCTTGCGATAGGAGATGTGGACTCGGGAAAGAGTACCCTGTGCACCTACCTCACCAATACTCTACTAAACGAGTATCCGAACGTTTCAGTGATCGATGCGGATGTGGGGCAGTCTGACATTGGCCCTCCGACAACCATTGGGCTTGGGGTGACTGACGGATACCTTCTCTCCTTGGCGGATCTCGACCCGGTTTCGATGTTCTTCGTTGGACATACTAGTCCGGCCCCTACCACGAACAAGGTCATTCTGGGCATAAAGAAGCTCATGGAACTGCGCTCGACGGACCACGATCCCATCATCATAAACACAGATGGATGGATCGCGGACGATGAGGCCTGCGCCTTTAAAGCGAGAATGGTCAACGAGATCTCTCCGGACCTTGTGGTGGTGATCCAATCTGACTGTGAGGCGGACCATATAATGGAGGCGATAAGAACTACCGCGATCAAGGTTCAATCTCCGACAGTCATAAGGAAAAGAACCAGAGATGAGAGACGGAGGCTGAGAGAACTCTCCTACAGGAAACATCTAGCAGGCGCCGTCACTCGGCACATCGACTTCGACAAGGTAAGGTTGAAAGGTGCCGAGGTGAGAAATGGCAGGCTCTTGGCTGCCACTCAGAAGCTTCACTCAATAGTGGGCTTCTTGAATGATGACGATCTTCTTCTCGGCATAGGAATATTGAAGGGAGTAGAACAGAGAGGGGGGATCCTTAGGGTTTATACTCCCGTCAAAGAGCCAGCGAACACTATTGAGTTTGGCGCAGTTAAACTGAACGAGGACGGAAAGGAAATCCCGTGCCCGGTGGAGCTAAACCAAGAGAAAATGGCGTCGTAGTAGACACTGGATCCATCCCTCGTGTTCATATACTGATCGAGGGCAACCTTTGTTGGAGTTGCGATGTCATTCAGAGAAGCCAGTATGGAGAAGAATGGGAAGATCTTCCGCCTGAGCATACTTGAGCTTAGCAACGCTTTTCTGGCGTTCTTCTACGAAGGAAGCATGAAGCTTGGAACCCTTGCGATCGCTCTGCCAGGACCTGGAGAGAGCCAAGTCACTACCTCCTCGGTACTGCTAGGAGGAAAGTACCTCCTATCGGCTAGGGCCTTGGCCGAGAGGGTTGCAGGTTCCTTCAAGAAGATGAGCCTTGCCTCGGTAAATGTGGATATACCCGAGCCTGAAGGAATCAGAATCGCCGCTGCTCTCTTAGATGACCTTGCTCGAAAGCAGCAGGGTCAGTAGGATACTTGTGAAGATATAGAAGGCTTTCCCAAGATATCTTCTGAAGCTTTCATTACTGCGTCTCGATGTTTCTGGACGGTGTAGACTCGGATTATGTTCATGAAGACACGCATAACACCTATTATTTGAGAAAGCTCAGTCAAACTGACCCGCACCTTCTTTCCCTCCTTGGTTTCACGGAAGACGGGGATTTCCATCGGTTCTATTTCCATGGCGTAATGGTAAGGCACTGAGGGCAGGGACGGAACGTCAATGCATACCTGTTCAGGATCCACTTTCGCTTTGCGCGCTATCTCCTGCTCCATCTGCTCCCTCACAGCGTCATTAGTGAAGACACTTGAAAGAAGCTCATCCTTCGCGAAGAAAGTCTTCTCATAGGAACACTTGATCAGCCTCCGATTCTCAACGTCTTCAATGAGCGACCTCGATTTCTGACAGGCCTTGAGTTGAGACCATACGGAGTAGTCGTCTAGGGCAAGATACTCGTCAGGAGTTCGGAAGGACAGAAGCTTCAGTTCCGGCTCAGCCTGCTCCAGTGCTTTCTGTATCATTATCTGTGCTGCTCTGGATGCCCGGTGAAAGTATATTGCTCTGAAGGATTCAAGTCGACCGAGTAGAAAAGTTTCCAGTGTCGGAATCGCTGTTGAGTTCACTGCTAGATCTCCGTCTAATACGTCCATCGTGTAGATGAGGCGAAAGATGTCCACTGTCCCATATCCTGCACCTGTGTGGTATGAGTCTCTGACAAGGAAGTCCATCTTGTCTACGTCTACGGAACTTCGTATGACTTGGTTCATGAACCGCCTCTCGTTATCAGTCAGCTTGCCGACTGCAAGCTTCCCCACCTCATCGGGGTCTATTCCCTCTTTCCGCAAAGTGTCGGAAAGGCTTGATTTCGTGATTGTCCAAGTGCCGAGGTCTTCATGCGTCTTTCCTGTGATCTGCCTCATTGTAGGTTCAAGCAGGTGAGAAAAGGGTGCGTGTCCGACATCATGTAGTAGGGCAGCGATCTTCAGCTTTGTCACGTCTTCAGGTTTCAGTTTCACTGGCAGACTGGATGCCAGTGTGCCTGCAAGATGAAAGACGCCTAAGGAATGCTCGAACCGTGTATGGTTGGCGGCGGGATAGACATATTCTGCTCCGCTGAGTTGTTTTATTCTGCGAAGCCTCTGAACAGCCTCCGTATCGAGTATGTTCTTCTCGGACTCTTTCAGTCGTATGTAGCCGTAGAGGGGGTCTTTTATGAACCCCCAGAACGTGGATTGGTTGCCGTACTCAGCCATTCTTACTCTTCCTCAAGCCTTGCATTGTGCAGGGGGTTAAACACATTCTGAAAGGCTTACAGAATCTAGCCTTGCCGGATCGGCATAATATTGCTTCTGGTTTAGAGTCGGATGGGTGACGAATCGTCTGCCCTGCTCCCCCTAGTTCCGCAGTTTATTCTGTTCATCGGCACCCGCAGTGAAGAGGCACTTGTCTTTTTTATACGGCTGGATTGTACACATACGTTCTGCCCGTAATTGTTGGATATGGGAGCCTTGTCGACCAGCGAAAAGGGCTTCTTCATAGTCGTCGAAGGAATCGATGGATGCGGAAAGACTGT
>CAYQCQ010000011.1:0-19926 GCA_964416035.1 uncultured Candidatus Bathyarchaeia archaeon
AGAGAGATGCCAAGACAATACCCTTGAACGATGTCCTCTGTTCGAGCTTGAAGAATGACATCAAAGGCGTAAGAGTTCCTCTGATCCTACTCATGGCTAGAGCTAACAGAAACGCAACGATCGTTCCTCCCATGAAAGTATGAAGACAACCATGGAGCGGATAGCTCAGATTCAATGATAGAGCTAGGAGAGGTTCAATGTCAATAATGACGCTTGCCATAACGAACGTAGGTAGATCAAGATGGCTGAAGAGAAGCAAGCCAAATAGTAACCCTGGCCCCAAGTGGAATGGTGTGAAAGGCAACACGATCACACTCTAAGCCAGACGCGTCGCTTGTGAACCCAAAGCAGTCTCACCGTTACCTAGGTTTCATTATTGTGTGTGCGCACCATCTTAGAAGAGGAAAAATCCTCCGCGTCAATGACTTCTAGGAACATACATGTGACAGCGATGTTTTCGCGTAAGACTAGCCAGACGCATATGCTCCTATCTGGATCTCTGCAAAGAATTCTCTTTTCGCCTTGCATATGGGGCAGATGTACGGAGGTTCCTCCCGAAAGACAACGTAGCCACATTGCTTACAGTACCACATCTTCATCTCACTCTTCATAGGCTTCACCATCGTGTCAGCAGTTGAGGTTGGCCTAGGTGAAGGCGCTTCCACTGACGTTGCATACGCCCTCGTCTGCTTCTCTTGCGGCCTCCTCTCCGGGATCGACACAACAGGTGCCTTGCCTTCAAACACATCCTTTCTCACATAGAGACCGCAGTAGCAAGTTCCAAACTCTTCCACATCTGGATCCCGATAGTCACAGGGGCAGATAATGTCCTTATCGAAGTCGAAGTTTCCGGAGGCCAGTCGACACGGGCACGAAGGATAGTCATATCTCTCTTCGTTCTTCTTGAGACCTTCAAGCAAATCCTTCAGAAAGCTTTCGTCCGGATTCAGATAGTAACCGCGGCTCTTAGCGTCTGACTCGGCCCTCATCCGCACGGACTCCAAAGTTATCGAAGTCCAAGCGCCTCCTTCAGGTCATCCGCCTTAAACCCCCTGATCAATCGCTTGCTGTCGATCAACACCGCGGGATAAGCGTGGCAGTTCCACTTTCGAAGATCACTTTCGATCCTTTTTTTGTCTTCTAGGCTTGCCAGGTCAACATCCACATACTCATAGTGAACTTTCTTATCTTTCAGGAACTGTTTGGTGCGCTTACACCAAGCACATGTGCTCAAGGCATAAACGAACACCTTGTGATCCTTCATTTCGCCTGGTACTGCCACGACATTCACGTCTTTTGCCCTCGAAACGAGAATTGGCCTTCACTACGTCTATCTTATAGGTTTGCAGCCCCGATCACAGCATAGTCCTAAGCATTCTCAGAGCTACTTCGATTCTTCACAGAAACCTTCGGAATGCTCGGAAGTATTAAGGGTCGTTGTGCTACCTCAAGCGCCATCCCATAATCAAGGAGGAAGGGCGAGGCTGTGGATAAGCTGAAGCTCCTCACGTATTGTGGTCTCTACTGCGGACTCTGCGCCCAGCGCGGAAGGATACCCCGTCAGGCCACTGCTCTTAGAGAGTCTATGGTGAAGGAGGGCTACGAATTCTGGGCTAAAGAGTTTCCTAGATTCAATGAATTCTGGACTTTTCTGTCCAGCCTCTGCGATCCCAACAAATCATGTCCTGTATGTAAGCAGAATGGTGGACCGCCGTTTTGTTCGATTAGAAAATGCGCTCGCCAAAGTGAAATCGACACCTGTGTCTTCTGCGGGAAACATCCTTGTGAAAGGATAATTGAAATCGCGAGAGGTTATCCAACACTCATCGCGGATGGAAAGAGAATGAAGGAGATTGGAGTTGAGGCCTGGATTGATGAACAGGAGCAACGTGCGAGAACAGGATTCTCATATGCCGACATCCGATGCCATCCTTACAATGTTCCTGACAAGTGAATGCATCCGCATACCTACGTGGCTAATCGCATCCATTCGCTTAGCTTCTTGAGATTTGAATCCGACACCGTAACCTTCTCTGCCACGATTTCGCAATTGGAGTTAGCCCAATGACTGCAGGTGTCTTACAGTTCCGAGATACGTTCCGTCGAGCAAATGTAGTTCAGCGTTCTCGAAGTCGACCGCTGAGGATCGTAACACTGGGCCTATCAGGGTTCGCTCCCTCCCTCCATGTTCGATTCTTCTGTTGACCGATCTACCTCCCAAGTTCTCATTAAAGGAAGGCATCACGATACATTGTTGATCGACAAGATCAACGCCAAGCTGCTTGTTCGCTTGCTCCTCAGCCTTTTTCTGAGGTTTGATCCTCATATGCTTGAGCAGGGCGCTTGCGAGTTTGCGACTCTTCGATCGAGCTTTAACCCAGACCTGTCTCACCATCCGAAATCCAAGTTCGTCCGTGAACGTGACTACGGGATGAAGGTGCGCCATAACCATGGTTTCGCATCCAAGCAGATCAGCCTTAGGCCACGCATGACCGTGGAGGAGCGCGATCCTATTCCAGAGAGTGATGCCGCTTGATGAGTGAATCTTAACGTTGGGAGTTGTCAAAGCCTCTAGGTTTCCATCATGGTTACCCGACACAACTTGAATGTCCTGAACCATCTCACTGATTTTCTCGAAGAACTCCGGAACATCCCTCCACTCTTCAAGCTCAACTTTCCTTACAGCATGCTTGACATCTCCTAGGAAGATTATCGATGATGGGTCGGTCGTCTTTATGAGTTGGATCATCTTCTCGAGAAGCTTCGGAGTCTGCGATGGGACGTGTATCCCTTTCTGGGCGAGGGAGGCCTCCCACCCTATATGTAAGTCCGCAACCACCAGCACCTTCTCTGACAGGTGCTCAAGAAGGAGGGCTGGATATGGTTCGACGGGTCTTAGGCAACTAGCTGGCGCAGTCACATGAATCGGTCATGATAGTCGAGGTTTCAACTAATAACCGTTGATCGGTTAGAGTCATGGAAAAGAGATTAGTGTGACCTGAAGTCCATAGAGCGAGAGGAAGCTCTCCAATTGGAAACAGCCGAGAAGAAGGAGCTTCGAGCCATTGAGAAGGTCTGCTCCGAGATAAGACTCTCCAAGGGAATTGACGGTAAACTGAGAGCAAAGCTGCTGGCACATTTTGCGGCCAGATTCGAAAACGCTCTCAGCCTTATCGAGAAGAGAAGAGTTAGAAAATACTTGTTCTCTCCCAGCGGTCGGGTGGTGTGGGCTGTGAAAGGTAGGAAGGCGGAGTATCAAGTCATCCCCGACTCGAACTTCTGCAGCTGCGACGACTATTACTTCAGAGTCATTGATCGTAGGAGGCAATTGTGCTACCATATTATCGCGCAACGACTTGCTAATGCGCTGGGAAGTTATGTGTTCGAGAATCTTCCTGACTCCGCCTACAACAAGATTACAGAAAGATGGCATACTCCCGAAGAATCTTGATGAAGTCTGTGCCTGATTGAGCACATGTTTTTAAACTCTTTCCAGTATTAGACGTGGCGATGCGAGGAGTTTCAACCATGACAGCTGACGAGGTTTACGGATTACTCATGCTGGGAACTCAGATACTGTCCTTCATAGCGTTGCTTCTCATCTTTGTCTACGTGGCGTACGAAAGGACAAGGCCCACGTAGGCCATTCAAGGCGCATTGGCGAAGTGTAAGCTCGGGCAGGAGAGAAAGATGTAGGGGAGAGGGGGGAGCCGTCGTTAAACGACGGTACTTCTTCAAAGCGTCAGGGACACAGAGTGGAGGCGTCCGGTTAAAGGAAGTAATGTGAGAGTTGAGCGTCTTCTCGCTTCTGCGGCCTAACCTGCAGAGGTTGCTTGACAGGGAGGCTATTGCTGAACCCAGCGTCATCCAAGATCTCACCATTCCAAAGATCCTTCAAGGAAAAAATGTCTTGATCATAGCGCCTACAGGAACAGGTAAGACCTACGCCGCAATCATGCCCGTCTTCGAGTTATTCCTGCGAAAGAAAGACAGAGAGCCAACAAAAGGAATCTCCATTCTCTATCTTACTCCGCTACGGGCGCTCAATCGAGATATTTTGAGAAGGCTTGCGGAAAACGGCAAGCAGCTCGACATCAAGGTGCAGGTCAGGCATGGAGATACTCCTACCCACGTGAGATCGCTGCAAGCAAAGTTTCCTCCGGACATGCTGATCACGACACCTGAGACCCTTCAGGCGATTCTTCCTGGAAAGCGGATGAAAGAACACTTGAAAGGCGTGCGGTGGGTTGTGGTTGATGAGATTCATGAACTGGCAACAGATAAGCGAGGAGTCCAGCTTTCAATAGCCTTGGAAAGGCTGCGAAACCTAACTGAGAGTGAGTTTCAAAGGATCGGGCTCTCGGCAACCATAGGCGAGGACCTCAAGGTTGGACAATTTCTCGTCGGAGAAAACCGAACCGTAGAGATAGTTAAGTCCGAAGAGGCACGAAGGTTCGAAGCTGAAGTAGAATACGTCAAACCGACAGAGAGTGACCACAAGGACTCTGAAAAACTCGGGATTCCAGCTCCAAGCGTAGCAAGGGTGAGAAGAATATGCGAACTGATATCACAGCATAGGTCGACACTCGTATTCACCAACACGCGCGAACATGCAGAGGCTCTCGGATCGCAGATACACGCTCTCGACGAAGCCCTGCCTGTCAAGGTCCATCACGGCTCCTTGTCTAGAGAGATAAGGGAAGAAGCCGAGAAGGAGTTCCAGTCAGGGACGATCAGAGCGGTCATATGCACGTCGTCGCTAGAGCTTGGCATTGACATCGGCTCCGTCGATTTCATCATCCAATACATGTCGCCTAGAGAAGCAACACGGCTAATCCAAAGGGTTGGAAGAAGTGGACATAGGATCAGAGGCATTCCCAGAGGCGTCATAGTTTCAGGATGGGCCGATGACATCCTAGAATCGTCCGTGATCATCAGCCACGCAAAGAAGGAACGACTGGAGAAAATCAAGATTCACGAGAACGCCCTAGATGTCCTCGCCCATCAGACAGTAGGAATACTCCTAGATCAAGGAAGATGCAAAGCAGGAAAAATCCTAGAAACCGTCACAAGAGCCTACCCGTACAGAGCCCTAGACCTCGAAGATTTCATGGCCACTCTCAAGCAGCTTGTTGATCTGCGCATCGTGATGCAAAGAGAGGAGATAATTCAAGCAAGGTTCCCGAAAGCCTTCCACTACTACTACGAGAACCTCTCAATGATACCCGACGTGAAGCGATTCACTGTCTTCGACTTCATAAGAAGACGCAAGATCGGAACACTCGATCAAGAGTTTGTTGCCCGAAGCTGCAAAGCAGGCGTAGAGTTCATCATGCACGGCCACACTTGGAGGGTGGTTGCAGTGGATGAGGGGAAGCTCTCAGTCGAGGTTGAACCTGTCCCTCCCAGCCTCACAGCAATTCCAAGTTGGGAAGGAGAGATAATACCGGTCGATTACGCCGTCTCGGAACAGGTAGGCGCCCTTAGGAGAAGGATCGTGCGGGATGCCTTGCAAGAACCTCGGTCGCTTGAAACTGCATCCGAACTTTCAATCAATTCTGAAGCCATCAAAAAAGTCTCTGACACACTCAGTGAGCACATCAACGAGTATGACCTCCCAACTGAAAGCGACATAGTTGTGGAGAAATTTGAGAACTGTATCGTTATACATGCCTGCTTCGGCAACCTTGTGAATGCGACTCTGGCAGCAGCACTGGCACCTCTTCTTGCAGCGAAGTACGGGATCAATGTCGCGACGCAGACAGACCCCTACAGAATCGGACTGATCATTCCAGTCAAAATCTATGCTCATCTTGTGGCAAATGAACTCAGGAATCTTCAGCCCGAAGATCTTGAAAAAATAGTCTTGGGCTCAATGGAGGAAACAAAACTCTTCGCCTGGAGACATTGGCACGTGGCTCGACGATTCGGAGCCGTGGAGAGAAGGGCAGACTACAAGTCCAATCGAGCGAGATTCCTAGTTTCAGTATATAGGAACACACCGATAAACAAGGAAGCACGACGGGAGGTCCTTCTAGAAAAATTCGACCTAGACCAATCAAGAGCGCTCCTGCAGAAAGTCTGTCAAGGAGAGATTTCAATCAAAGCAATTGAACAGAAAGGGGCCAGCTGCTCCCCACTGGCTATGCCCATAGTAGATAAGGTGATCCCTCACGACCTCCTCCGCCCAGCAGTTCCGGCGAAGGCGCTTGCCGAAATCATCAAAGAGCGGCTACTATCCGAAACGATGAGGCTTGTCTGCTTCTACAAAGCTGACTGGGAGGGACTTCGAACCGTCCGGACGCTCCAGGAAACCATTCGCTGTCCCATATGCAGGTCGACACTGATAGCAGCAACATATCCTCGCGATGAGAGCCTCATTAAAATCATGAAGAAGAAGCTGCAACGAAAACCACTGTCCCCTGAGGAAGAACGGGAATGGCAGAGAGGATGGACTAGTGCCAGCCTAGTTCAAACCTCAGGGAAGCGAGCAGTAATTGCGATGAGTGGAAGGGGTGTAGGCCCAACCACCGCAATCCGCATCCTGAGGCGTTTCTGCAGAACAGAAGAAGAGTTCTACACAGAGATACTCAAAGCAGAAAGAGAATACGCTAGAACCCGTATGTTCTGGGACTAGAACCTCATGCGTCCGACGCCGTTTCGAGATCTCAAGTTCACGTAGTCATCCATAAAATGGTTTGGCCAGAGGAAGCATAGTTGATCGTGCATCTTCGCTCTTGAAGAGGTTTTGCAAAGGAAGACTCATAATGAAGAGGACTTCAATGTAGACACGAAATGAGATCAAGAGAACAATAGTCGCGGTTGTCTAGGGAAGTGGCAAGGTGATGGTCACCATGGGGCGAAGCATTTCAGTGATATTCATTCTCTCAGTAGCGACATACGCGAGTTGCTGTCGAGCCTATGCGGTCGAGTCAGTAAACCTCTTGAAAAACCCAAGTTTCGAGGAGGTTGGTGCTTGGAGAGCCCATACGGCCGATGTCAATGATGTCGCGGATCCGAGGAGCCCCATCCAAGCCCATAGTGGAAATTACTCTGCTTACACCAAGGCTACCACTATTCGTGGAGACGGATACGCTCTGGTATCTCAAGACATTTCCACACCCATAGGCTCGAATCTGGAATTGTCCTTTTGGCTTTACGTGAAGCACCACGAACTCCCATTCCACGGATACGTAAAGGGATTCGTAACCAGCTCTGGAGGCAGATTTCTTGATGTCGGAATCTGGTCAGGCGATTCACCTAAGCCAAAGGCGAACGAGTACCGCTTCCAAGCGCGAGTGGAAAAGTACGACACATGGTTCAGAATTAGAGTAGACCTAGGAAAGCTTTGGGTTGACGAAGCAAAGTTTCCAAGAGAAGACACGATAACGACAATCTCGCTCGGAATCTATAACGGACTTGTATACGCTCTCCCTAAGAACCTTCTTCAACTTGAAGTATTCTTCGACGATGTGTTCTTGGGGCCGTCGGTAGGTGAGGAGGAACCTAGCTTTACTTGGCTTACGATCGCAGCAGCAAGCTTGATCGGCGCGACCATTGTAGTTGCCGTAATTGTCGGAAGACGGTTACGTTCTGTGAAACGTCCTTGTACTGTCTATGAGAGTCCTGTTCGGGGAACACTTGGTCAAATATCGTGAGGAGAATTCTGCTTGTCTGAGAGTGTCATTCACGCGATTCTGACGCATCGCAAGGATCTCTCAAGGGATATAGTGCTGGATCTTATCGAGAAGAAGAAGGCTGAGTCTGGAGGCTTCCTTTCCGATCAAGGTGCTGCAATGCTCGTCGCCCAAGACCTCGATGTGGAAATTGAGAGAAGTGGACCGCCAGAAATCAGAATCAGAGATATGGTAAGCAGCCTAAGCGATGTGACGGTTACAGGTAAAGTCACAACAGTTTCGACTCTTCGAGAATTCAAGCGCAAGGATGGCAGCTCCGGCAAGGCGTTGAGATTCATTCTGGCAGACTCGACAGGTGAAGTGAACTGTGTAGCTTGGGACGAACAGGCTGAGAGATTGGCGAGTCAACAGCTTCACGACAGAACCGTATCCATATTACACGGGTACACGCGCGAAGGTCTCGGGAGAAACGTGGAGCTATTCATCGGCGATAGAGGTGAAGTTCAACTCGTGCAAGATGTCTACGAGGTCCGTGGGCAACCTACAGGCCAGTTCGCCAGCATTGCGGATGCACTGAAACGCGAGGGAGAGGTGGACCTTGTCGGCATCGTGAAGACACCGCCGAGAATCACAGAGTTCAAAAGGGCTGATGGGTTGGGAAGAGTTCTTCGAACAAAACTCATGGACAAGACCGGAAGAATAACACTCGTTGCCTGGAACGAAAAGGCAGACGAGTTGCGCAGTTTGACGGTGGGAAAGGCGGTCCGAGTATCCCGAGGAAGAATCAAGACTTCCATAAACGGAAGCGCAGAAGTCCACGCGGACACGATGAGTCGCGTGGAGCTTCTTGAGTCTACTCCCGCCCAATTGGCCAATGTTGAATTGCAACCGCTCAAGATCTCGCAGATCAGAGCAAGCATGCGAGACGTAGATGTCTTGGCGAGAATACTGAAGGTTCAACCTCCAACGGAAGTGAAGAGGACGACTGGAGAAACGACAAGAGTCATGCGTCTCCTTCTTGGGGACGATACAGGCATCATCCAAGCGTCTCTCTGGGACGACAAGACGGAACTCAATCTAAATGCAGGAGAAACAATTCTCATAGAGGACGCGACGAGCAGGGAACGTCTGGGCGAAGTCTCGATAAGCATAGGAAAGGCAGGTGCTATCACAGTAGGCCCCCAGCCGGGACTCGAAGAGCCTCAACCGACTCCGAAGAGAATCGCACAGTTGCCACAGGGGGGAGGTCCAGTCTTCGTGGAGGGAACAGTCGTCAGCTCCCCCTTCTTGAGACAGGTTCAGACTTCGAAGGGCGAAGTGGTCGACTTCTCTGAAATTCAGTTGAGGGACGACTCGGGCGAATGTAGAGTCGTATTTTGGAGGGATCTCGCAAGACAGGCCGCCATGTTGAGGCAGGGCTCCAAAGTAAGGCTGTTCGGAGTCTATCCCCGCCTCGGATTCAAAGGTGGAGTTGAACTATCTTCAGGTCCAATGACATATGTCGAAACGGTTGGCGAGCCGACTTCTCAGAGAGTCGATAAGATCATTGAGTTGAAGGAGGATGTCGAAGGGGTCGTTCATGGAATCATTCTAGAGTTATCGAGTGCGTCTCATGCTTCGCCCGTGTGTAGAAGATGCGGGTTGAAGATCGAGTTCCAGGATGACACAACAATCTGTGAGCAGTGCCAGTCGAGCCAAGACATAGACCTGTCTGCCACTCTCTTTCTCAGGATCGACGATGGATCTGGTTACATTGACACCATCGTCAAGAGCCCTGAGTCAAATGCGCTGCTAGCCCAGGACGCAAAGTGGATCCTCAGAAGTCTCATCGAAAGGAAAACGCCGAGAATCCAGCTCACCGTGGAAACCCTGAGCCGGCTGATCGGAATGAGAATCTTGGCGAAAGGAGTTCTGGCTAAAGATTCAAAGACTGGCAGAAGCGTTTTTCAAGTGAAGGAGATTCAGGAGGTACCGTCAAACCGTGACCAGCGCGGTCTATCAGGAGGGATCTTCTGAAACTGGGAGTTGCATAAGTGCGGCAGCCTTCTTGCCTGCCGCGAAAGCGCTCAGATTTACCTTCACAAACTTCTCAGGAACGTGTCCTTTGACTGTTTGAATCAGGTTTTCCTCCCCGATTGGGAGCAGGCCAGTTGCCGCCAATGCTCCCAATAGTACTATGTTCACAGCCATCGAGCTCCCCACTTCCTCTGCGATTTTGAAGGCATCTATGACGGTGATATGCTCAGTAAACCTCTTGCATTGCTCTATTACCTCTTCGAGGCGGGGATACTTGTATGCGCCAATGGAAACGGTCACAGGGATGATTGGCTTTGAATTCATTATGATCCTTGTGTCTTGATTGGTGAACTTGAGCGCTCTGAGCGTCTCGATCGGTTCAAATCCCAAAATCACGTCCGCCGACCCTTCCATTATCGTCGGCGAATAGATATCACAGCCAATTCTCACGTGAGATACCACTGAGCCTCCTCGCTGCGCCATTCCATGTACCTCGCTTATGATCACCTCTAACCCTTCCTTCAATGCCGCGTCGCCGAGAATTTCGGTGGCGAGTATTACTCCCTGTCCGCCCACACCCATGACTATGATATCGATTTTCTTGGGATTCATGACGGTCACTTTTGATTAAACGTCTTGCCGGCAGGCTTGTACGTTCTGCTCAGTCGCCGCTCCTTGACGTAGCTTGACCTCTACGCACGGCCTTCGGAAAACCACGACAGCTGGGCCGGTCTGACGGATCGCTTCCTTCATTGCGGAAACTGCGTTCTCGAACTGGAAGGGATCCACAACCTTGACAAAATCTATTCCGCAGGCCCTCGCTGTGTCCTCAATCATTATTCGTTTGGATGCCTTTCCCGTGGCTGTCAGCCCGGTTCCCGGGTGAGGTTGATGGCCAGTCATCGCCGTGGCCATATTGTCGAGCACTACGTATACGAATTTGTGATTGTTATATGCCGCGTTGATTAGGCCAGGGATCGACGCGTGAAAGAATGTTGAATCTCCCACTACGCCGATCACAGGATCGCTTGTGACTATGCTGAGGCCTGCCGCTATCCCTGCGCTTGCCCCCATAGAGATCATAACGTCTCCTACGGATAGGGGCGGTTGATAGCCAAGCGTGTAACAACCGATATCAGTTGCAACGATGGCCTTCCCTCCGGTGGCGACTCTGATTGCGTGAAAAGACGCCATATGTGGGCATCCGGGACACAGCATAGGCGGCCTAGGAGGAGCCACCCTACCCGCTTGCGCAACCTTCTTCGCAATCATCTCAGAACTCAAGTCAAGAGTTTTTCCCAAGACCTTTGACAGGCCTGCGGCCACGATCCCCGTGGAGAACTCACCATCTCGCGGAAAGAGTCCTTTCAGTTTTCCGAAAACCTCGACATCCCTAGCCGTTTCATGGGCAATCGCTTTCACTTGAACCTCTAAGAATGGCTCTAATTCCTCAACTACGACTGCCTGATGCACGCCTCGCAGGAATTTTGAGATCAAATCTACGGGGAGCGGATTTATCATTCCTAGTTTCAATACTTGTGCAGAAACGCCAATCAGACGCAGCGCCTCAACGCAGTAGTTGTATGATACTCCTGAGGTAATCAACCCCAGTGTACCTGTGCCAAGGATCTTATTGTACGGGGATCGCTCCACAACCTTGCTGGCATGTTTCATCTTTTCTAGGAGGACTGGATGCCTCCTACGGGAGTTTGCTGGAACCATAACGAAGCGTTCAGGATCTCGGACGAATGAGCCGACTTCTCTTTTCTTGACATGTCCAAACGTTACTATGCCCCTTGTGTGGCTGACACGGGTTACCATCCGCAGCAAGACAGGAAGCTCCAGTTCCTCCGAGATCTCGAAGGCCGAAAGGAGCATGTCTCGGGCTTCTTGAGGGTTCGCCGGCTCCAAGCACGGGATGTTGGCTAGTAGCGCGTAGTAGCGATTGTCTTGTTCATTCTGAGAGCTGAAGCAATTGGGGTCGTCAGCGGAAACGGTGACAAACCCTCCTCTGACCCCGGTGTAGGCAAGGGTGATCAAGGTATCGGAAGCAACGTTGAGTCCGACCATCTTCATGGCGGTTAGGGCCCTTGCACCTGCCAGAGAAGCTCCTGCGGCTACTTCCAAAGCTACTTTCTCATTCGTCGAGTACTCCATGTAGATGCCTGCGTCGTCCGCGATCTGGGCTATTGTGTCCCCTATCTCGGAGGCAGGCGTACCTGGATACATCGTAACGACATGAACTCCTGCCTCCAGGGCTCCACGCGCGATGGCCTCGTTTCCAAGCAGAAGATGCCTCTCGCCGGGCTTATCCTCAAGGAGAACGCGGGGGTCACGCAATCCATTCAACCCCTTCGCGAAGACTCTGCCTTCAATCACTCTAATATCTGTTCTGAGACATGAAATCCGGGATATTGGATGACTGTGAGCATCTCTGAGAAACTTCGCCCAGAACACAGGCCAAGCTTGGAGTTGAGAACGGCAGGCTGGATCAAACCCTCATCAATCCTCGCACTGAACAGTAGCCCTAGAAAGGAACGAGGGGCCACGGACAAGGTGCTTCAAGCGTTCCTCGAAGGAACCCAATCAGAAGGTGCCTCTACAGAAACCATCTACCTCCAAGGAATGGACATCAGGCCATGCTTGGGATGCTTCTCATGCTGGATCAAAACTCCGGGCAAATGCGTCCAAGATGACGAGGCTGAGTCTATTCTCAAGAAGGTTCAGAGAGCAGATTTGCTGGTTTATGCAACGCCCCTCTACTACTTCACGATGACGGCGACTATGAAAGCGATGATCGAGCGATCGCTCCCTCTTCTAGAACCATATCTCGTGGAGAGTGCTGACGGGAATACAACTCACGAGCCCAGGTCAGGTAAGATGCAACCGTCTGTGTTGATCTCTGTGTGTGGGTTCCCGGAGATCTCTAACTTCGATGCTTTGAGAGCCACGTTTCGATCGATGTGCCGGCCGCCCTACAACCCGCTCGTAGCAGAAATCTTCAGAACAATGAGCACAATAATACTTTCAAAAGAGTTCGGTTTTCTCAACGAAAGGATACAGGAATATCTGAGCTATGTGAGAAAGGCCGGACGAGAGGTCGTTGTAAACGGAAGCATGTTTCCAACCACAGAAGCCAAACTAGAGGAGGATCTGGTACCGCCGGAACTCTATCGAAGAGGCGTTAATGAATGGTTCGAGAAGAAAATCGGCAAGGTCTGAGAGAAAGTGTTTCCCGAGACATAGTGGTTGAGGAGCTATCTCGGTGAAACTTCCTTTACTGCACCTTCAACTATGGCAAGCGCTGTGTCAACGAGTTCTCTCGTGATTGTCAGTGGTGGGGCGATTCGCAGAGTTGACGGACCACAGGTGATCAACGCCACCCCTCTTCTCCAGCTCTTCATCATAATCTCGTTGGCTTCGTCGGAACCGGGGATTTTGGTCTTCTTATCCTTGACTATCTCCACGCCAATCATCAGGCCTTTGCCTCTCACATCGCCGATGATAGCATACTTGTCTTGCATTTCTTTGAGCCTCCTCGTTATGTAAGCCCCTTGTCTTGTCGCATTTTCCATCAGTCTATCCTTCTCAATTACGTCAAGGACAGCTTGCGCAGCAGCGCAGGCCACTGGGTTACCGCCGAAAGTGTTCGCGTGAGATCCTGCTTCCCAATCCATGATCTCCGCCTTCGCAATTGTGGCGCCAAGGGGAAGCCCAGACGCGATCGACTTTGCGATACAGACCACATCTGGTGCGATATTCCAATGCTCGATTGCGCACCATTTGCCTGTTCTTCCAATGCCCGACTGAATCTCATCGTCGACAAGTAGAACGCCGTACTTATCTGCGAGTTTCTTGAGTTTCTGGAAATACTCCGGAGGTGGAACAGCGTATCCTCCCTCCCCTTGAATAGGCTCGAAGAAGAAGGCCGCTGTATCCTCAGGGGGAACGTACTTGCGGAAAATCCACTCATCTATGAAATCGACACACCAGTAGTCGCAGTCGGGGTATGTGAGCTTGAATGGGCATCGATAGCAGTAGGGATATGGAACATGAGTCACTCCAGGCATTAGTGGGAAGAAGTGTTTCTTCTGGATCGGTTTGCTAGCCGTTAGGCTTAGGGAGCCTACCAGCCTTCCATGGAACCCACCTATGAACGCGAGAAATAGCTGTCTCCTGCTATGCCATCTTGAAGCTTTTATCGCGGCGTCGATCGCTTCAGCTCCACTGTTTGAATAGAAGATCTTCTTCGAGAAGGTTCCAGGGGTTATCTTCTCAAGCTTCTCTCCAAGATCGACCAAGTTCTCGTAATAGAAATCTGTGTAGGAGTAGTGGAGAAACTTCTCAGATTGCGTCCTTATGGTCTCTATAACTCGGGGGTGGCAGTGTCCTACGTTGAGGCATAGGAGTCCCGAGTTGAAGTCTATGTACTCGTTTCCGTCCACATCCTTTACGATGCAATCTCTTCCCGATTCGACCACTAGAGGGTAGAATCGAATCATCGATCCCGATATGACCTTCTCATCTCTCTCGAGGAGTTTTCGTGCCTTTGGCCCAGGCGGGGTGACGAGGATCTTCGGGTACTTTGCCTCTGGCAATTAATAGCACAACCTTACAGGAGAGACGGGCTTTACCTGCTCCGCTCTAAAAGGCTTATGGAGAAACGAATCGAGGTATTGTTTGTGAGGAGTCTATTCCTTTTTGAGGGCAATCTCTATTGTGGATATGCTGGCTCTTGTTCCGTCGGGTCGCGTGACATCTTCCGATCCAATGTTAATGTTTCTGACTAAGAGGTTTTTCTGGAATTTTTTCAACCGTTCCACGATGTCCACGGCGTTGTTGATCGATTTGCCTCTGGCTCTGAGTACGATCTCGTCTGCGCCGGAATTGAAAAGTGTGACACATGCAACCACGTAGTTCATGATTGGCTTCTTGCCAACCCGTACTAGATTCTCCTGGATCGCTGTCGTGTTCCCGCTCTCCTTTGAAAGTGTAGAGACTAAGGACAGATCTTCGTCTGATTAATCTTCCTATAGTATTCCCAGTCCTCGTCGACGTTAAGCTGGATCTGGGACATTTCCTGTTCAGTGAGATGTCTAAATCGTCCCTGTTTCTCAAGATAGAGCTGAGCTGTTTTTCTCCTTGACTTCTCAAGCAGCGGGCTACTTGGAGCAGAAAGAGAGAATATTCCTTGCTCTATTTCGAAGAGCGCCCATACCCCTGTCTGGACAGCGAGCCTTCCCAGCTCAACTGAGATTGCCGGATCGGTTCTCCAACCCGGAGGGCAAGGAACCAAGATGTGAAGATACTTGGTTCCTCTAATCGCCTTGGCCTTCTGAAACTTCTCGACGAAATCCGTTGGATATGAGGGAGACAATGTGGCGATGTAAGGGATCTTGTGAGCCGCCATTATGAGGGGCATATTTTTCTTCTGTTCCTTCTTGCCCGTTGGAGTCGTCGTCGTCCACGCGCCAAAAGGAGTTGAGCCACTTCTCTGCATGCCAGTGTTTCCGTATGCTTCGTTGTCGTAGCATACGTAGATGAAATTGGTTCCTCGTTCCGCCGCACCGCTTAATGCCTGAATCCCGATGTCCACAGTCCCACCGTCTCCCGCCCAACTAACGACCGTGATATCTTCGATCTCCTGAGCCTTGAGTCCAGAGACGACTCCTGACGCTGCGGCGCCCGCGCTGGCAAACGCTACGTTAAGGACCGGGATATTCAGGGAAGTTAGCGGAAAGAGGCCTTGGATCACGCTGGTACAGCAGGCCGGAACCACGAAGATCGTCCTCTTTCCAAGTGCTTTGACAGCCAGCCGTATGGACAGGGTGGTCGAGCATCCCGCGCATGAGGCGTTTCCAGGTAGGATATACTCCTCTCTTGGAAGTTCCTTAAGCGTGACCATCATTTCACCCCCTCAACCCGTACCACGTCAACCTCTGATCAACTCGGCCTTTCTCGGCACATTTCAAGGCGTGCATCGCCATCGTTTCGACATCTTTCTCCGTGATATCTCTCCCTCCTATTCCGGCTATGAAGTTCATCGCAAGTGGCCTCTCCTCAAGATCGCAGAGAGCGCTCTGTACCTCTGTGAACAGTTGCCCTCCGATGCCAGAGCTTATCGCCCTATCAATAACCGCAACCGCGTCAGCCTTCCCGCAGACTCTTTTCACTTCTTCGATGGGGAAAGGCCTGAACGTGCGAACCCTTGCCAAGCCCACCTTGTATCCACTATCTCTCATCTTCTGCACTGCGACCTTGGCCTCGCTCCCCGTAGATCCCATAGTAACAATCAAAGTCTCAGCGTCATCGCAAGCAATCTCCTCCAAGAGCCCTCCGTGATGTGGTAGCCCAAATCTCTCGGCATATTCTCTTCCAACAATTGGGATCAGTTCCTTTGCATTGTCCATTGCCTCTTGGATCAGATACCTTAGCTCCATGTAGTAGTCTGAGGATGCGAGGGTTCCATGGCTTACCGGATTATCTATGTCTAGCCTCCAGCCCGGAGTGTAGCGAGGCAGAAAAGAATCCAAGTCTTCCTGGTCGGGGATTGTGAAAGGCATGTTTGTGTGAGATAGAACGAAGCCCTCAAAGCATATCATTGCTGGGAGAAGAACTCTTGAGTTCTCGCATATCTTGTACGCCTGAATTATCGTATCAAAGATCTCTTGATGCGATGCGCAGTAGAATTGAAGCCACCCCGTGTCTCTCTGAGAAAGAGAGTCATTCAGATCTGGCAGTATGTTCCATGGTGGGCCGATCGCTCGGTTGACGACCGCCATAACAATTGGCAATCTTGCAGCGCTCGCCCAGTGAAGCATCTCGTGCATGTAGGCAAGACCATGGGACGACGTGGCTGTGAAAGTCCTCGCTCCTGAGGCAGACGCCCCTATTGAGGCGGCCATCGCGCTGTGCTCCGACTCGACACAGACATACTCGCTCTTCATTCTGCCAGAATCTACGAGTTCCGCAATTATCTCAACAATCGCCGTTTGTGGAGTTATTGGGTACGCCGCCACGACTTGAGCCTTAGCGGCCTGGGCCGCGAGGCCAGCGACATGGTTTCCACTATCAACGAGGGTACGTGCCACTCTAGCCTCCCTCCCGACGCATGGTCAACGCCTTTGTTCGACATTCATACGCGCATATTCCGCAGCCCTTGCAGTAGTCGTAGTCTATGACGGGGTAGTCTTCCGCATCGCGGCTAACTACCCCCTCAGGGCAGTAGACCCAGCAGAGTAGGCATTTGGTGCACTTTCCTTTGTCAAATACAGGTCGAAACGTTCTCCAGAAGCCCGTTTTTCCGCCGGTTCCCTTTGTCGGCAGTGAGAGACATGTCAGCGGCAATTCTCGAAGCGTCTTCGGCGCCTTCTGCCCTCCCAACTTCGGTTATCTCCCTAATGGCGGCTAGTTTAAGCTGACAAAGATAACCTTTCTGAGACACACAGAATGCCAATAAAGGACGAGGCTTGATTAATGTCAGATGGAATTGTTTACCTTCTGGAAAACTTACACAGAAATCAGAAATGAGTCATGTTGAAGCGCTTCGTCAGCTCGTAGTGGCGCGTTCGTAGGCAAGCTTGACGGCCTTGGAGTTAAGCGCGCCAACGTCGCCTGGCCACTCCTCTTGAACTACCTTCTCGGCAGACTCAAGCCGTATTTCTCCTGTAGTCTTTGCAAAGGCTCCGAGCATCGCCGTGTTTACTACCGGCTGTCCTGCAACAATGAGGTTGAGTTCCAAAGCTATACCGGTTGCATCTACGAAAGAGACCTTGTGCTTTCCTCTCAGAAATGACTCAGGAAGTTTGGGTCTGTTGGCACAGTTGATCAATAGGCCTCCTCCTTCCTTCAGTCCCTGTGTCACGTCTAGAGCTTCGAAGAGAGATAGGTCGAGGACAACAACATAATCTGGTTCATACACTTTGCTGCGAACAAGTATTTCTCGGTCACTGATCCTTGCAAACGCCTCCACAGGAGCGCCCCTCCTTTCGGCGCCGAAGAAAACCATCGCCTGAGGCCACTTCCCCTCTAGGAAAGCGGCTTTCGCAGTTAACTCTGCGAGAATTACGGCTCCCTGGCCTCCTCTACCGTGGAATCGAATCTCCCTGAGAATCTTTTTCACGCACCTAGGTCGACTACGGGATTGGCAACTGCCCATATAAACCTAAGAACCTTAAAGAATCTGTCCAACAAGAGCCGGATTACCATGGCGTCTAAAACCTTCCGGCTGCCGGATCAGCCTTGCCCAACCTGCGGAAAGGATTCTCTGCATCTTACTGAGTCCGTGGAGGATGTTGACTACTTCGGTCCGGTTTTGCTGACAACGATATCTTGTAGCCTGTGTGGATATAGAGACACTGACGTGGCCTTGAATTCTGTAAAGGGGCCAAGCGTAATACATGCTCGAATAACCTCAGGTAAGGACCTGGCGATGAAGATAGTCAGATCAAGTTCCGCTACGATCAGAGTGCCGGAACTTGGAGTTTCAATAACTCCGAAGGCCTCTGCGCAGGGCTTCATCACGAATGTTGAGGGAGTTCTCGACAGGATACAGCAGGTCCTTGAAGGAATGGTTCCCTCTCTTTCAGAGAAAAAAAGGAGGCGAGCTAGATCCGTTTTAGCAAAGTTGAGAAGAGCACGGGAAGGAAAACTTAGCTTTGTAGTGGAACTGAAAGACCCTTCCGGCGACAGCGCAATCGCTGGAAGCGATATGACTAAAATCAAGAAACACCCCTATCGAAGAAGGAGCTTGAGAAGCTTGGGGAGCAGTTGATGGCTGTTCAATCACGTATACGCTCCTCATAGATTTGGTTCAACGGGTGACCGGAGAAGAGCCTCTTTGACTGCTGTGAAGATCGGCTGGCAAGGTGGCGTTGTAGTCTTCACAAAAGAAGCCAAGGTCATCCTTGACCCTACAAGTGGCAGACGGACCGGAAGAAACACTCACATCTTCATAACTCACGCCCATGCCGATCACACGTATGGATTCAGAAGCGGTGCAAAGAAGTACGCTACGCCGGAAACAATTACAATCTACAAGAGGCTAGACGGCAGGCGGCTCGATGATCTTGTTCCAGTCAAATTGAATCAAGTTGTCAAGGTTGGAGACATCAATGTGACCCCTATCAATGCCGGTCACATGCTAGGCTCAACACAATTTCTTGTTGAGACTCCGGAAAAGAAGGTGCTTTACACTGGCGACATCAACTGTGTCGACACCTTAACCACAGAAGCGGCACAAGTAACCGAATGTGACGAATTGATTACGGAAGCAACTTACGGAGATCCGTTCTACATCTTTCCGAGTCGCCACAGGATCTATGCTAGAATCGTTGAATGGGCGGCAGCTCAGGCTAAGAAAGGCAGGTCGCCAGTCTTTCAGGTTTACGCTGCCGGTAAGGCCCAAGAGATCGTGAAGCTCTTCAACATTTACACCACCTTGCCCGTCGTAGCCAATTCGTTTGTATCGAAGGTCAACGACGCTCACGCAGAGTTCGGGATGAAGCTCAACTATGAAGATGCCTCAAGAAGAGAATGCCAAATCCCTAAGGGGGCTCACGTCTTTGTCACAACTTACAGAGATGATTTGACTTCTTCCGAGAGATCGGCCCGAGCGGTAGCCACAGGTTGGGCTCTAAAGATGCCGTCGAGAGGCTTGGCCTCGTTCCCACTTAGCAGCCACGCGGACTTTAGACAACTGGTCCACTACGCGAGAGCTACAAAAGCCAAGAGGATCTACATCTATACTGGCTACGTTGATGTCTTCGCAAATTACCTCGGGAAGAAGCTCGGAGTAGCGGCGAGACCGTTGCCGGCACTGGCTCAGACCGAGCTGAGCGACTTCTAGATGCTTCACCCTGACCGGAAATACAAGTATACCTCAACCTGACGAGTCACGCTTAGGCCCAAGGCTTTGCGCAAAGAACACTATCGAGATTCATGGTTCTGCTACGGCTTGAACGCGTAAAAAATGAATATGCTGGCAGCGATCAGCCCAACAACCATAACCATGACGACCTCTGGGCGCAGCTTTATTCCCGGGGTTTCCTCCTCGAAGAATCGAAGCAGCCCGGCACTGGCAGCGGGCATCGGTGCCTCATCGCTTCTTCTTTTTTCTCGGCTCAATCACACTCACTAGGACGTTCAGATCTAATCGGTTACCTAAAAGTCTTGATTGCTGACCGTAACTTGTGCAAGATTTCATATCCGGCAGAAAGCCTTGCCCCTAGACCGAAGGCTTATGTGCCTAGGGGGAGGGGGGTCCCCACAATTT
>CAYQCQ010000012.1:0-17088 GCA_964416035.1 uncultured Candidatus Bathyarchaeia archaeon
GGTGCTCAATTCATGCGCACCTTCAACGCTTTCTACTACTCCTTCAGTCCTAGAGTTGCAGAGCTAACAGCGGCGAGCCCGGTCCTTCAGGCAATTGCCCGGGCTCTAATCTATCCGCTTGTAGCATCACTCCGCGCTGCAGCTGCTGTGGATCAACTCTATCCACAAGCTTCACAATTGATGATCGTGATCGCAGGAGTCCTTGCGAGCAGCTTGGTCGGCGTAATATACGTTTCACCAGTTGTGATCCTATTGAAGACGTTTCGCAGAAAGGTGAAAGCTTCAGGAGGTGTTTGAGTTGGAGCCCATAATCGGATTCGCAGGCTTTAACATATGTATGTTCCTAGTACTATTCGTCGCGGGAAGGTTGAGGTACACTAGAGCAAAGCTATGGTTGAGAAGTCTTGGTCTACTGGCCTCTGCAGCGTTCCTGATTGGCCTGTTAGTCACTCCTGTTAGCGCAGCAGTGATCGCAGAGTACTGGTACGGATCCAACCCTGCCCGTCCGTGGGAGGTTGCGTGCGACGTTTCGGCGAACAGAGCGTTCTATACCGCGCAGATGAGTAACCGAATTGGGGTTGTGGAATGGGGTGCAGGAAAATTCACAGAGTGGACGATTCCAACATCGGGCTCATCGCCTTGGGGCATCGCGCTTGGTCCTGAAATTCTCACGGATACAGGCACATTCGTTTGGTTCACCGAATCTGTTGGCGGCAAGATAGGAAGGCTGAACCCGATCACAGGAGAGTTTGTTGAATGGTCTGTCACACAGGGGTTTGAGCCACATGACATCGCAGTTGACCGGGCAAGATTGACTGTGTGGTTCACAGAGTATCTGGGCAACAGAATCGGGAAACTCACATATGTGTCTGGAGTTGGCTGGAGGTTGACTGAGTATCCACTTCCGACGAGCCCTGCTGTGGCAAGCGGCCCGAACCACATAACCGTTGATAATGACGGCATAGTATGGTTCACCGCCTACGGGTCGAACCATGTCGGCCGGTTTAATCCCTTCAAGGGAGAGTTCACAATGTACTCTGTTCCATCTTCTCCTAACGGTATAACCGTCGATAAGGACGGCTTCGTGTGGTTTACGTCGATTGGTACTTGGTCGATCTGTAGGCTTGACTGGTGGAAGAACCAGACGCTCCGCTGGGAAGTGCCGACAAGGGGATGCAGCCCAAGCGAGTTGATCGTCGACCAAGACTACAACGTTTGGTTCACAGAGTTTGCAACAGCGAAGATAGGCAAGTTTGTACCGGGAACTGGCGACTTCTATGAGTATCCAACCCCAACGCCGGGAAGCCAGCCGTATGGAATCTGCATGCACTCACCTGACACAATAGTGTTCACTGAGGCACAATCGAATAGACTTGGAAGGCTGTTCCAACCAGCATGGATGGCAGGAGGAGTAGACACGAAGACGACGACTGTGGACTGGGTCAGCCACGCATCAACCTCAACCTATACAGCGCCAGGAGGAGTTCTCACTACGGTTTGCGCCACAACGACAATAGCCTCAACGGCACCGACTTCAACGACCACTGCGTTTACTACATCGACTCAGACTGCTTGGTCCATTACGAGCTCAACGATCACCGAAACGAAGTCGATCCTGTATACGAGCTCAACAACAACGAGCACGCAGACATCGACGAGCACAACCATGACTACGACTACGACCTCGACGACTACGTCAAGGACCTCAACTACGACAGAGACATACACAACCGCGACGACTACATCCGAAACAAGTACTTCGACGACTACAGAGACTTCATCGTCGACAACTACCGTTACCTATCCTACAACGACGTTCTGGCCAACTATTACTAGCATAATTGTCACATCGTGGACTTCCGCATCAACCAGCGTCAGCCTTACAACGACCGAAACAACTACGACTTCGACCTCAACCGTGATCGTGACCTACCTGACAACAACGACCGTCACGGCAACCCCGCGCCAATGCATAATCGCGTCAGCGGCTCATGGGTCAGAGCTGGCTCCTGAAGTACAGTTCCTCAGAGCATTTAGAGACCAATCAGTGGAAGCAACATTCGCCGGAGGAGCCTTCATGAAGGCATTCAACGCCTTCTACTACTCGTTCAGCCCAGCCGTAGCCTCGACTATGACGCAATACACAGTTCTCCGCGAGGGAGTGAAGCTTCTTCTCTACCCGCTGACGGCGGCACTTCATTCGGCGTCGTTCGTTTTCGATGCAGCCAGTCTTGCGCCTGAACTCGCCGTAACCGCCTCTGGACTCGTGGCATCAGCTCTGATCGGATTGGCCTACCTCACTCCGCTCGCCGTCGTTGCAAGCTTATGTTCAAAGAAGGTTAGGAGAAGATACTAGGCGAACTGAAGGGTCGCGCGTGTGGTTTGCTTGTGGTCATCTTGGCTTTTGCTCATCAGCGCAGGCGCGATGACCCTCCCCCTCTTCCTCCTTAAACGCATGATGGGTGTCCGTCCAAGAACACGAATCCTTCTAGCGCTTTTCTCTCTGCTCAGCCTTGCAGGTTTGATGCTCATCCCGGCTCGGGCAGTAGTGATGTACGAATATGGGATGGCAGGCATTTCCATCCCTTGGGGAATAACGGTAGATAAGGATGGCGCATTATGGATAACAGAACAGGGCGCAAACAAGATTGCAAAGCTGTCAGGTAGCACCATATATGAGTGGTCGATCCCGACTTCTGGCAGCGTGCCGTGGGGAATAACCTGCAGCAAGGACCACGCAGATATTTGGTTCACTGAGGAGACAACTGGCAAGATAGGGAAGTTTGTGCCTTCCCCTGCCCCTGGAAAATTCTACGAATGGGAACTGCCCTCTCCAACTGAAGCCAGACCTAGAGGAATAACGATGAACATCACAAAGATGTCGGCGACGGGAAAGGTTCCACTTGACGACGTATGGTTTACAGAGTTCGGAAGAAACAGAATCGGGCATCTATATCGGGATCCAAGTCTCCCTCCAGCAGACACATCGATAAGGTTCACATTCTATACGATTCCTCTCCCTGCAGCACCTCCTCCAGACAACAATGTGCAGCCCCTGTCTATCGCGATGAGCCCCATAGACTATTCCATTTGGTTCACGGAATATGCCACGGGCAGGATTGGTTCCATAAAGCTTCTCGAAAATGGAGATGTGATCTTCAGGCATTATGAGACAACTTCGACAAGCAGTAAGCCTTGGGGCATTGCCGTCGATCCCGATGGATTCGTGTGGGTAACCGAAAGCGCGAATCCAGGGTGTTTGGGAAGATTGAATCCAACCACAGGAGAGTACGTAACATTCACAGTTCCAACACTAAACGCCGAACCTCGAGAGCTGGCGATCGAAGCAACAACATCTCCTCCCTACAGAGTTGTCAATGTGTGGTTTACCGAGTACAAAGGCAACAAGATTGGTAGATATGATCCCGGGCTCAACGTATTCTTTGAGTACCCGATCATTACAGCCGAAGGAGGGCCTCACGGCATCACCGTCACCGGACCAGGCGGTAACGTGTGGTTCACGGAGCCGTTTGTGCAGAAGGTGGGTCTACTCAGCCAAACCAATCCGAGAGTCACATCCACAACGGTAGGTACGATAACATCTGCTGCGACAACAAGTACGACCGTAGCAACAACTCGCACAACTACAGCCTCTGTCCCGGCATTGACAACCGCCGTGATAGCTTCTGTCGGCTCAGCAGCGGTCGCTGTAACCGTAGTGACGACTACATATACCTTCACGAGTACGAAACTGTACATGACTAGCACGAGCATCTACAGTAGGACAGCGACATCGCGGTCAACATCCTACACGACCACCACAACAACCACTACTTCTACGCAGGTCGTCGTCAGCACTTCAACGCTTCCGACAACCACAACCACAACTGCCACCTCCACATCTTGGAACGTTCAGTCAAGCACGCTCTCAACTTCAAGGACAAACACGATAGTCCTCGTTTCAACATCTTCGACTACGACCGCGCTCACAGCAACGTCAACCTCAATCTCCCCAACGGCCAGCATCACGCTGACGAACACTTCCGTCGTACCCACTACCACCTTCTCGCCGACGGTTACAGTGACATCAGTCCAGACGTCAGTGATTCCTACAACTTCGGTTACCACCTCAATCCTTACGACAACAATTACCACGACGACCACTGTCGCAGTCACTCGGCCTTGCATCATTGCCTCAGCTGTGTACGGGTCGGAGCTGGCGCCTGAGGTTCAGTTCCTGCGAGAGTTCAGAGACGGATCAGTAATCTCAACGTTCGCTGGCGCCCAGTTCATGAAGGCATTCAACGCCTTCTACTACTCATTCAGTCCAAGCGTCGCACAACTCGTCAGCGCAAGCCCATATGTCTCTACGGCTCTTCGAGCGGCGATCTACCCACTTCTAACGGCTCTCAATGTCTCGGCGCTGGTGTTCCGAATCTTGTCTCTGAACCCTGAAACAGCCATTCTGCTGGCAGGCATCCTAGCCAGCTGCCTGATCGGAGCGATCTACGCTTTCCCAGCAGTAGTCCTACTAGAACTGCGAGCGAAGAAGCGAAAGCCTCCGGGAGGCACTTGAATTGGAGCCCACGCTTTATCTAGCTGCCTTCAATGCATGCCTGCTCGTTGCTCTATTCGCTCGTGGCGGACCTTCGAAATATGGCTTGACTAGACGTGCCATCAGAAAGATCGTGGGATTCGCCTCTATCATCATTCTAGCGGGACTTGTACTCATGCCAACTTACGCCACGACCATCACAGAGTACGTGGTGCCTGGAAGTCCCGGCGTTTGGGACCTCAGCGTGGATGGGCCGAATAGTTTTGTTTGGTTTACTGAAAGTGCAGGCAACAATATTGGCCGTCTTGATTTCACCTCGGGAGTGCTGAAGCAGATTCCGATTCCGACGACAAACAGCTATCCTTGGGGAATCACAACTGTTCCGTGGACAAATGTGGCTGCGGTATTCACCGAGAGCTATGGAAGCAAGATCGGAGTAGTAGCTAAGAACGATACGCACAATATCGCAGAATACGCGGTGCCGACGGCTGGAAGTGGTCTCCGAAAGATTATCTACGACTGGTACCGCAACTGCACATGGTTCACAGAATATGCTTCAGGGAAGATAGGAAAATTCCGCTTTCCAGATTTGACTTGGGACACAGAGTTCGTTGAGTACACAATCCCTGGGACAGGGTCAAACCCCATAGGGATTGCGATCGATAGGGTTGGCCCGAGTGCGACTGAGCGGTACGTTTGGGTCGCTGACTTCTCAAGGAGAAGTATCGTGCGATTTCATCCTGAGACTGGAATCTTTAGGGAGTATTCAGTGGATCCGTTCAGTCCTTGGGACGTTACTGTTGACCTTGACGGAATGGTATGGTTTACCGCGCAGAGAATTGGGACCAATGTAAACGTCATAGGAAGGCTGAACCCGGTAGCATATGAAACATCGAGATGGGGACTCACTTTCTTCAGTGTGCCAACACCCAACAGTGAAGTTCACGACATCGAGGTGGACTCACACGGTAACATTTGGTTCACCGAGTTCTCCGACTATGCCAGCAAGGTCGGAAGATACAGCCCGCTTGCGAATGTCTTCGCAGAATACCAAATCATCACGCCGAATGCGAAGCCTCAAGGTCTGGCAAACTACACTGAAAACGGCGGCGCAGTCAACGTATGGTTTACCGAGTATGGCGGGAGAAGGATAGGAAGGCTGAGGCAGCCAGAAGGGCCCACAGTCTCAACAACCGTCTATTCCATAACCGAAGCAGTGACCACTTCAACGTCTGTGGTTACAGCGAGCTCAGGGACGACAACAGGCGCAACAAGTACCGTTGCAGCATCCAGATCCGCGCCCGTAGTAACGATTAGTACCGCAACGACTGCAAGCTCCACGATTGTCGACACAGTAAGCATCGTGTTGACATCGTCCACCTACTGGACCACGACGCGTACAAGCACGACGAGCACGTCGTTCACGACCACGACCACTACGTACAAGCAGACCCTAGTAAGTACAGAGACCACATCCACGACAACGTCAAGAACCTCCACATATGTCTCAACTTCATGGGAAAGCATCACACTACTGACAAGCACAACCATACTATCGATATCGTGGTTTTCAGAGACCACGTCAACAACCACGACAGCGACGCAGACATCAACAGTCTTCTCGCCAACCGTAACCGTGCCCACAACAACGACGACATCGGTGAACGCAACACTCTACTCCCCAACTGTAACATTGACCTCCACCACTCTAACAGAAACCTCAACGACCACGACATCTACTACAGGGACGACAGCAACATCCTACTCGCCGACCGTGACCCTTACATCGACGGCAACAACCCTCACAACCTTCCTGCCCATACGCCCATGCATAATAGCTTCAGCAGCATACGGATCAGAGCTCGCACCAGAAGTCCAGTCACTTAGAATGTTCCGAGACAGCAAAGTCCTATCCACCTTTGCCGGGACACAATTCATGAGGGTCTTCAACGCATTCTACTACTCTTTTAGCCCAGCTGTTGCCTCAATCATTTCCTCGTCACCAGCTCTGGCAGCAATGACTCGCGTGCTGGTTTACCCACTGATACAAATCCTTCAAACGTCATCATTCATCTTCTATGCGTCAGGCTATTCTCCGGAACTTGGAATGATCGCAGCGGGGATCTTCGCTAGCGCTCTGCTAGGGATTGTCTCCATTGTGCTACCTGTCATGGGAATTCGATGCGTAATCAAGAAGAAGAGCTTCATCAAGAGAGTGGTGAAACAAGCCCTGTCTTGGCGACGGATAGGGCACGGATAGATTCAATTGATCTCGCCCGGAGCTGTCTCAATGAGAAGAGGTTGGCTACTTATCCCTATAGTCGTGGGAATTATCGTTTCATCACTCATCATTGACCAAGTAAAGATAGCTTACGGGACCGACGTGAATCCTTCTGACGGAATCGTAAGAGGAGTCTGGAGGATTGTTGACAGCCCGTTTCACGTAAAGAGAGACATCAATGTCCCAACAGATGAGAGCCTGACCATAGAACCGGGCGTAATCGTCTACTTCGACGGTTACTACAACCTTACGGTGCGAGGCAAACTGATTGCTGCCGGAACATACGGCAATCGCATCACGTTCTCCTGGAAGGACGGAGGGGCCGATCGCGATAAGTGGCTGGGGATCTACCTGTACAGCGCCACCAAGGCAAGTACTATCACTTACTGTAACATTATGAACGCGAAGAGAGCGATTAGCGTATACGGCTCTTTCAACAACATACTAACTTTCAACACGATCCGATACAATTCAGAGGGCATACTCGTAAGCGCTGCTGAAGGAAACACAATCACAGATAACGAGATCTACGAGGACTCAGACTACGGAATATGCGTTCGTCAAGGATCTCAAAGAAATGAGATATCTCGAAATCTCATATACAAGATCGGCCCGCCTTCCGCCCCGTACAATAGGGGTGACGGCATTATCTTCAATAGTTCGCTCGGAGGTCCGATGAACATAGACAACAAGATCAGAGATAACACGATATACAGCTGTCACTGGTCTGGAATCAAACTAGACCATGTCCAGAACCTGGAGATAACTGGAAACCTAATGTACTCAAACTATCAGAGAGCTACGAATGGAACAGGGGGAAACATATACCTTAGAAAGTCCAATGACACGAACCTTGATTACGAGAACAAGGACTTGGTAATTCACAACAATAGGGTACACAGTGCCGCATCGAATGGCACGGGGATTTTCATTCAGAGCGCTAGAAACGTACAGATCACATATAACGACATCTACCTCAACGATTTCGCAGGAATAGTTGTGGGCTATAAGCTTGGCAACGTAACAGTCCTGTGCCAGATCAACAGGAATGACATCAGAAATAACCTGGTGTACCAAGCATGGGACAACGGTACAACAATGGCATGGGATGACGGGTCAAGGGGAAACTACTGGTCAGCTTACACAGGTTTCGACGCCAACAACGACGGAATCGGAGACACCCCCTACACGATTCCAGGTCCTAAAAACAGCAAGGACTACTTTCCGCTGATGAGTCCTCTTCTGTTCCTTGTCACGACAGCGACAACCACAACAACTAGGACAGGGACATCGGTGCTCTACACCACCACTACGACGTCTACTCTCTCCACGTGGACTGCGACCACGACAGTGATCCCCGCGACAACCACCTTCTATATTCACACAGCCATGGCAACGACTACGACGACAAACGTAACTGTTGGGTTCACATATACAATGTCGATATTCACGTTCCTCGCCACCTCGACAAGCTATGTCTGGACGGTATCGGTCAGCACAACCACAACGTTCTACAGCACCTCTCAGACAAGCACAACAACAACAACAACCATAACCTCAACATCCGTCTCCACCACAACTATCTCGACAACTACTACGGCAACGACAACGATGACAAGTGCAGTGACACCCGGCAGGTGTCTCATAGCTTCGGCTGCATACGAGTCAGAGCTTTCACCTTACGTGCAATTCCTGCGAGAGTTCAGAGACGGACAGGTGACGAACAGCTTTGCAGGATCACACTTCATGAAAGCCTTCAATGCATTCTACTATTCGTTCAGCCCGTTTGTGGCGGAGTCCATATCCACAAGTGACACCGCCCGAGCTGCCACGAGAGTTCTGCTGTCTCCTTTGCTTGGATCACTCTACGTGGGACAAGGGGTATTCCACATCTCTCAGCCCAGCTCTGAGCTCGGGGTACTCGCTGCAGGATTGATCTCAAGCTCGCTCATCGGACTGCTATACGCATCGCCTATCATCGCGGTTAGCGCAGTAACGGCTAAGAACGAACGAAAGAAGCGTGGAGTATCACTGAGACCGTTAGGCTTGGTCTGGATTGGCTCGCTCTTTGCGCTCGCAGTGGCAGAAATAGGCTATTCCTACTTAGGTGAGACGGCATTAGTCAGCTTCATAGCCATGGCCTCGACTGGAACATTGGTCCTGTCAACAATGATTCTTGCGCCTCTCTTGCTGTTGAAGCTCATCCGAAAATTCATGTAGTGACCCTCGCCGGTTCTGGAAGATCAGAGCAATCAATACGATGTCTCAAATGACCCATTCAACTTCAAATCCATCGACAGTGTCGCAAGAGTCAGCAAAGTAACTACGTGAATCTAGCGCCTGAGCGCCTAGAAGCTTGGACGAATACTCATTAGCAGTGGCCATCTGCAAATGGAGAGATGGCCGATACTCGACGCTACAGATTCAACCGTAGGAGAATACTCAGGTACATCCTAGATCGGGCCGCATGGTCCGTTATCCTAGCAGTCGCATCCGGGCGAGTCAGACCTTCATCCCTCCTAGGAAGAGTCAGCTTTCACAAAGAAGTATCTTGCCCAAGAAGGCCACCTATTTGACTGAGACGATTCGAAGGCAACTTTCAGCCTCAATCCAATCCTAAGGTCTCTAGGTTCCACTCGAATCATTCCGGGAAGCCTAGCACCTTCATCCAACAATACTATTCCAACTGCATAAGGTACGAATGACTGAAAAGCCGACGGAGCGACATGCACCACAGAGTATGTCAGGAGCTTTCCAGTCCCCTTCAGTTCTGTCCAGTCCATATCCACTGAACTGCATCTCGGGCAGAGGACCCTTGGGGGAACCAGAGTCGCTCCGCACGATTTGCATCTTGCCGCCATTAACTTCTTTTCAGCGCAGAATTGGTAGAAGCTTTCGAGAGTTGGAGGAGACCCTGAATCCATGTCAATCTCGCCTCTGATAGATGTGAACAACCCCGGTTGCTCCTGATCCGCCGATATTATGAGTCAAACCTGTGCTCGCGTCGTTGACTTGTCGACGCCCAGCCTGCCCCGTCAGTTGAATGTAGACCTCGCAGGATTGAGCTGTCCCGGTTGCCCCAACGGGATGTCCCTTAGCCTTGAGGCCGCCACTCGTGTTTACTGGAATCCTCCCACCCAGCTGCGTTTCCCCTTTCTCAATCAGTTTTCCTCCTTCTCCTGGTGCACAGAAACCCAGATCTTCGTATGCGATTATCTCCGCTATAGTAAAGCAATCGTGCACCTCCGCGACGTCTATGCTGCGTGGCGTCTTGTCTGACATCTCATAGGCTTGCTTGGCAGCTAATCGAGCGACTTGCATGAAAGTTATGTCGTCTCTTTCATAGAGCCCTATCGTCTCACTGGCCTGCCCAGTACCGACAATATCTACTGGCGTGTCGGTGAAGCGTCTAGCGATGTCTGGCCTGGTGATGACCAAGCAGCTTGCTCCATCACTGATCAAAGAGCAGTCAAACAGCTTCAGCGGCCAAGCTACTGGTCTCGACTCCATCACCTGCTTCACCGTGATCTCGCTTTGGATCTGAGCCTTGGGGTTGAGGCATCCATGATGGTGGTTCTTCACTGCAACCATGGCCATCTGCTCCTCGGTCGTTCCGTATTTGTGCATATGGGCAGTGGCAATCAATCCGAAGATCGCGGGGAACGTTATGCCGTGCCATTGTTCCATTGGGAAATCTGAAGCCATAGCCAAGTATTCGGTTACGTCAGAGGTGGCTCGATGGGTCATCTTTTCCACGCCGCCTACAGCCACGACATCATGTATTCCTGACATGATTGCGAAAATGGCGCATCTCAAGGCCGCGCCCGAGGAAGCACACGCCACTTCGACTCTGGTTGCAGGAATGGGTAGAAGACCCATCCAATCCGACAGCGAAGGTGCGACATGCCCCTGATGCTCGAATGACTCAGACATCTGTCCGACAAATAGTGCCTTGACATCTCTCTTGGGATCAAGATTTGAGCAGCTGCTGAAAGCTTCTCTCGCAGCTTCAAGGAAAATCTCTCTGGAGTATTTTCCTTCCAGTTTCCCGAACTTTGAAAGGCCCACTGAAACTATCGACGCTAGAGGTTTTCCCTTCAAGCTCTACCACTTGAGTGTTCGACTTTAGAGCACTAAACGTATAATTCTTTCACCGAGGTACAGCACTCGTTTCGGCGGGTCCTATTTCGGCACTGCCCTAAGCATGTCTCGGTTGTCGATCGTCTTAAATTGGAAAATAGGGATTATCTGAAGCCGGTTCTGATGGTGAAAGGATGACAGCTAGGGTCGCAGTGATCGGTGTCGGGATGACGCAGCTCAGGTCGATCACACCTGACTTGTCGTATAAAGAGATGATGTTTGAGGCTGCCGTCAAGGCCTACAACGACGCAGGAGTAGACCCTCGAAGAGACGTGCAGAGCTTCATCTGCTCATCAGAGGATTTCTGGGAAGGAACAAGTATCTTCGACGAGTACGTGCCGGATCAAATCGGCGCATCATTGAAGCCCGTTTGCACAATATCTGGAGACGGACTCTACAGCCTCATAACGGCATACATGCAGATCTCAACAGGCCTCATCGATGTGGCAGCTGTCGAAGCACACAGCAAGGCCTCAGAGATTGTGTCGATTCGGAACATAATGAGCTTAGCGCTGGATCCGATATATGTGAGACCTTTGGCTGCAGATCCATATTTCATTGCAGGTCTCGAAATGACAAGGTACTTGCATGAAAGCGGTAACACTCGAGAGCAATGCGCAAGGGTGGTTGAGAAGAATCGAAAAAGCGCACTGAGAAATCCGTATGCAGCATACGCCTCCCAAACGACAGCGCAGGATGTGCTGGCTTCCGAAGCCATCTGTTATCCGCTAGGCAAGATGGATATCGCCGAGCCTGCTGACGGTGCCGCAGTTGCCGTCCTAGCCTCCGAGGAGAGAGCCAAAGACTTCTGTGATGATCCCGTGTGGATCCTTGGATTAGGCTGGTGCTCAGATACCCCATGCTTGGAGGCAAGGGAGTGGGGAGAAGCGGCATACGCGAAGATAGCGGCAGACAGAGCGTTCAAGATGGCAGAGAAGGTTCGGCCGAAAGACATAGATCTGCTTGAGATCGACGATTCATTCTCCTACAAGGAGCTTCAACATCTTGAAGCAATGGGATTCTGCAAGAAAGGCGAGGCAGGTGACCTCACAGTGAAGGGAGCAACCGCGCCTGACGGTGAGATCCCGGTGAACGCCTCAGGAGGAAGTTTGGGCATGGGGTACACCTTTGAGATGGCCGGTCTCCAAAGACTCTGCGAAATGGTTCTGCAACTATGGAACCAGGCAGGCGAGCACCAAGTGAAAAACGTTCGAACAGGACTTGTTCAATGTTGGAGGGGGGTTCCAACTGCAAGTGGCGCAACCATTATCCTAACTTCTGAGAGGAGCTGAGTGCCTTGTTCATGAAGAAGAGAGTTGCAGTCGTCGGCGCTGGGATGACCAAGTTCATGCGTAGAGCACAGGAGACGGGAAAGGAACTAGCGTACGAGGCTGCAAGAATGGCCCTTGACTCTTGCGGTCTAAGGATAGAAGACATAGAGAGCGTCACGATGGGGTCGGGACCGGACGCATTCGACGGTGTTCACATGAAGGGAGAGTATCTTATCGATGGAGCTGGAGCTTGGCGAAAACCATACATGAGAAACTATGTAGGCGGAGGGACGGGCGTGTTCGCACCGATTCACGGATGGCAGCACGTGGCTTCCGGGCTGTTCGACACGTGCCTTGTTGTCTGCGAAGAGAAGATGTCAAGTTGCAGGCCTCATCCACAGGCCGCCTTTCTAACGATCTTCGACAACTTCACTGAGCGCCCGCTCGGCCCGAATCTGGTGTGGATTTTCGCACTTGAGATGCACAGGTATATGCATGTGCACAAGATACCGAAGGAGAAGATCGCTATCGTTTCCGTCAAGAACAAGAGAAATGCAATGGATCATCCGTGCGCCCAGCTGGCACAGAAGATCACTATTGAAGACGTTCTCAACTCAGAGGTTCTTGTCTGGCCGGTTCAACGGTTGGATATTAGCCCTACCAGTGATGGCGCCGCGGCCGTCGTCTTGGCTTCTGAGGATGTGGCAAGGAAGATCACGGATTCTCCCGTTTGGATTGATGGTGTCGGATGGAATCTTGACACGGCTTACTGGACGAACAGGGATCTCTACTATCCGCAATACGTGGAGAACGCGGCTAGGATGGCCTACCAGATGGCTGGAATCAAGAACCCGAGAGAGGAGATAGACTTCGCCGAACCTTACGACCCTTTCGACTACAAGGAGCTCCATCACATGGAGGGACTTATGCTATGCAAGAAGGGAGAGGCTCCTGATCTTGCGTGGGAAGGAGTGACTCAACGAGACGGAAAGCTTCCTATATGCCCATCAGGCGGACTGCTTGGCGTCGGAAATCCAATCGCAGCTGCTGGACTGATGAAGATCTGCGAACTCTTCTGGCAACTCAGGGGGGAAGCTGGGAAGAGGCAGGTTCCGGGAGATCCTAAAACTGCTGTGGCCCAGGCTTGGGGTGATCTCATGCAAGTGGGAACGGTCGTGGTGATGCGCGCGTAGGGGGCTGAAAAAATGAGCATTAAAATCAAGGAATACGCGGGAACTCCGCTTAGAGAAGAAGACTTGAAGCAGGGCAAAGTACTGTCGGTGGGCTACTGGCCGAAGGCGAAGTACACTTGGTCTGCAGGTGTCGCCATAGGAAGGTATTTAGGTGAACTGAAGAACGGCAGAATAATCGGAAGGCAATGCGACAAATGCGGCCGGATAGTAGTTCCTCCTCGTATGTTCTGTGAATGGTGCTTCAGGCCTAACGATCGCTGGGTTATTCTCAAGGATAGCGGGGTCGTCAACACGTTCTCAGTAAGTCACATCTCGGCTGATGCAACAAGAATCAAGGAGCCGCTGATACCGGCTGTGATTCAGATTGACGGAACGACCAGTGCCGGCATCTTACACTTAGTTGGAGAAACAGATCCTAAGAAAGTCGAGTTCGGAATAAAAGTGCAAGCAGTGTGG
Organism: uncultured Candidatus Bathyarchaeia archaeon; assembly: GCA_964416035.1. Lineage (GTDB taxonomy): Archaea > Thermoproteota > Bathyarchaeia > 40CM-2-53-6 > JALHTG01 > JALHTG01. The sequence continues at coordinate 13,897 of CAYQCQ010000012.1, forward strand.
AGACCTCCAGAAGAGAGGACAGGCTCAATCACGGACATCAAGTACTTCAGGCCGATTGAGAGGTGAGTAGTGATGGGCTTCACAGAAAAAATCCGGTCTCCAAATAATATGAGGCATGTGGAGGGCGAGATACCTGTTAACTTCCTGTATACTGCAGGAGTCGCCGGAGAGAGGTTCCTCAGAGAGATCAAGGAGAACGCGAAGATTGTTGGCATCAGATGCAGAAAATGCGATACGGTACACGTTCCACCAAAGACTTACTGTGAGCGATGCTTTGAACGCCTAGCCGAATGGGTGGAGGTGGCCAGTCAGGGACAGGTAGAGACATTCACAACATGTTATTTCGACCCTGACGGAAACAGATTGGCCGAACCAGAGGTCTTTGCTTTGATAAGACTTAGAGGAGCGAACGAAGGCATTATTCATAGAATTCGAGAGACACGCGATCGAGACGTCTACATTGGCATGGATGTCAAGGCCGTCTTCAGAGAGAAGAAAGATCGGGTAGGATCAATTCTCGACATAGCGCACTTCAAGCCTTCTACACCTTAGCAAGGAGCAGCGTTAAGATGAATTTATGGCGGATTGACTACACTGGAGTGATTTCTATCCTTTTTCGCTGAAATACTGAGAAAATGAGCCATTCTCCTGTGAGAGCGCGGGAAAAGCTCTAGCAGAGCCGCGTCCTTTGGCAATGTCGCACCTCAAAGGAGCTTATGACCAGTTTCCAAAGTTATAGGAGATGAAAGGAAGGCTCAAGGCTGATTCTTGCACCACGCCTCAGGCAACCCAAACCTTGGAGAACACTACTCAAGAAGCGCCTTCGAAGCCAAGGAAAACCCAAAACTTATCTATCTTCTGCAAACATGTAATACCGTCCACTTGAAGGTGTGAGATTTTGCCGAAGAAAGCAAAGAAGAAGCCAAAGAAAAAAGCGAAGAGGGCAAAGCCGAAGGCAAAGCCGAAGCCTAAGCCGAAGCCTAAGAAAGCGCCACCCCCTCCTCCCCCTGAGGAGACTATGCCGCCAGTCCCTCCTCTTGAAACCGTAGCAGGGGTTCAACAACCTGTAGAAGGGGTTCAACCACCAGTTCCTTAGAGATCTTGCCTACCGTAAGTGGTTTGCCTTCTTTCTTTTCTTCTTTTTGCCGTTGATATTCTAGTCAGCTGTTCTTAATCGCGCGGTAAGGATTCTTAAATTCGTCTGGCCAAGGTATCCTTGATGATCCTCTTGGAACCAGGAGACCGGATAAAAGAGATTAGAAGATACTTAGACGCGACCTTGGAGGAATTTCAGAGTCTAATAGAAAAGGCCGGAGGATTCGATGACACCAAAGTCGGAAATGGATGGTATCCAGCCAGTGTCAAGGAAACTCTCTCTACTGTAGCCCCTATCCCGTCGTCAGACATCTTGGAAAAGGTCAAGTCCCTGAGATGGCGAGCGCTTGGAATGGCCTTGAGTAATTTTCCGAAGTCCAGGACATTCAAGATCGAGTTTGAGCAACCGTACCTCCACTATCGTCCTTACTGGATAGCCGAAGCGTATCACGAATGCTTCTTCTTCAGAGGAGCATCCTATCGAGTCCGAACAAGTGAGGACGTAGTGGCAGTGGAGGTGGAGGGAAAACTTCGAAACCTAGTTCTACGCGACGCCAAGGCTTCCTCGCTTCTAGGAGAGTTCAAAAAGAGGCTTGAAAAGGCCACAGGGCTGATGTCCGCCAGTCCACGATTCTTCATCTTGGATGGAGTCACTGAACTTGCAAGAAAGTATGAAGAGACGTCACTCTATCTCGACGCTCATGGGAGACACACCCCCCAAATCGAACGTTTCCTTAGTCGCAAGCCTCCTCTACAACAGATCTCAAGCGTTGAGCAACTTCGGAGGAATAATCAGCCCGTTGAGATCATGCCATTACATGAAACCAAGGATTCAGTGATAAGAAGGCTCAGCGAGGCCGTAGCGGAACCGCCAAGGACATTCACGAGGATTCTGAGCAATAGGTTCGAAGTGACGCATCTAATGCTGCTATACTTGCCTGTGTATGAGATTAAGTACCAATACGCCAAGAAGGAAGGCATCGCACACGTCAATGGCTCTACGGGCGAACTGCTCTCCTGACCAGTGCGGGGGGCGCCTCTTAAATCATCACTAGGACTTCTGCCGCCTATGGCGTTGATGCCTTTATCCTTTTTCTATGAGTCATTGTTTCCCCGTTTCTCTCCCGCTGTGTCTCATATCGTTTCTTCATGACGGTTTCTTGTTGCGCCATTCTACGTTGATCCTTCGGCGTGATTCGTCGATGTTCCAGAAGAGGAACATTAATATACCGCGCCCTAGCAGAATGAGAAAACGGAGATGAAGATGTCAGTCGAGGAAGATGTGTCGACCTTCATGAAAGCACTCACAAAGCCTCCGCAGCTGAAAGTTCTGACCTCTCTCGCAGAGAAACCGACACAAGAGTTCACCAAGACAGAAATCGCAACACGATCTGGAATCGGCAGAACTACTCTTTATAGGATCTGGGAGGATCTTGAGAAGATGAAGGCAATAAGTCCGTCCCGTCAGGTCGGAGCAGTCACACTCTATCGTCTCAATACGACTAGTCCCGTAGTACAATCACTTCTCTCAGTCAGAGAGAAACTTGCAAAGATTCAGGACGCTGTGGAAAGGATCGAAGGGCTTCAGAAGATGCAGGAGACTGCAAGAGAAAAGTTCCCAGACAAAGTTCCCTCTGGGCCATCCGTACTGCTAAGGTTCCTAGATATGAATGCCTCAAGTCCCGAAAGAGCCGTTTCTGAAAAGGCCCTAGAGCTAAAGGAGCATGAGACAGTCATTCTCTCAAACTTAGTAGAGTCAGGTTTGATTGAAAAGGGGAATGGAACATATAGTCTGACATCGCTTGGCAAAATGGCCGCCGAGGGTGCTGTGAAGCTCTGGCGCCGTGAATCAAGTGAATCAATAGATGAAACTATCTCCTCGCTGAGGGTTGCGCTTGGAATCGTTTCCCAAGAGATGGGGAAGATCAATCGCGAGCTTTCTGGAGAAAAGCATCGTTCAGGCGGATCGCGGTGACGGAATTGCAGAGATATGGATTAAGAGAAAGTTTCCCAGTCAGGGATAGACCTCTCATCACATTGAAAACTGAACTTGTCAAGCTTTTCAACCTCATAACTATTGTTAGGAGTGCATTAGGA
>CAYQCQ010000012.1:17098-19471 GCA_964416035.1 uncultured Candidatus Bathyarchaeia archaeon
TTGCCAGACTTGAAGTGGCCCACAAGACTTTGAAGAACTTCGTCGAGCAATACGAGAAGAGAAAACAGTTAGGCAAAGGAACCGACTAGACATCTCTATCCCTTTTTTTTTGCGCTATCCTGAAGATAGATTTCTGCACATTGGCTAATCAATGTCAAAACATATAATAGGCAAATGCCTGAATCAGAACTACGATCGGCTTTGCCTTTCACTCGAAAGCTTCTCATCATAATCACGCTCGTCCTGTCGATCGGAACGATCCTTCACCTGTGTGTTCTGCCTGCGTCATCAGCCGCTCGACCTGTGATTGACACTGATAGCCCCGTGTACTCCCACCTGACTAGGGAGGTATTGATAAGCGGCTATGGCCTTCAAGCTTCTCTCACGTATTTCCTTTGGTTGCAGAAGCCTAGAGGGCAAAATGCGTCATTCACGGGCGTTTCCTTTGTGGCGACAACAACCGGAGGCGTTCCCTATCCAAATGTAAAGATCCCTCTAGATGTACCGCCTGCTCTCGGAACCTATGTACTAACCATCTCGACTTCGTCAGCGCTGGACACCGCTGGCGCTATGTGTCACTTCGGCGTGGTCGGCCCCGTTAAGCCCGTGTATCAAAGAAGGGAGGTTGCTAAGTTCGTCGGAGGAGGAGTTCTTCCGGGGTCGACAATCAGACTAGACATTCGAAATCCCATGGACGCACTAGTAAGTAACGCAACAGCGATCGCAAACGACATGGGCGAGTTTGAACATACCTGGCCGATACCAAACAATGTCCAAGTCGGATCATGGATCATATCTGTCGGCGGAACCGGCACTTTCGACAATGGCTTCGAGAGGCATCGTGCAGACGGCCAATTTGGTGTCATCGAAGCTTCTTTGAGGCTATCTGTCCATCAGCAGCCTTTGGCACGATATCAGCGTACAGAGACTGCAAAGATTGCTTTCATAGTCAAGTATCCAGACGAATCGCCAGTAACAACGATCAAGCCCGGCTCCAAACCTGTCTTCATCTCTCGAATGGGCATAATAACTCAGTCACTACCACTTGTTCTCGCTGACGCGATGAATGGAATATGGGTGGCTGAATACATTATCGCAAGGAACGATACTCTGGCGAAGAACTACACATTACTAGTTTCGCCCGGATCGTTCGACGACGGATTCGGTAACAAAGCCCCTTCATCTACGTCCGTTTCGTCACAGTTCGAGGTGGCTCCTGCGCAACTGAGAATCTCCATCTTATCACCAAAGGACACGTACGAGATACTCTTTGATTCGGTTATCCTAAATGTAACTGCTAAGTATCCTGATGGGTCAGACCTTGTTGATGGCAAGGTCTCGGCGACCTTCGAAAGTGGGACTTTGAGAGATTCAAAACCACTGGTATTCCAAGAAAAATCCCGCTGCTGGATTCTTACATATTACCTTGCGATCACGGAGATCCAACGCATTGGAACATGGAAGATGACGCTCTTGGCGGAGGATAGCTACGGAAACAATGGCGTGACTTCCATGGACATAAGTGTCCGAGTGCTTTGGCTGTTCGTTGCTGTGGCAACATCAGGCGTCCTCACCATAATCATTCTGAAATGGGCTAGCGAAGAAACAGGCCTTCGAAGACTCCTGAAGAAGAAGGATGTCAAGCAGAAGGCTTCATGAAGTCTTCGAGACTCTGGCGAGATACTTGTTTGGGTGACTAGTCACACCCGTCTCTGAGATAGTTTTTTAGCCTCTTTTGGCGAAGGGTTGCTAGTCGTTTCCGGAGGACCCAACGTGCCAGACCCAGAAGAGCCGAGAGAGATAAAAGAGAAATCAGGGCGGCGGGAGGAGACCACTCTCAAAAGCCATCTAGAAGCCAGGCCGGAGAGAAAGCCTGAATTCACAACCACATCCGATTTCCAAGTGAATAAGCTCTATACTCCAGCAGACCTTTCGGATCTGGACTACTCTGAGGATCTTGGCTGTCCGGGCCAATTTCCATACACAAGAGGAATACATCCCACGATGTATCGTGGCCGCCTTTGGACCATGCGAGAGTTCTCTGGATTCGGAACAGCCGAGGAAACTAACCGGCGGTTCAAGTATCTCCTCACCGAAGGAGAAACTGGCCTGAGCGTCGCCTTCGACTACCCCACGATCATGGGCTACGACTCCGATCATCCCTTTGCTCGTGGTGAGGTCGGTAGATGCGGTGTGGCTGTCTCATCTCTTGCGGATATGGAAACTCTGTTTGGAGGAATCCCGTTAGACAAGGTGAGCACGTCAATGACCATCAATGGGCCTGCTGCAATGCTTCTTGCCACGTACATCGCCGTGGCCCAGAAACAGGGAGTTGCGCCTGAATTGCTATCAGGCACGACTCAAAATGACATG
>CAYQCQ010000013.1:0-18754 GCA_964416035.1 uncultured Candidatus Bathyarchaeia archaeon
AGAAGGCGTTTGCCGTAGAGGTCGTGTCAGAGGACAGGCTCTGGCTAAACGTGACATCAAGCTACGCATTTCAAGTCGACGGTTTACGATATGAGCCGAAGAACGACCAAGAAATAGGAATCTTTCTGTGGCGGGGCCAACATACGCTATTCGCTGAACCGGTGATACCAGTTTGCGAAGGAGTCCGCCGGATCTTTGATCGATGGAGCGACGGAGCACAGTCCAACCCGCGAGTCGTTAACCTATCTCACGACACGAGGCTGACGGCACTCTACCGTACTCAATATCTTCTGACTGTTGACTCTGAACTCGGGGATCCGATTGGTGGCGGCTGGTACGATCAGAATAGCACAGCATTATTCGCGGTTCTGCCTGAAGTAAGAGCTGGAGCAATAGGAGTTCTGAACACCAAGAATATGTTCGACAGATGGGAGGGAGACTGGTCAGGCCAAGGGCCGGTTGCTGCAATCCAGATGTTCGGCCCAAAGAAAGTCTACGCCCTTTGGCGAAGAGAACAAGAATTGTCTCTAGGCCCTTCGGCCCGCTTGGCATCTCTTTCATTAGTACTCCTGTCACTTTTCCTCTTCATTCGTGGAGCGAGGAGAAGATGCATAGGTCGGAAGCCATCGTCCAGAATCTTCAGTAAACGACGGATCATGTTAGCTGTGGCCCTTTGGTTCATAATGAACTCAATCGCCATTGCACCTTCATCAGGTAGCGGAAGCGTGACAACCATCAAAGTTGGTGGGACTCACTGGAGACATTGGGAGAATGCTGAGAGTGATACGTGCATAATCTGGCTCGGTGGAGGGATTGAGGGCCCGCCCTTAATCGTTAACCCTTACTGGCTTGAATCATACAACACGATGCGGTTCGTTCAAGATCTTGCAAGATACTACTCGGTTCTCACGCTTGAGAGAGGGTCGAGCACGATTTTCCAGACGGCGTTGAACAGGACGATACGAGCCGAGTTCTATCCCAGCATGTTGATTCATGATGCGAAAGCATGGGCAACTACTGCAGGATACCGCTACGTGTATCTGGTTGGCTATTCCGTTGGGGGGATAGCGGCGGTCAGAGAGGCAACGATCGCAGACCCAGAAGGCTGGTCTGGTCCGAACGGCATTGTTCTGATAACTGTGCCTCTGGAGCAGTTTGTGCCATACGCGAGTGCTCTGAAAGCGAACCATCTGATCCTTTATGGAACCGAAATGACTAAATCATATATCGATTCTGGCAGAAGCTTCTTTGAATCAACTCCAACTAGAGGGCAGTATGACGACCGCTGGCTTCACAAAGAGTTCCGAATCATCAACAATGTGGCGCATGAAGTCTGGACTATCGCAAGCACTGGACGATATGACTCTGAAGCGATCGCAGTCACGGTAAGCTTCATTGAGCAATCAAAGAGCTTGCAGCTGGAAAGGCAAAAATCTCTCCTGCGAGAGGCCTCAAGGAATCTGACCAGCTCCCTGCCAACAAACACACAAGCCAGAGTAGCGTTGACCGGGGCTGTTGTACCTCAAGTAGTACCGCCTGGCGAGATATTCCGCGTTTCGGCGACGATTCACTGGCAAAAACCTAGCAAGGCTAGAGGATGGATCGCGCTCTATTCTTCTGAGACAGATGCAATCCTATCAGTCCGACAGCTGTCAGACCTCGAAAACGGATCCAGAAAAGTCACCCTAGTCGCTCAGGCCCCGAACAATGGTGTATACATGCGTCTCAACCTCTTCGTCTTGTGCAGTGACAACGATAGGTGGGCCTTTCCGACAGGCAATTACTCGCTACCTGTAAGGGTCTTGGTTTCTGATACGATTGATCTGACCATCAAAACAACTCTCCCTAGAATTCAAGTGAGAATCAATGGAGTCTTGCACACCTCAAATGACATGGGGATAGTAAGGGTAGGTGTGGTCCGAGGCTATAGCGTCGTGGAGGTGCCTCTAATCACCTACTTGACAAACCATGAGCGAGCCATATTCGATGGATGGAGAGACGGACCGTATCCAACTAGGAGAACCATCAAAGTAACTGAGAGCTGCCAGATCGAAGCATTCTTCCGACTTCAGTATTACATATCGCCCTCTTCAGAGGTTGGGCATATCGCTGGAGAGGGCTGGTACGATCAAAATGCTACGGCCACAATCACAGTATCTCCCCCAATGATACAGGATCGCGTGAACGACACTTTAGTAATCCATAGGTTCGACGGATGGTCTCTAGACCCCAAAGAGCGAAGCGTCGTCCTGACTCTTGTCGTCACAAAGCCGACAGAAGTCCAAGCTCGCTGGTTGAAGGCCACATATGAAAAAAAGGAGGACATCACAGTGTACGCTTTGGAAGTTTTCGCTTCGCTCTTACTTCTTGTCGTTTCGATTGCATTCGCAAGAAGGAGGCGTGATTTGGCGAGAGGTACAACTCACGCAAGGCAGAGAGAAAATCGCTTATCGGTCCTTCAAGGAGATTCTATTCCAGGAACTTTGGGAAAGGGAACAGCCTCCCATATCGCTCCAAGCCCGCAAATCCACCGTGTCAATCTTTCAACGCCAATACCAAAGCCTGCAGAGGGAGGTACGCCTCGTTTCAGCATCCTCAAGTACCATTGGTAGCGTCTTGGATTCTCTCCGTTTCGCTTCATTCGATCGAGCACGTTCCGATAGGTGTGCTCTCTTTCGGCTCCAGAGGCTGCTTCTCCATACCCTTCAGGATAATAGAGGTCGAAGTCGAGAAGGGTGCCGGGACTGTTCGGGTCCTCACGGTCATAGAATCCTCTGGCTGTTATTGGGTAGTCGGTTATGAAGAAGGGCTCCCTGAACTGGGCTGATAGATGTTCCTCAATGGACCAAGGTATCTCCTCTCCTTGGGGCACTTTAAGTCCCTTCTCTTGGAGATTTTCGATCACATCTCGGTAACGCAGACGCATGAACGGCTTTCTCGGCATCTCAAGGTTCCTTTTCAAACATGAGAGTTCAACCGCGCATTTCGCGAGAGCATCTCGGCATACGTACGTTACAAGATTCTCAGCGAGTTCCATCGCATCAGTGTACCCCCAACCAGACGCTTCAATGTCTACTTGCCGGAACTCCGCGAGATGTCTGCCTGTGCGTCTCGAAGCAACAGGTTCCAGCCTGACATTCGGAGAAACTGCAAAGATCTTATCGAGCGATTGTATCGCCATCTGCTTGTATAGAATCATGCTGCTCATTACTTTGAATCTGTATCCATAGTAGTTGATGGATGCTTGCTTCGCACCTCGTATCCCTGGATCAGTGACAGGCCCGACTATTGGGGCAAGAATCTCTGCAAAGCCTCTCCTTCTAAGGAAGATTCTGGTAGATGAGAGAAGCACATCTTGGATCTTCAGCATGCTAATCGTCTTCGGCTCTTTGATCGAGTCGTATCGATTCCTGAGTGGTTTGAATGAGCTGAGACCGCTACTGGGGCTGATTCTCATGCGTCTGGGCATGGCTCTCATACGAGCCGATGTTGGTCCCCTTAAGTTTTTTGCGAAGAAATTTGCGATTTTTTCAGTTTCGATAACAATTTAAGCTTCATACTTGAAATAATTACAACCATGCGAGAGACTCTTGACAGCAAGGACATGGAGATTCTCCGGATCATCCAGGAGGATTGCCGCATCACCGCGAGGGAGATCTCAAACAGAACCAACACTCCCGTAACAACCGTGTTTGCCAAGATCAAGCGGATGGAGCGATTAGGCATGGTCAAGGGCTACCGCGCAGTCTTGGACTCGGCGAAACTTGACATGGGAACCACGGCTTTCGTCCTAGGGTCATTCGCGTACAGAGGTGAAGGTGGGAAGGTTCTGTCTCAGAGGGAGGTTGCGAAACAGATTGCGGGGTTTCCCGAGGTTCAGGAGGTCCACATAATCTCGGGCGACTGGGATATACTGATGAAAGTGAAGGAGAGAGACGTTGGGTCGATAGGTAGATTCGTGGTTGATAAGCTCAGACTAGTCAAGGGAATCGAGAAGACGTTGACTTGTCTCGTATTCGAATCCGAGAAGGAGACAACTGCGATACCGCTATGACCTTCTCCTGTTGAGTGATGGCGGGAAACCTAGGAAGCAACGCCCTATATGGTTGCTTCTTCTCCTCGGCCGAGCGCCAAGACCTTGACGTTGCTCTTTGCCTTTACTTGCCTTTGGAAGTCTTCTACGCTTGATTCGCGTCGATGGATTGGAACGACTATCTTGGGCTTGATGGCGAGAGTCGCCTCCACGGCCTCAGGTACATCCATGGTGTAAGTGCCATCGATAGGGAGAAGAGCTACGTCTATCGCTGGTAGCGTCTTCATCTCCGGTATGAAGTCAGTGTCACTTGCGTGGAAAATCGTCTTTCCTTCGGATCTTATGATTACAGCGATGTTCTGCCCTTTGGGATGGAATGGGACTCCTGGCGACCTGAACCTCTTGTAATTGTATGAGTGCACGGCTTCGATCTCTATTCCGTCGAACCTTTGCTTTTGACCGGCCTCCATTGAAACAACCTTTCCCGAGATCTCCTTTGCACAGCTTTTCGCGGCGACAAAGATCGTATCGTCCTTACTTGCCATAGATATCTTTGGCTTGCTTAAGTGGTCGCCATGCCCGTGCGTAACTATGATTATGTCTGCTTTTCTATCGTAGTCGCCTTGGTAGGGGTCAATGTAGATAATCTTGCCACCTGTTTCAATCATCATGCTTGCGTGGCCTAACCACTTTAGCTTCATTGCAGATCGCTACACGGATCTCTTGGCGCAGATATTTGTCTTTGCACTTCTAGAGGTCGGCATTGTTGAAGGATCTGTGCTGCTCGAAGCCTTGGCTTAAGCTTCAGAGATTGCTTTTGGCAGCGGCGTCACCTTTGTACAATCTCTCGTCACCCTTGACGCAAAGAAAGACCAGACGTTCGCTGTTCGGGTTTCTGAACTGATGAAGATCGTTCGGGCCCAGATAGATGGCATCTCCTGGCTTTATTTGGATCTCTCCGTCTTCGCTAACCATGACTCCCCGTCCTTCAAGCACGAAGACTTCATGCTCGTAACCATGCCGGTCCAGGGGCGTATGTCCCCCTTCCTCAACCGCGTAGTATCTAAGGTAGAAATGCCTTGCGCCAGCTGACTTCTCTAATAGATACCTAACCTTGACCCTGCTTGCTCCCTCACGCGCAAGGGCCTCAAACTCCCCCTTATCCGAAACACTAGTCACATGCATATCTCCCGCTTCCTCATCTTCAACAAGCCTTAGCTACCGTATCTCAGTTGATCTCCATCCTCTTGTCATATGCTCACGATTATGTTCTTGCCGGGCAGTCCTGTAGTCGCCACAGACTGCAGGAAGGAAGAAGAAAATGGAAGGCGAGCTAATATGCGCTTTACTGTTCGGGGAGGCGGAGACGCGAGAGAAAGCGAAACAAATAGCAAATCGCTACAAGAATTGTCCATACATAAGCTTCATGGGAACCAAAGAGAACCAAATTTTCGCTGCATTTTTTCTCCCAGAAAGACAAAGATGGTGGATCGAGTACGTAGAGAAGAAACCCAGAGAAACCTTTAGATTGGAAAGTGCAAAGGTCACAATTGTAGGTCATGTACACCACCCAAAACAATTGAAGATGCGACTCCCCAAAGAGCCACTGCGTATCTCCCCCTGTGGAACAAGCTGTGGAACCTGTCCTGCCTATAAGTGCCTTGGTTGTCCAGCCACACTATTCTACAAACACGAAAAGCACAGAGTCTCTTGACTTATGCGAATATGCAAAAATCTCACATGGACAACGGCATTGCGTGGCAGAGGGGCTTTCTAGTTTTCTCCACTTTCGCTTGCGTCATAGACTAGAATCTTTCTTAGGCCCTTTCTTCTATGGAAATGCCATATCTCTGCCCTTCCTCTGTAAGCCTTAGCCCAGTCCTTGAGGATTTTTCTGTCGAGTTCACTCACTCTGCTCTTGCCGCTCTTCACCTGAATCAAGAGTGTTTGCCCGTTTCTTCCCGCAAAAATGTCCACCGGGCCATGAGATGCCGCGCTTCGGCTGCACAACCATCGCTCTTTTCGAAGGGTCTGAAGAACCCTGTACTCTCTACTACGCCCCCTTGTATACGCAGTTGACACCATACCTTGAGAATGCATGTGACCTATCATTAAAGCCCGTCGCAGTCCCCCGTCCTCTCTTACAGACCTTTGCTTTCATGAGAATTGCGCCATTTGACTGGCATCCTCCGGGAAGCATATATTTGCCGTTACGACGGTGCCTAGCGGCCAAGCGGGCAACCGATAAACCTACGAACAACGCACTAGTTAGGTGAACAGGAGGCCGATCGGCCATGTCTGAACGTAGATTGCTGATGATTCCAGGGTCGACGATTCAAGATCCCTCTGTTCTAAGAGCCATGTGTCGACAATCCGACTCGCATCTTAGCCTTGAATGGGCCAAGAAATTCAAACTAGTGCTAGAAGATCTGAAGAAGATACTCCTAACGAACGGAGAGGGATTCGTATTCGGCGGAAGCGGAACCTTATCCCAAGAAGCCGGACTGGGAAGTCTCATCGAACCCGGCGACAGTGTGCTCTGTCTTAACAATGGGTATTTCAGTGGTCGGTTCGCCGATATCGCTATGCGATACGGCGCGAAGACTGAGGTTCTGCAAGTTGAATGGGGAAAGGCCATCAAGCCTGAGGAGGTGAGAAGGGCTCTCAAGGGGAAGCGGTTCAAGGCTGTGACCGCTGCTCACGTTGAGACATCTACAGGTGTGGCGATGCCGATCCGTGAGATCGCTGAGGTTGTAAGGGGTTCCGGCTCATTCTTTGTTGTAGACACAATCGCCTCGCTCGGTGGCATGGAACTTCGCACAGACGACTGGGGCATAGATGTGGTCTGCTCCTGCTCTCAGAAATGCATGGGTGTTCCCCCTGGCCTCGTACTAATCGGAACTGGAAAGAGAACCGTGGAATTTCTCCAGCAGCGAAAGAGTGACGTTCCCGCGTTCTACGCAGATTTGAAGAACTGGCTTCCATGCATGATCGACCCAGCCAAGTATCACGCAACGCCTCCAGTCAACCTGATCTACGCCTTGGGGCAGGCGTGCAAGCTCGTCTTGGAAGAGGGGCTAGAAGCACGCATTACCCGCCACAGAAACCTTGCCGAAGCCTTCAGGGAAGCCATGAAGGCATTAGGGTTGAGGCTTGTGCCTGAACCAAGCTTCGAGGCGGACACGGTCACCGCCACATACTATCCTCAAGGCATTGACGATGCGGCTTTCCGTCGGGAAGTCGAGGAGAACGGCGTCATAATTGCTCGAGGCTTTGGCCCCCTAGAGGGAAAGATCTTCCGAGTGGGGCATATGGGGCAGGTGACCTCCGCAGATCTGATGGCGACGATAGGCGCAATTGAAAGATCATTCAAAGCGTTGCGATTCGAGATCGAATTCGGGAGCGGGCTAAGGGCGGCTCAAAGAATCCTCCTATAGCCAAATCGCCTACTAGAACGTCTGCTACTTCGTAGAGGTGCCGTCGTTAGACGACGGCTCCCCCCTCCCCCTTACATCAGCTTGCAGAGTTCGGGGATGATATGCCACTGTTGAGCTCATTTGACGGTTTCGTAAGGATGTTAGATTGAACGCTTTCAGAAGTCCGTGCGAACTCTCCATCGATGATGTCATATACTTAACGGCATCGGCGATTCAGCTTCTTGGACAAAGGTGGCACCACGCCCCCCATTCGAAGGTAACGGTACTGGTAACGGCAAGTGGTAACAGATCGAAAAGAGCCAAGCTGTTCACTCGACGGAAGTCAAACTCTGAGCATATTTGATCAAGTGAGATGCTTCAGTTGGTTAATGATTCTTGAATAGATTGACTGATTAGGTCAAGGCCAGCTCTGAGATAGTTGGATTCAGCTCCATAGCCTATTCTCAGATATCCGTCAATTCCGAAGTGGTCTCCGGGAACGACAAGCACGCTCTTTTGCTCGCGTAGCTTCTCTGCAAGTCTGGTCGAGTTGACCTTCAGCCCGTACTTGACGAAGGAGATGGCTCCCGCCTTCGGTTTAACAAAGCTGAAGATCCCTGCTTGGTTGAGCCATTCCTCCAATATCGGGAGGTTACTTCTCAGGATGTTTCTCGTTCTCTCCAGTATCCTGCTTCGTTTCTTGAGGGCTATGCATGCGAGTCGATCGCTGACCGATGAGGGAGCAATAGTCGTGTAGTCATGATAGGACCAGAGCTTTGCGATTATAGGTTCAGGACCGGCTACCCACCCAATCCGGAGCCCGGGAAGACCGTACGCCTTTGAAAGTCCATTCGTCACTATGGTCCGGTCGTAGATGTCAAGAAACGACTGGGTGGTTTGGCCGTTAAGCTCAGCGCCTTGATAAACTTCGTCTGAAAGTATCCATGCCCCGCTTTCACTTGCTAGGTCTCGAATGGCATTCATCTCTGTTATCGAGAGGACGGCGCCAGTCGGGTTGTTTGGGTTGCATATGGCGATCAGCTTCGTCCGTTTGCCAACTAAGCTCTTCAGTTGCTCGATGTCTGGGGCCCAAGCGTTCTTCGCTCTGAGTCTGAATGTCTTCACTTTAGTTCTCATCGACCTTGTGATCCCCCAAATCTGCATGTAGTTTGGAAGCATCAACGCAACTTCGTCTTCTCGTTCGACTAGATGTAGGATTGAGATGAAATTGGCTTCTGAGCCACCGTTTGTGACAAGGATGTTGCGAGATGTCCTTCCCTTGTAGAGTTGGCTGATCAGATCTCTGAGTTCCGGTGTCCCGTTTGTATAGCCGTAGCCCAAACTGGTCTCACCCAAGGTCTGCAATTCATTACCAACAAGTTCTCTGACAGTGAGTGGATGGACACCACTCTCGGTAAGGTTGTACCGGACAGCGTTCTCATAAGTCGACTGCCAGCGTTCCATCTTGAAGAGTTCGATCTTCAAATCCTCCTTCACCACGCTTTACTAGTCACAACAACTTACCAGATAACGGTTCAAAATCTTCTCACGTAACATACTTCGGTCGTTGCTGCAATACTCTGTGGATAGGTTGATAAGCTCTCAATCAAGGAAAGGTCTCTCACATGGTGACATTCGCAACCTTATGCCATGTCTTTCGAGGACGCAGGGTTCTCCTTCTCCTCAAGGCAGAGGGACTCTTCGGAGGTGGCAAGTGGAACGCTCCCGGCGGAAGACTCGCTAAAGGAGAGTCCCCTGAGGCTGGAGCAGTACGTGAGATGTTTGAGGAAACGGGACTGAGAGTAAGAAGTATGCGTTTCCATGGAATTCTCAACTTCTACCTGGGCAGACAAAGGACCCTGGACCAGACGGTGTTCGTGTTTTCATCAGCACACACAATAGGAAAGCTTAGGCGCAGTGTCGAAGGTCAGCTTGACTGGTTCCCATTAGACCAGATTCCTTACAACAGCATGTGGGAGGACGACCGAGTTTGGCTTCCCCTACTATTCAAGGGCAGGAGGTTCGTCGGAAACTTCTACTTCAGTGACGGGTATCAGAGGCTAGAGAACTACAATCTGGAAGAAGCTGAGGGTCACGAATCAGAGTATGACGAGCGTTCCGAGAAGTGCTAGGAGACCCTAGGTAACACTAGATTCTCCTCCCGGACCCAGGAAGGCCGTGGCCAAGCTCCTCTTGGCAACACTATGACCCATGTAGGCGTCATTTAGACCTATCCGGGAAGAGTCAACCTTCTGTGTGACTCCTAGGGAAGCGATGGAGGTTTCATTGAACCTAGAAGAAGCGCAGGGTAAACACCCAACAACAAAGCAAAAGCTGCTCCAGTCATTGCGGGAAGCCACATTGATCCTGACACTTCCCTGATTTCGGAGGCGTGAAGTTCGCCTAGGAATATGCCTTGAAACGCTCTAACCAATGCTGCGAGGGATACTACAGAAACTCCAACCAATAGAATGATTGTCAAGAACGCAGCAGTAAGGCTGACTGTGTCGGATAGAAATTGGAAAACGGCGTTGTATACCAGCAGTTTGCCAAAGAACCCGCTTAGAGGTGGAACACCGCCTAACGACAAGGCACAAGTCAGGTATGTCGACAGTGTTTTCTTCATCATTCTGCCTAATCCGCCCAGTTCAACGATGCTAGCTGAGCCTGTTCTCAAGAAGACCGATCCAAGAGATTGAAGAACCCCCATCTTCATTACTGCGCCATTGATCAGATAGAACTGCCCTGCAACAAAACCAAGCGACGTGAAAAGCCCAAATGCCAGAGCGGCGTGGCCGTATCCTTCTACAGTGATATAGGCAGCGAGCCTCCAAAAGTTCTCTTGCCCATACGCTAGCAATGCACCTAGTATTGCAGAGAAGACTCCAATACAGAAGAGAAGAGCGACAAGGGACCGAGTTGGATAAATCGAGTAGAATGGATAAAGGATCTTGCATAATGCGAAGAGCAGGCAGATAGATTCTGCGCACATGAAACTGTTGATGGCGGGCGTGGAAGCTGGAAACGCATCTGGTAGCCACCCATGGAAGGGCGGGATCCCAAGATCAGCCCCCAGCCCTACTATGAAAAATGCGACCGCCAAAAGCGTCAAATGCTCGTGGTCTAGCAGCAATTCAGAGGATTCTTTGATAGCTGAGATATCGGTGGTTCGGCAGAGCCAATATATGATTAGGACGCCTCCGAGGAAGAAGATGGCGCTGATCGCTGTTATGATGAGGTATTTGAATGCAGCTTGGATCGGAAACTTTCCCGGGGCATATGCTACCAAGACGATTGAAACTCCCACCGTAGTCTCAACCAGAAGGTAGATCCAGAACAGATCCTCAAACATCACCAGACCGAGCATGATTGACAGAAGAAATAGGAGGGAGAAATCGTAGATGGCGGGTCTTAACCGGCCTCCCCGGTCCGAGCCGACATTATAGACTGCCGAAAGGAAAGAGATGAGCGCAATTCCAAAGACGACGGTGATGTTGGTTAGGTCAACTCTCATTGGAAGTTGAGGAGGAATTAGAACAGTGCCGCTCATTACCTCTGGTATCATTGCAGTGGCAAGAGCCAGAGTTAGGCCCATCCCTGCGACCAGTAGCATCGAATGGCGGCCTTTCAAAAGCGGGACAATCACGGGGCATAGTGCTGCAACGAATAGAGGAGTGGCAACACATGCGAGCGGCAGTAGGTTGGCGATCAACACCGCTCTCTCCAATGCGTGAGCCGAAGGCTCCGGAACTCCGTCTTGCCCTCGGCGATTATGAAGATTGCAATTTCGTTGACGAATTCCATTGAACCCAAGGCCAGAGCCAGCAGAATGAGAGGCACCTCAGCCATCAGTGGCATGAAAGCATTTTCAGCCATGTTCAGTCCTATCAGTATCTTAAGCGGATCTCTACGAACTGCCATATTGAATATTGACAGAGAAAAGATTAGCAAGTAGAGGGGAAGTATGTCCAGATTCTCGGGCAGCAGTCGTAGACGCATAGAAGACACATTGGCTGCTAGGTAGAAGATTGACATTGCAGTTATGATGATTGCGGATTTTGCGGTCCCGATGATCGGTTCATCAATTTCTCTTCCTGCACGAGAGATCCCCTTCGATATGATTGCCGGGGTCACTGCAACGCCGACAGTCCACAAAAGGAAGGTTGAGGAGAAATCGATAATTGCCTCAGACAACAATCCCGCATATAGTTCACTCAACCCGCGAATCAGTTCAACGGCGCCCATCATGCTTGCTTGAAACCTAAGAAGATCCAGAGCATCCTTCGTATCCTTTACGATTGTGCCAGCCGCAGTCAGGATGACCGCAACGAAGACAGTTACTATTACTAGTAGTTCCATCGTTGAATCCCTAACGCCCGTGAGAGTTCCATCGAATCTATGCAATTAGCCGATCGGCAAGATAAGGCAGGTCCGACACGATAAGAGAACGGTCCGGTTGTCGCGCAGTCCCGAATTCAAGAGCTTCTCTTGCCGAATCGACGGTAGATCTGCCTGTTTCACTCCTGTGCTTCCCATAACCTTTACGGTCAACATGCTCGATCATCTTTTCACGAGCATTGTGATGTGCGGTCCTCAGCTAGGATACCAGAACTGTAAGATATGCCACCAATGTTTCGAGGTGGCCTCACAGTTGCTGACTGCTCAGAATGTTATCATCGTGAGCAGACGAATCCTCATACCTCACTAGCGGTGGCTTCCGACTGTACTGTGTGTCACGTATGATCAGTTATCAGCTCTACACATATCCTATTTATCCACTCGGTTTGTCGCGTTTCTACACAATTGTCATCAGACCATGAAAAGTAGTATGAGAGAAACGAGCACTCCTCCAACAAACCAGATAATTGCAACATAGTAGCTACCCACTACATCGAGCTTCAGTCTAAGCCAGACGCAGATGTCAGTCAAAGCTCCTGCCAGTACGTAGTTGAACCTGTCAATGCCGGAAACTTCAACATGTATGAAGAACAGATTTGAAAGCTTACGGACCGAATTCGCAATGGCATAGTTGAACCTGTCAAGCATACCAATCTCGAGTCTACGGTACAACATGCCGCAGAGAGTCAGAACGCCGGTGAGAAACAGTTTCCGATACGCAGGTTCCAAGTAGCTTCGACATAGGTCACGCACCGCCCTCAGGACTGAACTCCTATCGATCGCAAGTCCGATCTTGGTCTTGCGACACATCAGGCATGTTTGTGCCCCACCGATAACGAATATCGTCCAAGCGAGTGTCAGAACAACCCACCCCACCACTTCGTGGATGTCATGCAGAATCTTCTCCGCTGGACTCTCTGCTACTGCGCCAAGCAAAACAAAGAATCTCATGAAAGGCTACCTCAATTCCAGACTCGATCTGCCAAGTACCTGCACTAACCCGTTTTCCTCCATGACGTTCACCGCTGCAGACTTGCCTTGAGTTCTCAGAAATGACATGCATAAGGCTTTTCATCACACCATAACATTGCTAACATCTTCAATAGATACATTCGAGAAGCAGCAGTTGTTCAACTGATAGCTGAGTAGCAGAAGATGTCGTATTTGAGACGAATAAGAGTCTCTGAAATAATGAATGAACATGTGGTTACAGGCAGGCCGGACGATAGTCTTTCGAAGATAGCTTCTCAGATGGAACGACACAAGATTGGATCGGTCGTGATTGTGCAAAACCGCAGAGTAGTTGGCATATTGACGGAGAGAGATTTCACCCGAATAGCGAAACAAGGAATCCTTCAGGGCAGAGACCGTGCCAAACATCATATGATAAAGCCAGTTTTCACGGCGAGATCTGACTCTTGTGGCAGATCTCATCAAACTGATGAGAAAGAAGTATGTGAGACATATTCCTGTACTGGACAGAACCCGCAGACTCGTAGGCATAGTTAGCTCACGGGACTTGATAGGAGTCGCATCGGATCTGTTCTTTGCATGATCCGATTTCTACCTGCCCCATCTAGAAACATTTACCAATGCACCGCAATTGGCTCTCCGTAGGTCCAAATCACGTCCGTTTTCTCTGAGAGACCATTGATTGCGCTCTGATGTTGTCTTAGCGTAAGCAAGAGTTCGCGGCTTAGATGCCCAATTCAGACCTAATCTCTATTGCTCGTAACACATCGCTTCGCGTTACTATTCCAATCAGCTTTCCATCTTGCTGTACAGGTAACCGTCCTACCGCCAGCCTAGACATTTTGACGAGAGCATCCATTGCCAGCTCATCAGGCTTGACGCAGACCAGTTTCTCACATGGAGTCATAATGTCCACGACTCTTACTTCATTCCATCTTTCCTTCGGGATCTTCCTCAAGTCTTGAATCGTTACTAGGCCTAATAGAGTGGAATCCCTTGTAACAGGAAATCCGCCATGTTTGTATTTGGAAAAATAGTCATTCACAAGGTCGATCAGCAACAGGTCTGATCCTACCGCATCAACCTCGCGAGTCATTATGTCCCTTATCGTAATGCCCGACAATGCTTCGCCGATCACAGTCTGTCTAAGGCTAGCTTCTGCCCCTGACTTTAGGAACCAACCTATCAGCATGAACCATAAACCGCTTGTGACAGATCCGGAGAAGATCGCGGCCACACCTCCCAGCATGAATAGATACGAGAAGGCAACGCCGAATCTCGTTGCAATCTTTGTTGCTCCTATTATGTCGCCTTTCGCCTTCCATAGTGCTGCACGAAGAATCCGTCCTCCATCGAGCGGAAACGCCGGTAACAGGTTGAAACCACCCAACATGACGTTTATGAAGCTCCCATATTCCAGAGGTGCAACGATCAGCGGACTGAAACGTAATTCGCCTAGCAGACGGCACGCCAGCCCAAGCGCAGCACCGATCATAAAACTTGAGGCAGGCCCAACCATGGCGACCCTGAGTTCCAAACCCGGTGACTTAGGCTCCTCCTCAATTTCTGATACTCCTCCAAAAAGGAAAAGCACTATTCTTTTCACAGGCAAACCGTTCTTCTTTGCGACATATGAGTGGGCTAATTCATGAACAAGTACGGATGTGAAGAGAGTGATCGCTCCTACCATACCGATCGCCCAGTACTCGATTGAAGATAACCCGGGATATTCTGTGGGCATGTAACCTGATGCCAAGGTCCAAGCGATGAGCAGCACTGCGACAATCAAAGTATAATGGAGTTTCACAGGTATACCGAGCAACGAACCTACTCTTACTGACAATACTAAATCCCGCTCTCAGCAACAGAGGAAGAGTATTAAGATTTATGCTCAACGAAGCGAAGTCATCGATATGAGGATTGGACTGTCCAGTCGCGTATCCTCTTTACGTATCTCCGTTATGCTTCTTCATGGACACCTTTTTTCCGTCTGGTCAATTCGGTTCTCCACCTGATTGCTCCTTCTTGCCAGACACAACAGCCGAAGATGTCCATTTCTCTGCATTTCTGGCTACAAAGTCCTTGAGGCCCAATCCGAACGCTATGCCAAAGGCTACGGCAACGCCCCATGCCATCGCATTGGCAAACGTCTGAAGAATTGACACATCGATCTGTAAGGTTGTCAACGCCGTGACTACAACGATGTAATAGAGAAGTATCTTGAGCGCCCGCGACAGAAGTAGTGAAAACTCAACGCCCACCTCCGCTCCCAGGGTTCCAACGGCATTTCCTATGAGATCAGATACGATTACTCCTACAAGCAGGATAAATAATCCACCGATCAGGTGAGGAAGATACTCAACGACGTTTCGTACGACGAAACTGGCGGCTTCGATGTTCAAGAGATCTATTGCCCCCAGAATGGTGAACAGGTATATTGACCATCTGATCAGTTGGTCAAAGAAAGTCACACTACGTACTCCCGATTTCTCGAGAGTTCTTCCGAGAACGGTTTTTCTTACCAGACTATCCAGACCAGTCTTCGTAAATGCGATTGAGAATGCCTTTCCTACGACTCTCGCGATTGTCCAACCGATTACTAACACCATGATCGCGGCTATGATTTGTGGGGACATCTCGACAATTCGTTGCCAGAGTCCAACGAGAAATTCTTCCAGTGGCATTGTGCGACCGCTAAGGTGAGAGGTAGATGTTCGCTAAAAGTGTTTGGGACTATGATGCGATCAATGAGGCTGGCGTTTCCGTGGAGGTGACAAGACTCTTTCACCTTGCTCCTACTTGACAAAAGGCCCAGTTAATGGCCGACTTCAGGAATGATAAGTTTGGCGGCCGCTGAAATGATGTTTAGGGCAATCGACGGATAGATGCCTAGGACGACTGCAATGATCGCGAGGCATAGTGCCGGGCCCCACATAACTGGCGAGGCCTCTTTCACATCCTTTAGGTGGTCCGGTAGCTTTCCGAAGAAGACTCGCCACACGAACCATAGATAGTATGCCGCAGTTATGACTGCGCTCACGGTGGCAATGAACGTGAGTAGGTTTTGCCCTTCGAACAATCCTAGTTCGGGGTTGATTCCGCCTGCGAATATCATTGACTCGCTGAAGAATCCGCTGAGCGGGGGTGTGCCGGCTAGGGTAAGGGCTCCGATCACCGAAGCCACGGCTGTCATTGGCATCTTGCCTGCAAGTCCTCCATACTCTCTTAGATCTCTGCTTTCTGTCTGGTGCATCAAGATTCCAGACGACATGAAGAGGAGCGCCTTGCACAACGCGTGGTTGACTATGTGAAACAACCCTCCCGTCAAGCCCATTAGGGAACCTGTGGTCAATCCAAACAGTATGTATCCCATCTGACTGACGCTTGAGTAGGCGAATAGTCTCTTGATGTCGGTCTGCGCTATAGCCATCAACCCACCGTACACCATCGTAATGACTGCCAGGGTCAGCAGAAATGTCGAGACTCCCTTAAGGCTCGGAAAGAAGATTCCAAGTGAAATCCTCGCAATAGCAAAGGCGCCGCATTTGATCATCACCCCAGAAAGCATTGCGCTTATCGGTGTAGGCGCCTCCGCATGAGCGTCAGGCAGCCACGTGTGGACAGGAAAAACAGCCATCTTGACCATGAAGCCGAAGGTCATCAACGCAAAGATAACCATCGCAACATTCGGATCGATCTCTCCGATCTTATGCGAAAGCTCCGAGATCTCAAATGTATGCGTCAGGACGAAAGTGGCCAAAATGCCGAAAAGGAGGCATACTGCCCCAACATGGGTGAAGATAAAGTATTTGAAGCCAATTCTCGCAGCACGCTCCGGCGTCCCCCAGAATACTATCAGAAAATATGAAGGGATCAGCATTAACTCCCAGAAGATGTAGAACTGAAGCAGATTCGATGAGAAGACGACCCCGAGCATTCCGCCGATGAAGAGAAGCGTGTTGCCGAAGTAACCTGCATGACCATGCTCATGCTCCATATACCCAACGGCGTAAACAGTCGCGAAGAAACTTACTAAAGCGATGATGAACGCTATTGTCACACTCAAAGCATCGATCTGGAACCCAAAGGTCACTCCAATTGAAGGGATCCAAGGATAGACGTGTCGGATAGGAGTTGCACTTTTGGCGACTACGTCTGGAATCATTGAGCCAACTAGGACGACTGGTATCAGGGCGGCCAGCGTCGCCAGCCATCCCACATACTTCTCAAAACCCCTGCTTCCTTTTCCGGCCGCATATACAATGATTCCTGAAACAAGCGGCAGGAAGACTGATAGGGCATCCGCGTTTCCCATCATCTCGATTTCCTCTCTATCTCAGAAATCCTCCTACGTATAGCGACAAAACAAGAAATAAGATGAATGCAAAACCCACAAGGATCATGTTGTATGAGAGTACGCCTGTATGCGTCTTTCTGAACCGAGACGACAGCCCAACTGCACCGTTGGCGACCAAGTAGTTGAACCTATCGATGCCATTGAGCTCGGCATATTTGAATAACAGGTCTGAGAATTTCTTTGTCGCTTTTGCAATCAGGTAGTTTAAGCCATCGATGCTTGTAACGTCAATGTACTGGTAAAGAAGAACTGAAAGTCTCTGGATCGCACTTGCAATCACATAGTTAGTCCTGTCAACCACACCCACCTCAAAACTACTGTAGATACTGCTACAGAGCCCGATTAGCCCCGCGACAAACACTCTGTGGTAGGCCGGTCCGAGATAGTTTCGATGCAGGTTGAGCATTTCTCTCAGGAGAGGGGCTCTTTCAATCGTAGAGGCTAGTTCGGTTTCGGTCCTGCGATAAAGAAGATAGGTTCGCACTCCGCCGACGACGAGCACCATAGCAACCAATGTGAGGACAGACCATCCTACTCCCTCGTGGATCGCGTGCATAGTCTTTTCCGTGGGGCTGGCCGACACTGCGCGAAGGAGATGAGAGAAGTTCATAGACAATGGCCC
The DNA here is from genome assembly GCA_964416035.1 of uncultured Candidatus Bathyarchaeia archaeon. Lineage (GTDB taxonomy): Archaea > Thermoproteota > Bathyarchaeia > 40CM-2-53-6 > JALHTG01 > JALHTG01. The sequence continues at coordinate 17,799 of CAYQCQ010000013.1, forward strand.
ACCTTGCTAGGAGGATTTGACTCCGTCAAGGCAATCACTATGACTTTTTCAACCATGGTCGCCTTCGATCATGTTCGTTGGCGCTTGTCCTTAACGAAGCATATGGGTCAGGTTCTCGTAATATAACAGTAACTATTCAGATCACGTTTCAGCATGCCTAGATGAAGATCCGTTTCCACATGAATCAGCATCTCTGAACCTTCCAAGTCCCAAAGGGAATCATCCACCAATGAACTGAGAGCCATTTCGGAGCCTCGACGCTCAGCATCCGATTTGTCTGTATTATTGTTTTATATGAAGCTCTTGCGAGAATATGCGACGTGATTACGGATGAAAATTGCACTCGTGGCGGATCGGAGTACCGCCACGTCCTTCAAGCTGGCCGGCCTAAGCGATGTCACTGTCGTCAACAACGCGGAGGAAGCTGAGAAGAAAATCGACGAACTCTTGGCAAGAGGCGACTTGGCTGTGATCCTCGCTACTGAGCGGCTAGTTGACCAAGTTGCCGGGTTGGCTGAGAAAGTTGCTGAGCGGAAGTATCCGCTGATCGTTCCTATTCCAGAGACGCGAGCCCCGTTCGTCGTGAAGACTGATCTCATAGTTGAGCTTATTAGACGAAAAGCTGGTATCGAGGTCAAACTATGACAAGAATAGGGCTAGCTTTCAAGGTGATCTGAGTTGTCTATGGCCGGTTCGGTCTTTCGCGTCGCGGGGCCATTCATCATCGCTAAGGGCATGGCTGGCTCGCGGATGCATGAACTCGTAACCATTGGGGAAGAAGGTGTCATCGGCGAGATCATCCGTCTTGAAGGTGAGACAGCAGCGATACAGGCATACGAAGAAACAGCAGGGATAAGACCTGGCGAAAAGGTAGTCGGAACCGGTAAACCATTATCTGCAGAGCTTGGTCCCGGTGTTATCGGACAAATCTACGACGGGATTCAACGACGCCTACC
>CAYQCQ010000014.1:0-18525 GCA_964416035.1 uncultured Candidatus Bathyarchaeia archaeon
GTTAACAAGAGCGCGATACACTGGGACATGATAAAGACGATGAAGCCAGGGCAGATACTCCTAGACGGCAAGACCGTTCAGAAGGATGGAAAGTTTGCGTGGGAGTAGGTAAGTCCGAGAGGCTTGCCCCTCAGACATAGAGCGGCGTCGTACAGGTTCATCTCGATAAACTACTTCTTGGCTAGCCGTGTTTGACGGTTCATCCAAAACAATTTTAGTACGATTGCTGAACGTCAGGCAGAGGGTAAGTTGAATGAGTGGATCTGAGCTTGAGAAACTTCTCAGAGATCAGATAGCGTTGGAAAAGAACACAGCCGACGTTTTGAGTTCAACTGTTCAAAAGACGAAGAACTCCATTGTTAAGCTCTTTCTAGATAGGCTTATCTTGGACTCGCTGAAGCACGCTGACATGCTACAAGCTCTCATAGACCTCAATGCTGGCACCTTGGTGACGATCGTGGACAAGGAAGATATGAGAACGTCATTAGAGAAACATGTTGAACAGGAAGAGAAGATGCTGAACCGGCTCGAAGAAATTCTTGAAAGAGCAGAGGACCCGAAAGCAAAGTCTCTACTCAAACAGATAGCTGAAGACGAGAGAAGACATCATACGATATTGGAAGAGGTTACCCGAATCGTTGGCTGGCGAGGTGCGACAGATGAGCAATGGTGGAACACCATAGATCGATATGAATGGCTATTCTAGCAACCTTCGAGCCAATACTCATGGCTTATGCTTAGAGGTTACTAGACCCCTTCTCCCTTGTCAGAAAGGGTGATATCACCCCCTCCCTGCAGGTACCCGAAATGGTGACGGTATATGGTACCAGTACGGGTGTGTCGCCAGTCTTGTGTCAGCTACCATGATCGGTTACCCTTTGGAATATTCCCCTTGACTACTGCTGCGGCTGGCGTCCGAAGGACCATGGCCATGAGGAGGCTTTTTTGCGCTGTTGCTAAGGCATTTGTTTAAATTGCCGGTTTGTGGCAGTAGGTTCGATGGAAGTTAGTGTACTTCGATTTGAGAGCCATCGTGGTTGAGTGTAAGACTCCGAAGCTTCCTTCGAAAGTGGAAGAAGTCACCTCGATGGCACGCAACATTGGATATGACGTCCTTGAGACCGTGGTTCAGAAGAGGAAGAGCGTTCACCACTCGACTTGTATTGGGCCGGGAAAGCTGGCAGAAATCAAGAAGCCAATCGAAGAGAAGAATATTCCGTACGTAATATTCGCTAATACTCTGCCGAGCTCGCAGGTCTTCAAGATTCAGAGGCAGCTTGGCGGAGATGTGAAGGTCATAGACAGGAACCTCCTCATCTTGGAGGTTTTTGATAGGCGGGCTATGACCAAGGAGGCGAAGCTTCAGATAAAGTTGGCTCGGCTTAGATACACTTTCTCGTGGGGACGTGAGTTTCTTAAGCTTGAAGGCATCCTTGGCGAGCAGGTTGGATGGAGCGGACCAGGCGATTATCCTTACAGCGAATATGAGAGAGAGGCTAGAAAGAGGATTAGTCGTCTGGAGGCAGATCTTAGACGCCTATACAGGAAAAAGGATCTGCTCAGAGAGAGAAGGCACGAACTTGGTTTCCCTATTGTCGCACTTGCAGGATACACACAGAGCGGCAAGACAACTTTCTTCAACAGGTTGGTTTCAGAGAAGAAGAACGTCGGACTCGGTCCATTCACTACTCTCTCGACAGCTGCAAGGCGCGTGACTGTCCGAAACAATGGGGGAAACACGGAATTCATCCTTGTGGATTCGATAGGCTTCATAGAAGATATGCACCCAATAATATTGAAGGCCTTCAACACGACTATCGGGGAGATAACTCAAGCCGACTTGATTCTGCTTCTTGTGGACGTGACCGACGATCTGCCGCTTCTCAGACGAAAGCTCGCATCAATAGACAAGATACTGAGGCAGATAGACGTGACAGGCAAAGTCATAGCCTGTGCCAATAAGATTGATCGAATGAGTCGGGAAGGGCTTGAGGAGGCCCTGAATGAGATCAGGCGATACTTACCGGGAGTACCTTTGTCGCAGTTCAGCGCGCTTACTGGAGAGAATCTTGACGAACTGTTGAACCAGATCGCGGCTGAGCTGAGAGAAGTTGGCGCGATGAAAAACCTGGCTTAATCACCTCTCGTTAGCTCCCGCATGTCTCTTCTTCAACTCTGCAAGCATTTGCCTAGCTTTCTGAGCTGACTCCGAGCAAGCGACGATCGTCGCCTTATCTAGGACGAATCTTGCGTTGCAGTAAGGACAGATCTTGGTCTTCACTCCAGCCTTAGACAACAAGAACCTTCCGCATCGAACACATCTGGCTATGACAAACGTTTTCTCCAAGCTGTAGTTCTCTCCTGCAGAAACTCATCTAACCTTCCGGTCCTCTCCAGCATGGCTAACCAGTCATACTGCTCGACTCGTCTAGCTTTCTTCTTTGTTAAGACCAGCAAAGCTTCCTCGACACAATCTTCAATCGTTCCAGTGCTCGTATCTATTTCAGCTATCTTTTGCAGAGGATGTGTAGCGAGGGCTTCACTAAGGCAGATGTCTAGGACCTCTGCCTCAACGTTCTCTCTTATCTTCGCTTGAGGGTAGCCTCTCCTCCTTAGGCGATCCCTCAGAATCTTGGGATTACATCTAAGAACAAACACAACATCTACTAATCGCGTCGGAACAAGGGTGGCAGAGTAATGACCTTCAACTAACACCCTCTCTTTCAGACTTGTGAGGTACTTTTCGAGTTCATGTCGCAACCTAAGCTCGTCAACCACATGGGTTCTTCGCTTTCGATCGTAGCTCTTGATGAGGTTGTGGCGTCTAGCGAATTTGGTCACGTTGACGGAGCCAATCCCAAGCTTGTGCGCGAGAAGTCTGCTAAACCTCGTCTTTCCTGTCCCAGGAGTCCCTGTCACAATGATTGCTCGGCCATCCTTCATGTCGGATGAATCCTCACTAGTTGGGGAATGTGGATACGAGCGGTTGCATACGACATATAAAGAAAGCGAGCCATAGTCGGAACAAAAAAATGGGGGGGCTTCGGTACAGCAAGCCTGCCTAGGGGATGCTCGTAAGAAAGCCAGAGGCTGCGTCAATCACTTCTTTTGCTTCATCGGGGTCCCGCAGCATACGAGGTCGCAAACAGTACAACTGCAATCTGAGTCGTACACTACAACGGCCCCGCATTTTTCGCATGTATATTTCTTTCCCTTGTTCTTTGCCAAGTTAGACACCTCTTTATGGGATCGATTCAAGAGATCTTAAGGATTTCTGATACAACCCATACGGTATGAAAAACAAACTCATCTTTCGGAGGTGCGCTCAGAACTAGAGTTACAAGCGGATGCAGGAACTCCCTCAACGCTAGGCCAGAAACACAGCGAGTATTCCACTGAGAAATACCCCATCGAAAGTTCCTGCGCCCCCGATACTTGCAACCCCTATACCGAGTTTTGATACTGATGCCAAGTTGGTTATGTCTGCACCGATCAATGTTCCCAATACGCCTGACACATAGGCTATCACATAGGGAAGGCTTGAAGCTACGAGAAACGCTACAACCGCGGCTGTCACCGGAGTAATGGGTGCCGACTTCACTACGCCTACACCGCGCGTAGGTCTCGCCACGAGATGTGCCACGACGCTAACTATCGCTATGCCTAGCATGGCTCGAGGCAACAGCATTGGGTATCTAGACAATAGGTAAATCGAAACCATTGTTGGGATCAGGGCGCCTCCCACGTTGATTGCAACGACAGTGGTTCCGTCAGCTTCGACTCTTCGAATTCGGTAAGGTTTTCCAAACACCGTAACATACTCTTCAACTGATTCATACTCTTCTGTGGCAATCCTCAAGATTGGTATGTTAATGAAGCTTCCAAGAAGGCTACCTCCAATAACTGCTGCTGCGCCGATTCGCCCTAGTCCCAACTCCATGAAAGCTGCGCCAGTTAATTCCAAGAATATTGTAGTCATGACCAATACAAAAGCGGCTATGAACACTAGCAGAAGGAACGGGTGGTGCGGAGAGTAGACCGTACTTTTGCTCATATGAATTCAGCACCTTAGTCTGCGTGATTTATCAGCTGGGTTTTCCACCGTTGGTTTTCATGATCGTGCATGGCATTGAAAGCCTTGTCGTTTTTCGCGCCTTGTTAAGCTCAAGCAGCTCAAAAGCTTCACTTGTCTCAACTATAAAGCCAAGGCTGTCGATCACCATGAGACTTGCGAACCTCCTCGTGAGGTCTTTGATCTCAATCATACAATTCACGATTCCATCAGTGATCTCCGTGGCTTTGAACCGTAACTAAGTTTGGAAGCGTCACAACATTGAAATTAGCCAAACGCAACTCCGAGATGTCAAGGTAAAGAAACTTTGAGAATGGCGCTCGCAATATCACCGGCTATATTCACCTTAGTGCTGACGTTGGCCATATCTTTTATCACAGGGCATCCGGAAGATTTGTTTCTGACTCGTTCGACTATTGGGATTCCGGTAAGATTTGTTATCGTTACGCTTATCCTTGTAGCACCGATTTCAATCCTACCCAAGGTCTTAGCTCTGACAGGAAACCTAGAGAAGGGTGACGGGCTTTTTGGTCAGCTTGTCAAAACCATGATAGCCACCGATCAAGAATGTTGTAAGCCTGTCGTTTGGGGTCTTAGGCCTCTGCAGGGCATCGGTCTTCATATGATCTTCGCTGAGAGGTTTCTGAGTTTCCTAGAGTTCTCCGTCGGGCCTTCCTATGCCAGCTTTCTGGCTCGTTCAACTCTCTTCGTGATGGGGAGCGCGCTAGTTTCCTTGTTCCTGTCAGTAATTTGGGCGTTGGATGATCTGGGAGTCAGAATCTACAACAAGACGACGGGTGAGATATGTATGGCAGGCCACGGCGTAGGTACATTTTTGCCTTTGATCACGGGAGCCATTGGAGTATCCAGTCTCTTCCACCGCAGCCTACCATTAGATGCCTTGATCGACCTTCTTGAGATCGTTATGGTTCTCTATCCACCCTATGTGTTCTTCGTTATCATTCATCACGAATTTGTCAGAAGACGAAGCGCTGTTCTATCAGAAAGGCTCCACATGAAAAGAATCGAAACAAACGCGCGTTAGTTCTCACGGGTTCTTCAGTAACCCAGACGCATAACTAGTTACCATCATAGCGCGGTGAAAAGATGGTTATTCAGGTTTGGCACAAGGTTTTTCTAGGGCCTCGAAACAGCATGTTGCGAGGCAAGAGTTATGCCAAGAAATGGTGAAGAGTATCCCTACCCGTTTTCGATGCCTCCTATGTATTGGTATGGCCTACCCGAAGAAGCCCCGCATCTAGGACATTCAAAGCATTTATGCGATATGGCGAAGCGAGGAGTAGATCTTCAAGCTTTCAAGGACCTCGTGAGAAATCCTAAGTTCATCTGCAAGAAGTGTGGAAGAGCAGCGGCGAAAGAAGAGAACCTCTGCGAACCGGTTCCGTTGTGAATTCTTTTCCTCCCCTGACCTTTTTTCTTAACCATCGAATTTGATACTATACTTCACCCCCATTCCTCGGCTTTGCCTAGTATCCGGAACCATAATCTTGTCTAAGGACACCTGCCGCAGGATCTACTGGCTTCTGTCAAAAGGGACCAACTAGTTAACGACCGAGAGAGAAGAAGGCAAATATTCTTCAGCAAGAGACATACTGCATGAGACAAGAAGGATTGGGTCTTGAAGTTTCTAATAGTCCAGAAAGTAGTACCCGGAACTTCTGCCCAACGGCTAGCAAAGCTGCTGCCTGTCCAGATGAAATACATTCGCCAGTTGAAGGAGGCGCACAAGATCGACCTCTACTACCACCTGATCGGTCAAGAGGCACATATGCTGATCTGTGAGGTTGGGTCAGAAGAGGAGCTCTCCGCAATAGTGGGAGATGATCCGCTATTCTTTGACAGTCATAGAGAGATATACCCACTGATCACACATGAGAAGCATGAGGACAGATTCAAGAAGCTACTTACTGAATCGCCCTAGCATTGCCCAGGTTTGCTCCATATAGCGCAGTTCGACACTCAGCGAGACACGACTGCTAGGTAAAGACCATAGTGGGCGCTGAGTGAACGCCCGCGGGAAATCCGCGTTACGGTTAATTACCCCTCCTTCCTCTAGCTATTCCGGTCACATAGAATGGCCTCAGCAATAGAGACCTGCAATTTGACGAAGAGGTATGGGCAACTCATTGCAGTCGACAAACTGAACACTAAGGTTGAGCAAGGTGAGATCTTTGGGTTACTTGGGCCGAACGGCGCTGGAAAGACTACGGTCATATCTATGTTGTCGACGATGTTGAAGCCTACAGATGGAACCGCGAAGGTCAACGGCTTCGACATAGTATCCCAGCCAGATGATGTCCGAAAGTCGATCGGGATCGTATTCCAAGAACCGAGCGTCGACGATGAACTTACCGGGTTGGAGAACCTACAGCTTCATTCTATGTGGTACGGTGTCCCGAAGGCTATCAGACGTGACCGAATAAGCGAGGTCTTGACGCTTGTGGGCTTAGAGGATCGCAAGAACGACCTTGTCAAGACATATTCCGGAGGGATGAGGCGAAGACTGGAGCTTGGCAGGGGTCTGGTGCATCGTCCTAGGGTTCTGTTCCTTGATGAGCCCACTTTGGGGCTTGACCCTCAGACACGAGATCAAATCTGGAAATATATTGCGGATCTTGCCGAGAAGGAGGACATGACGATCGTCTTGACGACTCACTACATGGAGGAGGCAGAGGAGCTGTGCGATAGGATCGCGATAATCGACCAAGGTAAGATAGTGGTCTTGGATACTGTTGAGGCTTTGAAGAGATCGATTGGCGGAGACTTCGTCTGCCTGAGAACTTTCAAGCCAAACATAGAGGCATTCAAAAATCTTGATTACGTAAAGAAGGCTGAGATCGACGACGCCATGCTTGTCCTGACTGTCGAGAACGCCAGCGAGCATTTACAAGAGATTCTGGACGTGGCAGGAAAGGCTGACTACATCGCGATCAGACCGGCATCTCTGAATGACGTGTTTCTGCATTTCACAGGAAGAGAGATCCGCGATGAAGCAGGGGAGGGCGGTGTCTTCCAGCGAATAATGCGAGCGGAGGCAAGACGATGAGTAACTGGGAGGCGGTTTACGGAATCTGGCTACGAGAGGTCAAGGTCTTCACAAGAGAAAAGTCAAGAATTATCACATCGCTATTCACACCGCTTCTGTGGATCTTTGGATTTGGTGGGGGGCTAGGACCCAACGTTTCTGTCAAGGAATTCAATTATCAGATCTTCATTTACCCAGGCATTCTTGCGATGAGTATCCTCTTCAACTCAGTCTTCTTCGGCGTTTACATTGTCTGGGACAGAAAGATAGACATACTCAAAGAGATCTTGGTAGCCCCCATTTCGAGAACAGCAATATTCGTCGGCAAGGTTCTCGGAGGAACCACTGACTCGATGATCCAAGGAACAATCATGCTGATCATTGGCGTAGTGCTGGGGGTCTCTTTCACTCCTGGCACGACGGCACTAGTTCTACTGTTTCTGTTGATTCTGACGGCAGGGCTAGTGAGTGTTGGGCTAATACTTGGCTCGGTCTTAACCAGCCCAGAATCGTTCGGATCTATCGTGAGCTTTCTGGTCTTTCCTTTGTTCTTCTTCAGCGGGGCACTCTTTCCGCTTGAGAACTTGCCGCCTTGGTTGACTCTTCTAACCTATATTGACCCGGTCACATATGGTGTTGATGGAATAAGAGGAGTACTTCTCGGGGCCTCAAGATTTCCGTTGATCATTAACTTCACCGCTCTCTCAGTCTTCGCGCTCGCGATGATCTGGGTGGGCAGATTTACCTTCAGGAGGATGCAGTAGCGTCGGACCGTTTTCCAGTCCGTATACTAGGCTCCGCCTTGGACCGTCCGCACAACGTGCAGATCTTATCCGCCCGGTGCAAAGCCGAGGCAAATGCGTACAGACCGCAACTCCTGCAGTTAGCCTTTGTGCCACCGTGAATGTTCCATATCGATCTGATGACCAAAGCTATGAGCAGTGCGGCAAGGAGGAGAACTACTAGAGAGGATGGGACCATAATCCCCCCGGCTGCTCAGGCGACTGCACTTTGTTTACGAGATCTTCGCTTCTTAACCTTTCTTCGTTATTGGATCTGTGTATCTGTCGGTCAGGTTGCGGCCGACAACCAGTATTCAATCATGTTTCTCACGGTTCAGCTTTTCAGACAGTCCCGTTGTCCCGCCTAGCCGACTTAGATCCAATCCTGAACATCGATGTGTCGGTTGGCGGAGACAGCAAACCCCGTATTAGGGCCGACGTCCTAAGCGGCGACAAATTCAATTTGATAAGCATGCGCAGCTTGGCAGGTCTATGTTTCCGGCTTGAATCTGTTTAGTAGTAGAGAATTGGTCACAACGGTAACAGAGCTGAAGGCCATCGCTCCAGCTCCTAGGAAGGGAAGGAACTCGTAGATTTCTGGGCCAAAAAAGGGAACTAGAGCTCCTGCGGCAACGGGAATCAAACCGATGTTATAGAAGAAGGCCCAGAAGAGGTTCTGCTTTATTTTGGCCACTGTTTTCCGGCTTAACTGTATCCCCGTGACTACGTCTCGCAAATCGTCCTTGATCAGGACTATACCTCCCGTCTCCTTTGCTACGTCGGTTCCGCTTCCTATAGCGATCCCAAGATCGGCCTGAGCTAAAGCTGGTGCGTCATTGATTCCGTCGCCAACCATCCCAACTGTGTTTCCGCCTTCCTTCAACTGCGTGACGACCTCGGCCTTTTGGTGTGGGAGAACGTTCGCGATGACTTTCTCGATTCCAAGTCTCTTGGCGATAGCCTTGGCTGTTCGTTCATTGTCGCCAGTCAGCATAACGACTTCTATGCCCATCTCCTTCAGTTGTTGAATAGCCTCAGCCGAGTTCTCCTTCAATGTGTCAGCCACCGCTATCAGCCCTACAAGGCGCCCGTCGACAGCCTCCATCATAACAGTCTTGCCGTCCTCCTCCAAGTGTTGAATGTTGTCTTCAGCCTCGTCGAAGGGGATTCCACTATCCTTCATCAGCGTTCTGTTTCCGAGGAGAACGTGGCGTCCCTCGATTGTGGCTGCGACTCCTTTGCCTGGAATCGCCTCAAACGATTCGGCGTCGCTGACCGGGCCTTGCTTCTCAACGGTAGCTCTCACTATGGCTTCCCCTAGAGGATGTTCCGATCCCTTCTCTGCGATGGCCGCCAGTCGTAGAATCTCGTTGTCAGTCATGTCGCCAGTGGGAACAACATCGGTGACCGAAGGTTGCCCCTTCGTTAACGTTCCGGTCTTGTCAAAGACGAGGGTCTCAATCTTGCGCGCCATTTCGAGTTGTTCGCCTCCTTTGAAAAGAATTCCATTCTCGGCTCCCTTTCCGGTACCAACCATAAGAGCTGCGGGCGTCGCTATTCCCAGTGCGCACGGGCAGGCGATGATGATGACTGAGACAAAGGCGAGAAGGGCATAGCTTGCCTTGAATTCTCCTGGAAAATACTGTTGTCCAAAGAAGTACCAGAATAAGGCGGATAGAGTGGCAACTATGATCACTGCTGGAACGAAATACGCGGATATTTGATCTGCTAAGCGCTGAATTGGAGCCCTTCCTGCCTGAGCCTCTTCGACGAGTTTTACTATCTGCGCTAGCACCGTATCCTGACCGATCTTGGTCGCCTTGATCTTGATCATTCCAGTTTTGTTTATAGTAGCGCCTATGACCTCATCTCCGACTTTCTTCTCAACAGGAATGCTCTCGCCCGTAATCATCGACTCATCTATGGATGCGTGCCCACTCGTTACCACGCCGTCCACGGGAACTCTTTCCCCAGACCTGACAACCAACTCGTCGTCGACGGAGATCTCTTCGACGGGTATCTCAACTTCTTCGCCATCTTTAATGAGCCGGGCCATAGTGGGTTGAAGATCCAAAAGCCGTCTAACAGCTTCTGAGGCCTTCGCCTTCGTCATGTGCTCCAAGTATCGTCCTAGAAGGATCAGGGTTATTATGATCGCTGATGTCTCGAAGTAGACCTCCTGTATCGGAAAGATCCAAGGAAAGAAGATGCCTATCGCGCTGTAGAGCCATGCGGCGCTTGTTCCGAGGGCGATTAGAGTGTCCATGTTGCCCATGCCAGCCCTCACCGCATGGTATAGGCCGCGGTAGAAACGGAAGCCCACGACGAATTGTATGGGTATGGAGAGGACGAAGAGAACTAGATTGCGACTGTGTATCGGCATGAGGTCGAAGTAAGTCAAGACTGCTATAGGTACCGCTAGGAGAGCAGAAACGAGAACAAATATTTTGAGACGTTTGACTTCACGTTCTGGGGCGAGGAACTCGTCGAGACAGGACTTGCTGCAGAAGTAATAGGTCGTTCCGCGGACCTCTGCCTTGAACTGGGTAGCCCTCTCGTCAACGTACATTCCGCAGATCGGATCTTTTGCCATTGGCGATTCCTTCGAAAGTTGGTGAATCTACTAAGACGGAGCAAATAAACATCCCAGAATCCCTTAGGAGACTGTAAAGATTCGCATGTTGTCAATGAAGTGTTGCGCGGAATCCGTTCACTACGTCCTTCGCTGATTGGATGAATGGATGTTTCACCTTTGAAGGGTCAGTGAGCTTCTGGAGTCGGCTGATCCGGAAATATGTGGGCGGGTGAGGATCCCAGTTCAGCCAGCTTTGGATTCGGTACGCTGGCACGCGTTCAAATTGTAGCTTACGGAAACCGATCTTCTGAAGCGCCTCCGCGAGGACCTCGGGTTTGCCTATTCTGATAGCTGATTGTAGGTCGGCTCTGGCTTCGAAGAACTTGGCTACAAAGTAGACTAATGTCATCGCGATCATTAGGTATAGGAACGGTGAAAAGAAAAGGAACTGCCAGAAGACGTAGACGCGTAGTAGGTACTCGGATGCCATCAGAGCAAAGAGGGCTATTGAATCTCTGCCCTTCAAATGTCCCAGTTCATGACCCAGAATACTGAATATCTCATCCTCTTCCAGCTGAACGAGCAGACCAGTTGTGACTAGGAGCACGCCTCGACTTGGAGCTGGTCCGCTGGCGGCCGCGTTGGGTATCATGCTGTTTGAAACGACCACCTTTGGAGCTGGTATCTCAAATATCTCCGCTGCCTTCTTGACGAGTTCATAGAGGTTCACGCGTTTCGTAGACATGCGGTTCGGGTCGCAGTCCATCCCGAATTTCCGAAATACCTCTTCACTAACTTCGCATGTCGGTTCGATTCCAGCGGCCAGAGTCTTCTCGTATATCTCCCTCTTCATCTCCACAACCAAATCTCTTCCATACTTTGCACGAAACTCTTTGTATTCCTCCGTCGAAATCTGATATTGCACAAGGTAGACGTTTGGATTCTTCTCGTCAATGATCCACTCGCCCAGTCTAGCAATGATCCTATCAGAGAGAAGTATGAAGAGGAATTGAAAGGCTATAATCGCAATTGGGGCGTAGGCGCCGAGCAGGCCAAAGATGGCTATGCTCAGCCCGATCATGAGAACATACAGGAAGAGCATATTTCCTGTAATGAGCCTCTCAGCCTCTCTCCTTGCCATTGAAGGCGCCGTTTCTGGCAATATCTGCTGACCCTTGACGTACGCCAAGTAGAGCGTTGTCTTCCTGACCTTTTCTTCGAAGAGTTGAACATTGATGATAAGATCTTCCCTTAGCCGATCGAGGACATCGGAGGGAACAGCGTCACCGCTAGGGTTGATCTTTACGAGTATCGGTCTTTGAGCAACGATTTCAACATCAACATACCATACCGCCTCCTTGGCGACAGCTCTGAACGTGAGGCTTGGGATCCCCTCTGAGGACGACCTTCGGATTTGCGTGAAAGACTCTCGATTCGGAAGCAGATAGTTGTGGTATACGAATTTCATGAGGTCTTCAAGATACGGAACTGATAGCTCCGTATCTATCTGAAAAGTAATGAGTGTCGATGAATCATGCGCATTGATCTCAGCAGTGGAATGGTTCAATCTGTGGTCTCTCCTACTGGGCGTTCCCCCGTTCATTTACCTTTCCCAGCCCTAGGCTCAGCGGCGAACGAGTGCCCTGCTATAAAACCTGCTCTCAGAACGAGGTTCCCAGTTAGCCTCCCTAGGCGTCTCGCCTAGTCCCCCAGCTCTGAGTCGTTCCCTTTCGTCGGGAGATGGGTAGAAAGAATGCGACTAGTGAGCCTTCGGCATCAGCCAGTACTCGTTTCCATCTGGATCCTTGAACATGGCGTACCTTGTCTTCTCATCCCACTCAGCCTTTCCGAGTGGTCTGGTGAACTCGACGCCTTTCTCCTTCAGTTCCTTACACGTTGCGTCAACATCGTCAGCGAGGAAAAGTATTCCCTGATTGCCAGGCTCGAGTTCCTTCGCCTCGCAGAGGTGTATCCCTGTCTTAGATCCTCGAGGTGCCACAACTATCCAGTGGTCACCGTCCTCCATGACTTCGAAGCCGAGCTTGTCCCTGAACCAGTCCTTCGATCTCTTGCCGTTCGATACGAGCACAGCCACCGTCGCCATTTCCATTATCAATTCTGTTCCCGACGAAAGATGTGCCACTAACGATATTAACTATTATGCTCGCTTCGGAGGGTATCGCAGTGGAATAGCGGTGTCAAGGAAACTGCTGCTTCCAGTGCTTTGGTTGACTTGGCTCTGGAACTTTTCATACAGGATGATGTTCACGGCAATCATGCCCGCGCTTCAGTCCTCAATGCAACTGTCCAACGAGGCAGTCGGCCTCATTGTCGGATCCTTGTCATTCGGTTACGGGGCCTTATCGTATCCCTTCTCTCTCTTGTCTGGCAAGCTGGGTGAGAGGTGTGTCATTTGTGGAGGAGTAGCGCTGACCACAGTTTCTCTTCTGGCCTTCTCGGCTTCAAGATCTTTCGTTAACCTTCTCATACTGAGTTTTGTCGCGGGGGCAGGACTCAGCGCCTACCTTCCGCAAGGCCTGTCGCTTCTATCGAGAGAATACTCGCAGCATCATGTGGGATCCGTGATGGGGATTCATGAAACAGCTGCCCCTGTCGGCCAGACATTGGGCCCATTATTTGTTTGGTCCGCCATTGCGACCTTGGGTTGGTCAGGCTGCTTGCAGGCATGGAGTATCTACTCGCTCACTGTTTTCTTGATGATCTTGTTTCTGATTCCAAGCGGGAAACCTATCGTGAAGCAGTCTTCCAGGCCTGCCAAAGAACTACGCACATCGAACTCCTTGTTCTTCTCGATGGTTGCTGTGCAGGCAGCTGTATGGTCGTGCAATCTTGGCTTGCTCTCGATGGTGCCCGTATACCTAGCCCAAACCTTCCTTCTCGATGTTTCATACGTGGCCTTCGTAATCGGTGTTTCGCGGATCACGGGTGCGGCAGGGCAACTCTCTGGAGGCTATCTTTCAGACAGGCTTGGAAGGGCGCGAATCTTGCTTCTGTCAACTGTGATGGTCTTCGCTGCCACGATCTGGATCACCTCTGTGCCCTTCAGCGGCTTCTACGTGATTGGATTGTTCTTTCAAGGAATCGTCAGCTCTGCTTTCTTCCCCGTATTCTTCGCCATGATATCAGACATCACTGATCCTTCCAACAGGGCAAAGGTGATGGGGCTGACCAATTCGATCGCAGGGTTCATAGGAGGAACTGTAACACCCGCAGTGATCGGTTTCCTATCAGATCGATTCACGTTTCGAATCGCGTTCCTCTATCCAATCGCGGTGGCCGTTGTGGGATGTGTCGGAGCCATATATGTGTGGAAGACCGCAAAGACTATGGGTGGGTCAAACAGAATTTCTTGAAGTCCCTGAAACAAGTCTTGATCTTGCTACTGTTACAACCGTTGCTGACTTCAGTGTCGGCAGTAGTTCAGAGCGACAGGTCAAAGGATATTTGCCACGCAGACCAACAGTTTACAAGTGGCCTCCGCTGGAGCTGGCTTTTCTAGGAAAGGAGATGGGCGAAGAAGGAAGAAGGATTTGAAGAAAAGGAATGTGGTTGCAACCTCTTTCATCCTTTTCGCCTTTTTTCTTGGATTGATTGTCCAGACAGTCAGTGCGCTCAGTATCCACTATGAGCTTGACAAACCGTACTATATTCCCGGTGATACTGGCAAGCTTCTACTCGTTTGCAATAACGACGGGCCTGGCGACACGGTGATCAGTCAGGTGGAAATGAGCATCGCTGGTATTGGCGTCTTCCAGTCGAATATGTCGGGCTTACCTCTGTCTTCCAACCTTCCGCCTGGTGTGCGCGGTTACATGCTGAAGGCGCGTCAGACTGTGAACATTGAAACATACTTCGAGACACCTGCTGATACAAAGCCTGGCGAGTACAGATATACATGGACCCTTGAGACTTTCCCGGGCAATCCGTTTGCAAGAACGGACACGTTGAAAGTATATGCAGTTGGAGAGGAGCCGCAACCAGAACAAAACCTGTTCTCCACGCCTTTGTTGATTGCGTTCCCGATTCTGGTCGTAGCCTATCTTCTCGTGAGGAGAAGGGATAGAAGGGTGGCGAGGGTACTGAGCATCGCCACTCTAGCTTTGCTGGCACTGTTCATGGTTTTCGGAGAAGGATGGAAGATCATCTACCTTGCATACATGTTGACAATGTTAGTGATTGGGTTCTTTCCACCTGCTGGAGTCATCACTCCTATACTAATAGTCTTGGCGGCTCTTGTAGCCATTCGTAGGAGAAGAAGGAAGCACCGAATGAAAACCTCTGCCCCCACGGCATTTACGTGCCCTCGCTGCGGAAGAGACATCACTACGCTACCCAGAGACATAGCCATTTGCCCCTACTGCGGTGAGAAACTGGCTCGAAGCACATGCCAACTTAGATAGCTACACCCAAGCATGTAGTTAGCGCGAGCACCTTAGCATCTCAGATGCTGACATCTCCATACCATTATAAGGCGAACACACGGTTTCCTATTTTTTGGTGGAAACCTGCGTGAGAATAGCTGTAGCAAGTTTTTCGCACGAGACCTGTACCTTCTGCCCAAACATCACAACACTTGAAGACTGGGAGAAGGGAGGCATACGCTATGGAAAAGACGCGCTCGACACGGAAGGAGAGGGCAAGTCGTACATCACAGGATATAAGGAAATCGCCCAAAAAGAAAAGGACGTTGAACTTGTCGGAATCTTGAGGACTGAGTGGCCCGCGACCGTTGGAATGGGAAGCTGGTTAACGACTGAGGCTTTCGACACAATCTCCGATCGCATTGTAGACGGATTGAGGAGCGCAAGAAAACTGGACGGCGTGCTGCTTGCGCTACACGGTGCAATGGCTGTCACAGGGATACCTAGGCCTGAAGTCGAACTGTCTCGCATAGTGAGGAAAGCGGTTGGCAGAATGCCAATAATGGTGACACTTGACCTGCACGAAAATGAGGACATTGAGCTTGCAAACGCAGTGGACGCAGTGTTTGTACTGAAGACCTATCCGCACCTCGACTCCCATGAGATTGGAATGACGGCTGCACGCTGCATAATAGATACAATACTAGGTAAGTTCAAGCCCACGATGGCGGTACGGAAACCGGGCATCATTTGCGCAAGCGTCTACCAAGCATCGGGCTTCCATCCCATGAAGAAAGTCTACGACCGTTGTCGGGAATGGGAGAAGAAAGGAGTATACTGCGCCTCCGTCGGCCCAGGATTCGCTTATGCAGACGTACCAGACGTGGGGTTCTCAGTGTTCGTTGTCACCAACAACAACCATGAGTTGGCCGAAGAAGCCTCTCAAGACCTATCCGATCTAGTTTGGAGCCTTCGCGATGAATTGACTCGACCATTGCCGAAAGCTAAGGAAGGCGTTGCCAACGTGATTAAGATGGTGAAGAAAGGAACCAAACCAGTCGTCATCGCCTATCATGACGACAGGCTGGGAGATGGTACGCATATACTGAAAGAACTAATCGAACAAGGAGCGAAGAACTTTTGCACCACAAGCATCGCGGACCCTGACGTACTGGACATGCTTGCCAAGAATCATAAGGTCGGAGATACAGTTACAGTGAAGATAGGTGGATGGGTGCATCCGATATCTGGCGGGCCGGTTGAGGTGACAGGCAAGATCGAGTACTTAGGTAGCGCTGATTGGGTGGAAACTGGGCTGATGGATAGAGGGGCAAGGATGCATGACGACCTCGTTGCCTCCTTGAACCTCGGCAACAATAACCATGTCATAATATCCGAGAGATTGCGAGCGCCAATGAGTGCTGACGCAATCAAGGTTCTTGGAATTGACGTTAACAGCCTCGATATTGTGGAGATCAAAAGCAGAGTTCATCACAAGGCGTTCTGGGACACGTGGGGGAAGGTTGACTATCCCATCGACCCACCTGGAACTACTCCCGCCGACCTGAGCACTCTCAAGTACGAGAACATTCCATGGGATATCTACCCCATCGGAGAGAAGTGGCGCAAGTAGATCTTTGAACAGTCTATGGGTATCCAAATGAGTGAGGACAAAGAGAGAAAGATACAGGATGTTATGGCGAAGCTGTCAAGGGTGAAGAGGACCGGAGACTACAGTCGGATTTGCGAGGAGCTGACGCAGAAGAGACTACATTGGTACGAGAAGAACAAAGGAAGGCTGGAGCTTGAGGGATCAGATGTAAGGAAGGCCTACACTCTGCTTCTCCTGAGATACATGGGTTTGAGGCAAGAGGAGGTTCCTGTTGTCTATGAAGATGAGAAGAAGATTGTATGGAGATCGCGCAATTTCTGTCCCGTCTTGGAGGCGTGTGTTAGACTTGGATTGGATACGAGAGAGGTCTGCAGGCAAACCGAAGAGAAACCAGTGCAGGAACTCATATCCAAGATAAATCCACGCCTTAAGTTCTCGAGAAACTATGAGAAGATTAGGCCTTACAGTGAATATTGCGAAGAAGTCATTGAGTTGGTTTGAGGGGAATAGTGAGACCTGCTAGGCGTGCGACAATCTTCACACTATGGTCCTCCCTCGATTGCTTAAGATAATGAAGCGGCACTGTCGGAGATCGAATCCTCGATAGGGCTGTGGAAGTATCGCGGTTTGATCTAGTTCGACTGAATTCGATGAAGTTATAACAGTAGTTGCAGTAAAGAGAAATTGGACTGCTGAGATGACTGCTGAGAAGAACACCGGCACCGATCGACATGAACAGACAGAGAGAACAGGCCAGGGAAGCTCATCCCCTCCCACAAGAAGATTTCTCTTCGTTTCAGATGCTGCTTTGATCGGAGACCTTGCATATGCTGTCAAGAATGAAGGAAACGAGGTGCGATACTACATTCGCAGCAAAGCGGACAAAGATGTCTCTGATGGGTTTGTCGAGAAGATTGACGACTGGGAGTCTTTGAAGGATTGGTCGGATGTCATAGTATTTGACGACATAGGTTTCGGTGCTGCGGCTGAGCGTCTTCGTAAAGAGGGAAAGGCTGTAGTAGGCGGAACAATTGCAAGCGACCGGCTGGAAGTCGACCGCGACTTTGGCCAAGAGCAGCTTAGAAAAGCGGGGCTTCAAGCTGTTCCGTCTTGGGATTTTTCCACGTTCGACGATGCAATCAAATTCGTGAGAGAAAACCCTGAACGATATGTAGTAAAGCCGTCCGGCAAGGCTCAGGAGGAAAAGGTGCTGTCATTCGTTGGCCAAGAAGAAGATGGGCTGGACATACTTGCGATACTTGAACGCTACAAGAACACTTGGAGCACCAAGATCAAACGGTTTCAGATACAGAAATTCATGTCAGGCGTCGAAGTAGCAATCGGAGCGTTCTTCAACGGACAAGACTTCATTCTACCCGTATGCATCAACTTCGAACACAAGCGAATGTTCAACGGAGAAATCGGCCCGAGCACAGGTGAGATGGGAACGCTAATGTTTTGGCCTGAACGGACGCGATTGTATGACGAGACATTGGTGAAATTCAGGCCGCTCTTGGCAGAAATGGGTTATGTCGGATACTTTGACATCAACTGTATTGTTAATGTGCGAGGTATCTATCCGTTGGAGATTACACCACGGTTTGGCTACCCAACTATTAACATTCAGATGGAAGGGGTCACGAGCAAATGGGGCGATTTCCTCTACGCCTTGGCGAATAAGCAGCAGTTTTCCCTGCGTACTCAACATGGATTTCAAGTCGGCGTCGTTGTCGCAGTGCCACCGTATCCGTTCTCGGATCCAGCGGCTTTCAGACGGTACTCAGAGGATGCAGTGATTATTTTCAAGAAGCCTGTGTCGAACGGTACTCATCATGGTGATGTGAAGCTTGTGAACGGAGATTGGCGATTGGCAGGCACGTCAGGTTACGCGTTGGTGGTTACAGGTTCAGGGCCAACCGTGGAGGATGCTCGCAAGGAAACCTATAACCGGGTCAAGAACGTGGTTATTCCGAATATGTTCTATCGAACGGATATCGGGGAGCGTTGGTACCGCGACAGTGATCTGCTGCAGACCTGGGGATATTCATGGTAGAAG
>CAYQCQ010000015.1:0-17568 GCA_964416035.1 uncultured Candidatus Bathyarchaeia archaeon
TCGGGAAAGATGGTTTGCACTGGAGCAAAGTCTGAACGGCAGGCAAGAAAAGCTGTGATGAAGGTCGTGGACGAACTCAAGAGGAATGGAATCGTCATTTCGGGGAAACCGGATATTCAGATACAGAATGTAGTCGCCTCGGTAGTACTTGGCGGATTCATAGACCTGGAGAAGACGACATACTCGCTTGAGAGAACTATGTATGAACCCGAGCAGTTTCCTGGTTTGATCTACCGAATGGATGAACCGAAGGTCGTTATTCTAATCTTCGCAAGCGGAAAACTCGTCTGCACCGGTGCCAAGAAGGAAGAAGAAGTTAGCGTAGCCGTAACCAAACTTCAGGAGACGCTTGAGAAGAAGGAGCTCATTCACTACGAGTAGCCAAGGAAATCCGCCTGAGAATGCTTACTAGACGACGTGATCCCACTGCATCTTGCTGCCGCATTTGGGGCAAATCGCTGGCCACTCACTCATCTCTCTATCCGGCATGGAAGACCTTCTTCTTCGGTTTTTGAGTTAGTCCGCCTCCTTCGCTGGAAAGAGGACCTCAGAACGAGGATCCTACAGCGAGCCTGCATAGATGACGGATGAAGTCTAGGTTTCTAGGCTTCCAACTATTATGCAAAGGTTGGGTCCACCAACAACAAACGGAGTATGATCGGATGCACTAGGAATTGCTAGGGAACAAGCCTGCGTGATTCTCCACCCATTACTACTCCGGTCTGGGGGTTTATCTCTAGGAATATAGGATAGTTGGACGTAATGCTTCCAACTGCGACGCATTGCTTATTCTCTAGGTTTTTGAGGGCATAGACCGATTTGATGTCTATCAGTCCGGATTTCGCGAGTTGCTTGAGTTCATCTTCATTTCGGAACATGAATACAACTAGGTTATCGAGCAGAGTGAAGACTTCGTCGGGTAGGGTTTTTGGATCATTCGTTATGAAGGTTGGGAACACTCCGACATGCCTCATCCTTGTAAGTATGTTAACCATGTTTCTTGGTTCAACGGCCGGCCGTTGAGCGGTTGCTGGAGATTGGATAGCGCGCAGAAGAATTCTCTAGCGCGTGTGCTCAATTGGCGGTCAAGGTGGGGGTAGGTGTCATGAAGCTCTGGTGCTTGGTTCTGATCGATTCTGGGGGCGGGGTCCAGTAGGTCGTTTTTCGGATCGGTACTTTTGGAGTGCTGACTCCATTAGTTCCATGTCTTGCCTGATCGTAGGCTGGAACCTCTCTATTCTCCAGAATAGCTGGTGGATACTCCTCATTCTGATTCCCTTTGAAAGGAACACTTCCAGTTTCCTTCTATCTTTCACGCTGAATATTGACGGCCGGCCGTAGATGGTGGCGGGCCCGGAGGGATTTGAACCCTCGACCTCCGGCTCCGAAGGCCTGTGCAGACGCCTGTCTTCAGCATCCTAGTCCAACTAGACCACGGGCCCGTTTCACACATGTAGTTTCAGAAGGGAGGATAGTAATAAGTCCCTCTCCGACGCGTCCGCAAGCTCTAGCTAGGTAGCCCATTCAAAACTTCGGAGTTCTGGAGAAGGACTGGGCTGAAGGATGCGCCGGGCGCCTCATCCTAACGACAGCGATCGTTCCATACTACCTTCACTTGTCGATGCAGAAAACGGGATGCAACAGGTACTGCCTTCTCCACGATTTGCGGCATCTACGTGCTCGTGTTTCGCTCTAGACTTATCCGCCGCGGCGGTTACCATGTTCGTTCATGTTAAGAGATTTCTCAAAATGGGACCACGGAGTGCAAATCATCTTTTCAGGTCTATGTATATCTCATGCCAGCGCAAATCCGAACCGAAGCTCTTATAGATGCAAGCAAGAAACTGTTAATGGTAGGATTGTGTCAAAAACGAGCTCCCGGATCTTCGATTTGAAATACAAACTTGGAACCATAGACCTGCTGAACCTTGCAAAGAACTACTACACATACAGAGAACTGGCTCAAATAATCGGTCTCCCCGAGACAGTGCTGAGCCGATATGTGAAGGGGCATGTCCTGCCGACGATCACGCGTGCGAGAGAGATGAACAAGACCCTCCAGAAGGTTCTCAGACTTGAGGTTGAACTTCAGAAGAGAATGAAGTTTAACGATGACGACTACTTTGACAACACCGCCATCGTATCTGATCCCATGCTCTTGGACAGGGCTGTGCAGCAGGCGATAAACGCCTTCGCAGGAAAGAGGGTCACAAAGGTGCTTACCCCTGCGGTGGACGGTGTTCCCTTGGCGACTCTTGTGGCTCACAGGCTTGGTGTGGGATTAGTCGTGGCGAAGCAGACGAGGGAGATAGGCGTGAGAGAGTTCATCGAGGAGGTTTTCGTCCCGAGCAAGACTGCCACGGTCCATAGCCTGTTCGTTCCGAGGGATGCGATAAAGAGGAATGACTGTGTTCTGATTGTCGATGACGTATTGGATAGTGGAGAAACGCATAAGGCCTTGATACGTATAGTTCAGAAGGCCAGGGCGGAGGTAACTGGCATATACGCTTTGACAGCCATTGGAAGCGAATGGAAGGCATGTATCGGTGAAGTGGCAGGCAACTGCCCTGTGGAGATCGCCCTGGAGCTTCCCAGAAAGTCTAGGAAAACTTCAGTCAGGTAGCCAGCACATCTTATGAACGGGTAGATTCAGCCAGTTTTCCCAAGGTCACTTCATAGGGCGGGAAGAGCACTCCCTTTTCCGTGATGATTGCTGTCACATTTTCCGGCGGCGTAACGTCGAAGGCAGGGTTGAATGCACCAACACCTCTGGGAGCGATTCTTTTTCCGCCAAAGAAGAGAACTTCTTCTTCTCTTCTATGTTCTATGACGATAGACTCGACCGATCCTGTGAAGTCAAATGTTGATAGAGGAGCAGCCACGTAGAAGGGTACGCCGTGCTCCTTGGCCGCTAAAGAGATCGTATAGGTTCCTATTTTATTGACGACATGGCCTAGGCTTAGCACTCTGTCAGCTCCTACGATCACCTTGTTGACGATCCTATGTTGGAATACATATCCAACCATACTGTCTGTGATCAATGTGACAGGTATGTGCTCTGAAGCAAGCTCGTAAGCGGTTAGTCTGGCACCTTGAAGAATAGGGCGGGTCTCTGTAGCGACCACTTTGACTTTCTTTCCCTCTTCAATCGCCGCTCGAACTACTCCAAGCGCAGTTCCATAGCCCGCGGTCGCCAGTGCTCCAGCATTGCAATGTGTAAGAATAGTGTCACCATCTTCAATTAGGGCAGCTCCGTTCTTTCCCATGCGAACATTTGACTGAATATCCTCATCGCAAATCTCGTCAGCTTCGCTCAGAACAAAGGCTCTTAGATCCTTGACATTTTCGAACATGCGCGCCTTTTTCATAATCCTCTGAACAGCCCATCTCAGGTTTGCTCCCGTCGGCCTCGTCTCAATAAGCATGTTGGCTGACCGTTCCAACTCATTGATCATCGTCGCTGCAGTCTTGGATCTAGTTCGAAGTGCAGTGAGGGCCAGTCCGTATCCCGCCGCAGCACCTATCAAAGGCGCTCCTCTGATCTTCATTTCTCTAATCGCTCGGCAGATCTTTTCACAGCTTCTCAATCTGATATGCACGCGCCGACTAGGAAGCTTCGTCTGATCGATCGTCACGACCGCTCCTTCTCTCAACTCGATGGTTTTCAACAATTCTGTCACACCTCACACATGATCTTGAGTGACGGTTTCAACGATGCCTCTCGCAACTTTCCTCGCTCTCATCGGATATCGCTCAAGGCGAACGTCTAAGACACATTTCGCCATCGATTTCTCCTCTACACCAAAGATTTTAGGGTTCTTATGCACCTTCTCAGGCTGATTTAAATGGAAACCGTCAAGCCCGAAGCTGTTCAGGCATATCTGGCTAACAATAGAGTGTCGGTTCCCCTTTCGGATACGCCTTCAGAGCTTCGCGAGAGAGGGTTCGGCACACTGAGAGGAAAGAGAATCTATTTCTCAGTGCTGGAGGCGATCTATCTTGCGGACAAGAAGAGAACCATAGTTCTCAACTCGACGACAGGTGACGAAATCAAGTTCGCCGATCTCGTCAGAAAGCTCTCCCAAGGTAAGCCCGAGGTTTGGATGAAGTATCTCGTTTATCGCGACCTTCGCGACAGGGGATACATAGTCAGGGAAGAAGAAGCCTTTGACTTCGAGATATACGGGAAGGGCGCGGTGAGAAGGCTAGTATCAATCGTCTATGAGGGGCGTGAGGCAAGCATTGAAAGGTTGCAGAAGCTCGTTAAAATGGCCGTCGCTGAGAAGAAAGAGCTTCTCCTAGCTGTCATAGACAGAAGGACAGACATCGTATACTACACGTTAGGACAACTATCTCTGAAATGACACCTGAAATCGGGTTTCTACTCCTAACCCGACGCTCTTTGAGATCATCGTTATGAGTAAGTTTTCCTAGTGTGCCAACTGATTCAGCGGAGGCGTCTGGCCAGGAGGAACAGGACTCCTGTATGTGAACCCTTTCGTCTTTGCCTCAAACTCCTCTCTAACCTTATTCAGCTCCTCAGACTTCGTGAGGAGGTCGATCCCTGTCAGAGCAAGGGTCTTGGCTGCGAGAATCATGCCCTTATGACCTATGCTCATTCCCGAAGTGGCGGCCTCCTGCCAAGAGTGACCCGGCATTCCTAGCACACATGTCGCCGTCACGAGGTTAGCTGTAGGAGTGACCCAGCTAACATCGCCTACGTCTGTTGAGCCTGCCATGACTTCCTTTTCGTCTTCGGGATCGTCTATCCCGTCGTCGAGAAGCTTCTCCATCTTCTCCTCCTTCTTTGGCATCTTGGACTTCAATATGGCGTTCCTTCTTTCTTCAGGCGTCATTGACCCAGCCAGTTTCTTCGCGAAGTTCAAATCCTCTTCAGACCATTGGGGAGGGCCAATCTCTCTCATGTTCCTGAGCATCAAATTGCTGAGAGCCCTATTCGGAAGCATCTCATAGCACCCAACAAGAAACTCAAGATCCATCGTGGTATCCGTCATCAGGCAGGCTCCCTTCGCAATGTTCACAACGCGACCATAGATCTGTTCAACTTCATCTCGCTTCGGCGCTCTGACATAGTACCAGACTTGAGCGTAGTCTGGCACAACATTCGGTTCTCCTCCTCCGTGAGGAATGACATAGTGCAGGCGGGCCTTCTCGCTGATGTGCTCGCGAAGATAGTTAGCTCCTATATTCATGAGTTCGACGGCGTCCAGCGCTGACTTGCCTCTCTCAGGGTCGGCGGCCGCATGCGATGTCAGCCCGTGAAAGTTGAACTTGACAGAGTTCAACGCGTTCGAAGATGAAATCCACGCCGAGTTGTAGCTTGATGGATGCCATGATAGAGCGACATCGACGCCCGCAAACAAACCATCCCTCACCATGAAGACTTTGCCTACTAGAGTCTCCTCGGCAGGGCAACCGAACAGCTTCACCGTGCCTCTTAGACTCTTTCTTCCCATTGCTTCACGAATCGCCAAAGCCGCGCCTGTGCTTCCCGCACCGAAAAGATTATGGCCACAACCGTGCCCAGGCGCACCCTTCTTCAACGGCTCCCGTGTCGGCTGTGCCTTCTGGGACACTCCTGGTAACGCATCGTACTCAGCCAGTATCCCTATCACAGGTCTTCCTGACCCATAGGACGCGACGAAGGCGGTGGGCATGCCCCCAACTCCAAGATCAACCTTAAACCCTTCTTTACGCAATTCATTAGTGAGGAGTTTCGACGACTCGTATTCCTGCAAGCCCACCTCAGCCAGCTCCCAGATCCTATCGCTAATCGCAATGACTCTTGCCTCATTCTCTTTCAGCCAATCTAAGGCAACTCCTCTCGGCATTGCTCAACAACTCGCTTACTCGTAGCATGTTTTATGGATAAACCTGTTTCGAGCGACTGCATCTTTGATCCTTGCTAGGTCGGGGCCCGATGGGGACTCTTGGGAAACATAGTTAAACTCAGCATGCCACCTTATCCTCAGGTGTCAGAGTAACGCCATACTGATAGGAGAGGCGGCATCCTTGTCACAACAGTTCTCTACGCCAAGAGGAATGAGGGATATTGAACCCAAAGAAATAGCGAAGCGAGTCTGGGTTGAAGGCAAGATATCCGAAGTGCTTCAGCGCTACGGATTCAAGATGATGGAGCCAACACCGATTGAGCATCTGGAGACTCTCGAGGCAAAGTCGGGCCCGCAGATCAGGGAGGAGATCTATTGGTTCGCTGACAAGGCGGGTAGGAACTTGGGGTTGAGGTTCGATCTCACCGTTGGAATGGCAAGGATGGTCGCAAACAGGCTCGATCTTCCTGAGCCCATTAAGTTGTGTGCGATCGCCGATTCTTGGCGGTACGACGAACCTCAATTCGCCAGATACAGACACTTTCGCCAATGGGACGCAGAGATATTCGGGACCACGGATCCCTTGGCCGATGCTGAAGCGATCTGTGTTGGCATGGACGCGTTAGAGAGCGTTGGACTAAGGGAGTATGAGGTTCGAATCAGCAATAGGAGGCTTGTAGAAGCGTTTCTTCAGAAGATCGGTGTGAAAAACAGAGCGCAAATTGACGGAGCACTGATCGCGATAGACAAACTATCAAAATTGCCTCCGACAAAGGTCACAGGGGAGTTCGAGAAGAGTGGCCTGTCCGGAGAACAGATTGAAGCGGTAAAGGAGCTTTGCTCACTTAAAGGACCTCCTGAGAATGTTCTCTCTGAACTTCCAAGGCTGTCTGGTGAGGACACGAATGTAGAGACGGCACGAAACGAGCTAGTCAGGCTGGCAGATGTTCTCAAATCGTTTGGCAGGAGTGACGGATGCATATACGATCTAAGCGTCGTCCGGGGCATTGGGTACTATGACGGGATTGTGTTCGAAGCATATGACAAAGGGGGCGAAGACATAGGATCGATCTTGGGGGGAGGGAGGTATGACAAGTTGTGCGCTATCTATGGTAAGCGAGATATCCCGGCGACTGGCGTGGCTGGCGGGATAGAGCGGCTCATGATTTCTCTGGAAAGATCCTCGCTCTATCCGAAGCTACATGAAACACCGAGAGTATTCGTTGCATCCGCCACCACAGATGTTCTCTCCGGAGCTTGGGAGGTTGTCGCGAAGTTGAGGCACGCCGGGGTACCGACTGACTTCGATCTGAAGGAGAGAAGTCTCGAAAAGCAGCTAGAGTATGCAAACTCCATGAGAATACCGTATGTAGTTATTGTTGGACGAAAGGAATTGGAGAGAGGATTTGTTAAGCTTAAAGATATGCAGAGTCGGAAGGAGAAGGAAATCAGAATCGACGACATCCAGAAAGAGCTATAGGAAATATACAAGAGAGCTTGCTGCAACGATCCTACCGGAGACTCTCTCGAAGCAGCACCTTTTCAGACTCCCGGATATTTTCGACGATTTCTGGATTCAATTCAACCGAAGAGGAACTTAGGGCGAGCATATAAGCGCCCGTGACAGGACTAAACATAGGCTTGACTACTTCAGCCTCATCGCCTAGCTCCTCGATGAACCCCTTCTTAAACCACTGAGAACCCTCAAGAACGCCTCCGAACAACGCAAGCTTCGGCCTGTCAAGGAAGAGCTTCGCTCTCAGAATCTTCACCATCTGCTTCAAGGCTTTACATTCCGAAGCAACAATCTCGACCGCTACCCCATCCCCTCTGACGGCCGTGTCTAGCACTTCTTTTGAGAAGGTAGCCAATCGCTCTTTTCCGACGCCTCTCAAATAGAAAACCTTTACCAGCTCTTCAGCTCGTTCTATGCCAAAGAAGCTGAGGGCCCTCTCAGTCAACTCAGTCGGCGGCAGCAAACCATCGTGGGCCCTCGTCACCGCGCGCATGCCTTCAAGGCCAAGACGGAATCCACTTCCCTCATCCCCAAGGATGTGCCCCCAGCCACCAACTCTGGCAAGCTTTCCGTGTGTATCACGTCCCATGGCAATTGACCCAGTCCCTGACACCAATATCATCCCGGGACCTCCTGCGAATGCTCCATAGAGCGCGACACAAGCATCGTTACTGATGAAGACCTTTCTGGATCTAGTGGCCTCCCTTAACGCTTTCTCGACGGCTGATGGTTGAGGGAACAAGCCCCGTCCAGCAAGGCCAGCGTATGTCGCTTCTGGAGATCGATGAAGGCCACCTGCTTTGAGGGCGCTGTCCACCGCTTTGCTGAGGGATTTCTTCACAGTTTCTATGCCCACTGTAAGATAGTTGGAGGGACCGCCATGGCCCACTCCTAACAGTCTTCCAGCCTCATCTCCTATGACGCATACAGTCCTTGTGGCTCCTCCTTCAATGCCAGAGAAAACTCTCATTCAAGTCCCCCAAAGCTACTGGGTTCTATGTCCTTCGCGCCAACTTAACTGATCTTTTGTTCTCCCTAGAACTGCTTGTCGCACAGGATAGAGGTGATGTGCCAGGCCTGCGAAAACCCAGGACAGGCCTGGGGCTCAGCTGACTTCATTTTTTGCTCTCGACGATACGAAACAGAAACGAAAAGGTAGTTACTGGAGATCCCCACCTTCGAAACCTGCGAAGTCCTGCTCTTGTAGCGTCGGCCCCGCCCCAAAGAGAAAGTCCTTGAGAAATACTTCTGCACTTACGGACCTAGCGAAATTCTCTCAGTGAGCCGTTCACGTCACGTTGAGCATTCCACGTTCACGTAGGATAACGTGGCAACGCCTGCAATGTCTAGCTACTGAGTCGCATATGCAGACATCCTTTTCATCTAGGAAATCTCCGCAATAGTAGCACTTGAGTGCCAGGGCCATTTGCGATAAGAAGGCTCTCACCCTCTAAAGTAAGCTAATAACACTGACCTTTATGCAGTTGTGTGCTAGCTTTGTACATACAATCAGAGTCGAAGCAAAGATGCGGTTACATCTCGAACCGGCCTCATGTTGAGGGATTCGGACATGATTCTCTGGTTCTCGGGGAAGAAGAGTGTTCGCAATCACTAGCATGGCGGACTCGCGGGGACTCGAACCTAGTAAGGCGCGAATACCCTACATGCACTTTCGAGGTATTCTGGAGAAAGCACCGTGCTGGGTCTACTGCTTTTTTGATGCCGGAATCGGCTCCATAGTTTGAGAGTTCGCATCGACGATCATTTGAACTCGAAGACCTCTTTCCATCGAATGATCTGATACGGAATCGAACCTAAGAAAGGGAAGATCGCAGTTATTATAAGCACCAATAAGCTACATATGGCTACGCATATAGTGGTGATAATGAGTGGCTACCACCATCTTGGTGGAGAAAGAGACAAGAGAACGTCTGAGATCTTTCGGAAAGAAGGGAGAGACCTACGACCAAATATTGAGGCGACTAATGTCTCTGGCGGAATACGAGGGGTTCATGGAGAATCAGTATGAACGCCTTAAGGACAAAGCGGCTTTCCTTTCTTTGGACGAGATCTAATGCGTTATCAAGTGAAGCTTCATCGCGCAATTGCCAAGACTCTTTCAAGGATGAATCCTAAAGAGCGGTCAAGAGTCATCGGAGGACTGCACGTCTTGGAGACCAATCCCTATGAATCAAGAGTAGGCGCTGACATCGTCAGATTGAAGGGAACAAAAGGAAGAGAAGACCTCTTCCGGCTCAGAATCGGAGACTATCGAGTGGTGTATGCAGTTGAGGAACGGACAGTATACGTCACTGATCTCTTCCACCGAGGAAGAGGATATGTCCACTTGCCTTAGCGGTCAAAAGCTCCGGGCCACGAGTGGCATGGAAAGACCTCACATTCATCCATATTGTCTTCTCAAGATGAATCGGTGGCAATAGACCCTTCAAATATCCAAGCGATTCTCTGATGGATATTTGATCCGACCCTATGATGGTGGACTGGGCGGGATCCGCACAGTTGGAGGACAGCGAGGGCTTCGGCGGTCGGTCGATCCTTTTGGTTCGATGACCTACACTGCCCCTGCGAATTCTGGCCGATACCTGGCGACCCCAGAGATACCTCGCATCTCCGACTCGTTGAGCACCAGTATCATGAACGCCTCATTCGACACTTGCCATTCACTTCTGATCCCATAATGACTCGCAGGCTCAAAACCAAATCGAGGGTAGTATTGAGGGTGGCCCAAGACGATGACAAACGGGCATCGCCTGCTCCTCAGTCTTGCGACACCAGTTTGGATCAGTCTCGAGCCGATTCCTTGCAGTTGATACCCGGGCAGTACTGCCATCGGCGCCAGGCCCATTCCTCGCGATCGTTCTATCTTTGTTCTCAACTATGGCGGGACTGAAGAGAATGTGGCCAATAACTTCATTCTTTTTCACGGCCACTAAAGACAGGACATCATTGCGGCTCTGTCGCAACTTGTCAACGATGTCGGCCTCCGAGGTTCGACCGAAGGCCCTTATGTTTACTCCCGAATTGCATTCAGGTCCTGTGGCCGTTCTTTTCGAATCCTAACCATTTTCCTACACCCAACGGTAAGAACTCGTGCCAGCAAAAAAGTGAAGGAAAAGGACCGAGATAATAACTGTGGCGGGCCCGCGGGAACTCGCACCTCATAAGGTGCGAATACCCTTTCCGACCGACCTGAAACTTCCGTTTCTTCAGTTGTTGTAGTTACGATATTGCAGTCTTTCGGGTGAGCGTGTTTACCTGAGCAGCTCTTGATACAATGTGAGTACTCTTCCAATGTTGGCTTCCATAGTGAAATCGTATCTCCTCGCTATTACTTGCCGTCTCAGCTGGTCCATGGCCTGTCTGTCTCCGATCTCTTCGTCAAGCTGATCAAGATCTCGGAAGACGAGACCTACACGATTTGTTTCGATAAACTCCTTCTGAGCCTTGTGTGGGAACGAGAGCACAGGGAGGCCTGAGGCCAAATACTCAAATAGCTTGTTTGGTAAAGCTACATCCAAGTGTTCCTTGTTTCTTTCAGCATTGAAGCCTGCCCACCCGTAGTCGTATTGAGTCAGTTTGTATGGAAGCTCTTTGGGCGACATGTGTCCATGGTAGTGTATTGCGGCATGTGCCTGACCAAGTTTCCTGTAGTCTTCGTTCAGATGCGAATCATAGATATGAACATGGTAGCCGTGGCGAGTCAAGTCAACAAACACGCTCTTAAGATCATAGTGATCTCCAGGATGGCTTGACAAGGTGCCCTCGTATACTATGTGAATCAACCCGTCGATTTCGGACAGTTTTCTTTTGAAGCAACTTGGCACCAGCTCTCTTGAGACATAGTTGGGAAAGACAATGTCATTCTTTGAACCGTACTTTCCCTGCACATAATCTAGCAGCCCCTGACTAACATGGATTCTCGCGTTACAGTTCTCGTTGGCGATTTTCTCGTCAGCTAGTTCTTTCTCAAAATTACTCTCAGGGGTGTAAGGTGTTCGGCGTAAGGAGATCGTGTCTTGATTCTCGTGGATAATTGGAATTTCGTCTATCGCCTCCACCGCCGCCCTTGTTAGAATGTCCGGAGCATTCTGACTGTGAATCAACTCAATAGAGAGATCTTCCACTGTTTGCTTGAGATCTTCCTTCAAGACTCCTTGTTTCAGCCTTATGAATTTCCTGAAGTGTTCGTCTCCATAGCCATAAAGTTCAGTCAACGTCTTGGCCATATAGCCGTGATAAGCTTCCACCCGTGCCTCAGTGCTTTCGAAAGCTAGAACATACTTCAGACTTCTTATGGCTGGTTGTGGGCGTAGAAACAGCAAACGCAATTCTTATCGTAATAAAGCCATGTGGTTTCAAACTTAAATATGATTGTGCACTAATATTCCAAGAACGCGCAAGTCTTCAAGAACACCAAGTGATCTTCGCCAATATGTGCGATTTGAATCAATCTCACAGAACGCGCGTCACAAACACTGCCTGAGGGCGGAGCCTTGAGAAATAGAGAGAACGCTAGTACCAATGGTCATGGATTAAGATTACTATTCCTGCAACCCCAGCCTTGCATACGTACGCTCAACTATGCAAAGGGGCTCAAGAACGTTCTGGGCACACGTATCTCGATATCTCTGGCTCATGCAGGACAGAGTCTAGAGACGCTTTATGGATACGGCGAAGAGTATTTTGACCAGGTTGTGAGAAAAAATGGAGGGAGCCTTGCAAACCTCATCTCAAACGCAGTCAACTCTACGCAGCCAGACATAATCCACAGCCACAACGCTCCAGACTACATGACAATTGCTGCCCTCAAAAGGTCAGGCGGTGCTCCCGTCATCCATGATACGCATGAAGTCCTTTCAGTTCACGACTCGGGCTTCTTCAGCAATGACACGCAGAAATCCTTGAGGCGCTATATGCGAGAGGAGAAAGTAGCAAACGAGAGAAGTTATGCCCGAATATATGCAACTGGAGGAATACGTGATTACATCCAACGGCAATACATGGTTGACTGCCGCAATGATCTGGTCTTTGCCAACTATATATCAAGAAACTATTTGCCGAGATCTGTCAGATCAAAGTTTTCGAAGAAGGATGGCGAGATCCACATCGCATATGTCGGCTGCATCACATCACTACTTAACAGAAGTCACTACTACCTTGTAGATGTTTTCAAGGAGATAGCAGGCCACAGATGGCACATTCACATACACCCTACTACGGACTTGATTACGTCAAGCAACAAGGCGTACAAGAAGTTGGCTGCAAGAAACCGCTTCATACACTATCACAGACACATGGACAGACGAAGACTTCTTGAGAAGTTGACTCAATACGACTACGGGTGGGCAGGCTTGAACATGGTTGGCAACAAGAGGCATCTTGAAATGGCTCTTCCTAACAAAGTGATCGAATATGTTGCATGTGGCCTTCCTGTTTTGGCTTTTCCCCATCGCGAGATAAGGCGGTTCATAGAGAGAAACCGAGTTGGCATCGTTGGAAGGAACGTTGATGAATTGGCAAAACTCATGGCGAATGCAGATCTCTCCGAACTCCAGTCAAATGTTGAGAGACACAGACAGAACCTTACCATCGAAGAGAAGATTCATCATGTTGTCGACTTCTACGAGCGCATTGCTGGGCAATGAGCATAAGGAACAGACCCATGCAGTACCTGACTTCATCCGTCGCCTTCCCTGCTCCACTAGATCAATCATCAGCTAACGCATTTGAAATGACGAACCGGAATTTTCTTTTGGCGCTATAGGTGGACGCTATGGGCAACACTGAAGAAGAAAGAATTTCGACCGGTCTCCGACTAGTCATCAAAGACGGCCTTGCAAGTCAAGTGATGTTGTCTCTGACTGCTGGTCCCTTTCTTGTGGCGTTTGCCTTAATGCTTGGTGCTAGCAGTGGGCACATTGGTATGCTGGCGGCCATTCCGTTTCTGACTCAACTAATTCAGATCCCCCGTCTATCTGATCGAGAGGCTACGTTCGAGACGCGCCATCTCCGTATACACATCCTCCATCAGTAGAGCGTTCTTGTTGCTAATTGCTCTAATTCCGATTCTGTTGAAGTATGAGTTCGGATCAGCGACTTAAGTCAACTCTGGGCGCAATCTGATGTCGAGAGGAATCCTCACTCTTCCAAGAATCGCAACTGCGTGAGCGAATCTGAAAGAGGTTCAGCGCTTTTTTTCTCTTCCTTGCGCTTGCGTGGTTGAGAAAGACTGTTTGGTGCATCTCTGCAACGGTTAAGAAAAGTGGGAGTCGTCGACTGCTAGATCTTCAAGTCAAGAGCCTGTTTGAGACCTTTGCAACGGTTTCTCACGGTCATCTCTGTCATGTTTGCAGTGTCTGCGATTTCCTTTTGGGTTACTGTCTCTCCCTCAAGCATACCTGCGATATACATAGCCGCCGCAGCCACACCCAGCGGATGCTTCCCTGTGATGATTCCTTTTTCCTTTGCTTTCGTGAGGATCTTGATGGCTCTTCTCTCAGTTTTGGGTGACACTCCTATTCCTTCGACGATCTTGGAGAGATATCGTATCGGGTCTTGAGCGGACATCTTCATATCTAGTTTGCGTAGGAGAAGTCTGTAGCATCTCGCAACATCCTTCTTGCGTACTCTTGTCGCTGAAGATATCTCTCTCAGCGTGCGTGGCGTTGCAGTGAACCTGCACGCTGCGTAAAGCGCGGCGGCCGCTATTGCAGCTATAGACCTCCCCCTAACCAGCCTCTTGCGCAAGGCTCTCCTGTAGATTAATGCCGCCTCTTCCTTGATTGACTTCGGAATGTGAAGCTTGTCCGTCAGCCTGTCAAGCTCAGCCATAGCTCTTATCAAATTGCGCTCAACCGAGGATCCGGTGCTAGTCCTGCGGTGCCACCGTTGAAGTCTTAGCATGTGAAGTCGGGTAGAGAGCGGCAGAGACCTGCCAGAAGCATCTTGGTTAATGCGTGTTATTCTTGTGGACAATCCTTTGTCGTAGGTTGCGTACGATATTGGGGCCCCTACTCTTGTTCGCTGAGTTCTCTCTTCCTTCGTGAAAGCCCTCCACTCGGGCCTGCGGTCCAAGGCATACTCCCTCAGGACCAGCCCACACTCCTTGCACACCAGCTCTCCAAGACCATAGTCCTCGATGATTTCATCTGATCCACATTCGGAGCAATAGCCGACAGAATGAAATCTATCTCTAACCATGAGTCTTCTATCTCTAACCACGAGTCTTCACCCTCAAATCTCTCTCATCATTCAAATCCAACACTGGAAACTCAACCAGCCTGTTAGCGAAGACTTCCTTATCAGCGGCGGACTGATCTCCGTAGTATGCTGTCGGAGAATATATTTCACCGGAACGCTGGTTCACATTACCTATGTCCTCAGGGCTATGGCGCAGGCCTAGAATTGCGCCATCCACTGCCTGAATCGCAGTTGGTGCTCAAGCAGGCCTTCCCTAACAATCCTCTGCGCTTCTTTCTTGTTGAGTCCCATTGCCACATCGACCAGGCGCCTTGCAACTTCATTGCTTGCCTGGCAGTCTCCCCGCATCCATACCTCAATAGTCAGGGGAGTAACGCCAAGTTTTCGTGCAGCCAACATGATGAAACCCGTTCGACCTCTTCTCTTCGGCGATCGGGTCCTTTCCGCCTCCGCGATCCGCCTACATTCCTCTACAACGAGACGCGCGAGTCTTTCTCTCGTTGATCGTCCAAGGAATTCCGTAACGTCTGCGTCACCAGAGGCCACTGTAATCCCGAAGCGCCTGGTCATAATATAATATACGCCCCAATCATATTTAAACGTTCCGAAAATATGAAGCCCCACAATATTTTTTCTCGCTCAACCAAAGACTAATAAGTCGAAGGTCAACTGATCTTCACAAATGATTCCAAGATACTTCTTTCTTACCAAGGGCGTTGGGAAGCACAAGGAGCGTTTGCAGTCGTTTGAGTTGGCGCTGCGGAATGCGGGAATACAGTACTGTAACATAGTGAATGTTTCGAGCATCATACCTCCAGGCTGTAGGCTTGTCTCAAGAGAAAGAGGCTCGAAGATGGTTAAGCCGGGACAAGTTACTTTCGTTGTCCTGTCGAAGAATTCAACGAAGGAGCCACACAGGTTGATAGCAGCATCGATTGGAGTTGCGATTCCGTCAAGGAGGGTCGACTACGGATACCTATCGGAGCATCACTCCTGCGGACAAACAGATGAGGCAGCGGGAGACTATGCAGAAGATCTGGCCGCGACAATGCTAGCTACAGCCATGGGAATCCCTTTTGATCCCGAAAAAGCTTGGGACGAAAGAAAACAGCTTTTCAAGACTACCAAGTTATTCATCAAGACAACAAACATAACGCAGTCTGCAGCTGGTGACAAGAATGGTCTATGGACAACTGTAATTTCTGCAGCTGTTTTCGTGCTTTAGGGTGCTTTAGGGAAACAAGATGGTGCGCTTCATATTGGCTGACACAAGAGTCACATTGCCGGCTGATCAGTGGTAATGGAAGTTGAAATCCATAAGAGAACTTCGAGAGCTATTGCAGATATCTGGAGCTGTTTCTATTTCCAGACGCTACTTCGTGATGAACTCATTTGACGGGGCGATGACTGCACTTGGAATAATCATGGGTGCCACAGCTAGCAGAATGGTGAATCCAAGGCTGATTCTGGGGGCTGGTCTGGGCGCAAGTGTCGCCATGGCAATCTCAGGCTTCTGTGGAGCATATATGACAGAAAGGGCGGAGAGGGAACGCACACTGAGACATCTATCCCGAGCGATGCTTCACAATCTAGATCGTTCAATTCATGCTAGGGCGATGAGAGTAGCCATTTTTTGGACTGCATTGATTGATGCAGCATCTCCGACGTTCGCTGCATGCCTTTCGATGCTCCCATTCTTATTGGCAGTGTACAGAATTGTCGATGCCACGACTGCTGTCATAGCGTCAGTCTCAATCGTATTAGTGATGCTTTTTCTGTTGGGAATATACTTGGGGAAAATCTGTCGCGAGAATCTTGTCATGTCCGGAATAAGAACAGTCGGAGCTGGTGTCTTGACTTTAATTGTCTCACTCTTGTTGGGGCTCTTTTGATCCAGAGCAATTAATATTGAAGTAGCCCGAAGTCTCTCACGGAGGAAACTGCGGATGCACGATGAAAAGCACCAAATCACAAGCATAAGAAAAGTCGTTCTGGATGTGCTGAAACCGCGTGAGCCCCCGCTCCACGACTTGGCAAGGAAACTCGCCGCAACGAGTGGCATAGATCATGTGAACATCACTTTGGCTGAAATCGACCAAAGCACAGAGAGTGTAAAGGTCGTTATTGAGGGACCTGACATCAACATCGAGTTGGTTCGAAAACGGTTGGAGCAGCTTGGGGCAGTCATACATAGCGTTGACGAGATCGATGTGACTAGAACACCGAGGAAATAGGCACATCGGCCAGTGCACATACCGCATCGTAGCAATGTGCGTTCAGTTGCAGGTGAACAAGACTGTGCTTCTATTCCTTTAGCGCGCTATCCTTTCCTGATTGTTTGCCGTCTCACCAAGGACTCTTTTCTCGCCCCACTGACGATGAGCCACCGTAGGACTGTCACATGAGACTGATTATGATCTTTCCAATGCTTAGCTCGCAGACTCGTCGGACACCCCTTTTTCCTCTTTCGTACGTTGCTTTGATTATTCCAAGTCGTTCAAGGAGAGTGATTTCATCGCTGACCTGAGCTTCGCTGATCTGCAGCCTTTTGGCTATTGTTGATATGTCCATCTTCTCACCGGAAACGATCTTTATTATTCTGAATCGGGTCATTGAAGACAATACACCGGCAAACCTGACTATGTCTTCTCCTTGAATCTCCACTGTCCTTGTGGACATCCTAATATCACTCCTCTGCGGCTCGCAGCATAAGGCCAGCGTTTGCGTGCTGGCGGTCTAAGCTGCTCACTTTCATTCAATTCTGAAGTGTCTATCTGTAACTATTAACAGCAACACTAATATATAAGCGCGCGTACTATCATATCGATAAAAGACGAACTATATAGAGTGTGATCTAAACTGTCAATATATGGTGTGGAAGAATATCTCAGTGGATTATTGCTGAGACTTGTTGATCTGACTCCGGCGGCTCTTGGAGCGGTCATAGTCCTGATCATTGGATGGGCCGTGGGAAGAGCT
>CAYQCQ010000016.1:0-17392 GCA_964416035.1 uncultured Candidatus Bathyarchaeia archaeon
AGGACCACCCTCCCCTTGAACTTCGGATCCCAAAGATCATACCACGAGGACGGAGCAGCCCAACCCTTCTCGTTGAATGTCTTATAATCATACCAAAGGCCGAACAGACTAAGAGTGATGGGTACGCCCATTTGATCCGGATCCAAGAATTTCTTAGGTATCTTGGCCAAGTTCGGTACTTCTTTCTCTGTCACCTTCTGGCATAGGCCTAGAGCCTTCGCCTGCTTATACGGTCCTTCGTCTAACTGCATAACTGACGCGCTAGGGTTGTCTTTTTCAGCTGTGGCCTTCGCGAGGACCTCGGCAGAAAGAAATTCTGCTATGAGAAGCTTGCAGTTATACTTCTCCAAGAAGACCGGCGCCACGATCTGCTCGAGCATGACCCTTTCTCCAATAGCCGCATAGACGGCCATTTCCACCGGAGGCTTAGGTTTCGTCATCTCGTAGTAATAGTAGCCGCCGCCGATAGCAGCAACTACCACAACCACCACCAGAATAATCGCCTGCATCCGCGTAACAGCCCTATCATCCAATAGAAGCCAACTCAACTCATTGTCACCGTGCCCTCACAATTAGGGCGATATCCTTTTAATGCTTTCGCACACACAACAACTCTGCCGAGTAAGGTATGACCTGAAGCCTTAAGACGATCACGCCGAAATCATCTCGTCAGGTAGAGAACGATCTCCTACGGGTGGCCGAAGAATGATGAAACCCTACGAGCTTCTTGAGGGAACGATAGACTTGCATATTCATGCAGGTCCGGATCTTTTTCCAAGACCCCTCGATGAGATAGATGTGGTTCGACAGGCGAAAGAGGTTGGGATGCGGGGTGTCCTGCTGAAGTCTCATTTTACGACCAATGCTGATCGCGTTTACTCGATACGGAAGCAGATCGATGGCATTGAGGTTTTTGGGTCCGTAATCCTGAACCATGCAGTGGGCGGAATCAATCCGGAAGCGGTATTCGCCGGCCTCAATTTTGGCGCAAAAAGGGTTGAGATGCCGACAGTCGACGCGAAGACACATATCAAAATGTTCGGTCGGACCTATCCGTGGAGCAAGTTGAAACTGCCAGATGTTGAAGGGATTTCAATATTTCAGCCTGATGGAGCGCCGGTCCTAGGACTGAGGACCATCTTCGAGATGGTGGCTGCCCATGACGCGATCTTGGCGACAGGACACTTAACTGCACCAGAGCGAGAATGCATAGTCTCTGAAGCCAAGAAGACAGGCGTCAGGAAGATATTAGTCACACACGCCGACCTAGATATTGTTTCAGCCTCGGTCGAAGAGCAGAAGAAGCTGGCCGACATGGGTGCCTTTATTGAGCATTCATTTACGCCTTGCACGCACCTAAGGCAGCGTCTGGATCCTAGGAGAATAGTCGAGGCAATAAAGGCTGTTGGCGCAGATAGGTGTGTAATGTCCAGCGACATGGGCCAGCCAGTCAACCCCATACCTATTGAGGGATTTCGAATGTTCATCACGACGATGCTGCACTTAGGAATTAGCCAGAGAGAGATAGACGCGATGACAAAGGTAAATCCGGCGAAGCTTTTGAATCTGGAGTGAGTGACAGAAGGTAATTGTGATCATGGGTCTAGTCTAGGCCAGGTGAACACCAGAAAGAAGTCAAGTTCACAAACAATACGCGGTCAAGAAAATACAAATCCAAAAAATATTCTAATCGCAGTTCCTCAACCTAGGATAAGCCTTCGTTGACAGATAAGACGAGCAACGCAGCCAATATGGAGATGAACCCAAGAAATCCAAACGTGCTCAGAAAACCAAACCTATCTATAACGAGGCCAATCACTGCAGGTGCGAGACCGTACCCAAAAGTCATACTGATAGCGAAGAAAGCACTATAGGCCGCATCTCGCAACACAGGATCAGTAACGTCTCCAAGAAATGCTTGGATGATGGCGGGCACTGAGTACGCAGCGATTCCAAGTACAAGCAAATTGAGAAGAATCAAACTTGGAGATGCGCCAACAATCAACAGCCAAATGGCCAAGGCGGACACAATATTCGCGCAGAACACCACCTTTTTCCTTCCCAAATGATCCGATAAGTAACCAAGTGCAAGAGGCCCTGGTATGCTTCCAGCATACATTGCTGAAAAGAAAGCTGCAGCCACCGAGACTTCGAAACCTAGACTTCGCGTAAGATACGCAGGAAGGAACGTGCCGACACCAGAGGACCGAAAGGAAAGCAATGTCTCAACAAAAATGAGGACCAGCGTCTCTCGCTTTTTCAGAACTTTGAAAAGACTGGTGCGTACAGAAACCATCTTGGTATCGACATGCGTGCCTTCCCTTACAAGCAACCAAAACGCGATGCCAGCTAGCAAACCAGGAACCGCAAAAACGTACAATGTTGCCCGCCATCCCAATGTAAGCACAATGCAGCCTGCAAGAACAGGTGCGACTGTTGATCCCACATTGCCTGCTCCTAGGTGAAGGCCCATCATGCGACCTCTAGACGATCTTCCAAACCGGTCGGCGAGAAACGATCCGCTCAGAGGATGATACATGCTAGCTCCAGCTCCTGAAAGGGCTCTTATGCCCACTAGTTCTTGAAAGCCGCGAGCGAAACCAGTGGCAAAAGTCGTTAATCCCACCCAGATCAGTCCGGCTCCAATTAGAATTTTTCTCACGATATACCTAGTCAGTAGCCCGGCAAACAGTTGTAGGAAACTCAGCGTGATCATGTAACTCGCGGCCAGCAAGCCAATCTGGGCATAGTTGAGTGAGAATTCGTCCATGATGAGAGGGAAGAGAACTGGCATTATCGCTCCGTACGTGTGTTCGATGGCATGAGCCAAGAGAAGCAGTGAGAGGACAAGGATGGAAGATCTGCCGCTCGCCGCCATGTTAATCGCTCGTTGGCGGATGTGAAAGCACTCAGGATTTAGATTTTCCCACTCCTCTCTGATCCTGTTTCCACCTTCTCGGATGTGAATACTGATGAACTCTGTCTTTTCTGTGAGAAAGGGATCTCCGCTAGGGTTCTTATCCTCGAACTGTTGATGCAGACGCAGCTTCGAACGGATCAGCGTCAAGGACAAAGAAGCTGGCCCAGTTCCGAAGCGTCATCTAGTGATTCGAGATTGGTTACGATGTTCAGGATGGCTTCGGTTTTATGCATCGGGAGCGCTGCTGAGACAGCGAGATCTTGGAACTTCTCAACAAGCTGAGTTCTTGTCAGTGGATCTGCAGGATCCCCGTTCGTCAATTCGACTCGTTTCTGGAAGTGTCTTCCATCTTTAGTTGTGACTTCTACGATCGCAAGAACTCTCCTATTCCTATAGTCCTCTTGGTTCAGTAATCTATCTGACTCCTCAGAGTATCTTATCTGGACTTTGCGTGCGTTTTCTAGAGTTGCCGGGTTCTTCATGGCTTCATCGCTGTACCAGCCAAGTCCCGGCTTCTTGCCCAGCATAACCATGGCGGCTGTGTATGGAAGGCTAAACTCAGCGTCGACCATGTTGCGTGGCTCATACACGGCGAAGTCTGTTGCGACGTCATGGTGGCTGTGAACAACGACGCTTTGGACTTGGTCTGCGACAAGTTTGTTCTCTTGCAGCACCTTCTGCAACCCTCCTAGTGCAGAGTGTATGTATCTGCATGCTGTGAAGGGCTTGAAGCCAGTGAGAAGGATTTTGTAGTTGGCGCCGATCCCATCAACCACTTTCTGATAGCGCTCTTCATCGCTCTTATACTCCTGCCAGAAATCCAAGTCTGGCGCTCTCGGGGCGATGAAGTTCTTCTTCGCTAGGAGAGCCCCGAGAACTCCGGCCGCCGTTATCTCACCAAAATTGTCTTTGATCCATGTTAGAGGCCGGCGGTGAAAACCTCGGGCGCCTGTGTAAGTGGGTAGTGGGCTGCTTGCTCCAGCGTAACCAAATGCAGTCAAGATGCCATCAACATCAAGTTCGAGAATTTTGCTTGCAGCAGCGGCCGCCCCGAATGTGTGCCAATACTGGAACGAGCCAAACTTGCCTTTGCGGGTGCATGGCCTCATAGCGAAGCCTAGGCGTACAGCCACCTCGTATGCGCCCACGACAGCCGTGATTAGCTGCTCACCGTTGGCTCGTTCTTTCTCTGCAACGGCTAGCGCTGCTGGAATGACTGTGGCGCTTGGATGTCCAAGACCATGAAATGTATCTTCAAAGTCCAGAGCATCCACGAGTATTGCATTAACATGAGCTGCAAAGACAGAGCTAGTCTTAATCCCGTCACCTATTATTGTGGCCTCTGGGTTGCCACCAAGACTCTTTACCGTCTCAACGACCACCCTTCCCAGCTCAGTTCTTGACCCGCCAAGCGCACATCCGAGCGAGTCTAGGATCAGATACCTCGCTTGCTCTACAACCTCCTTCGGTAGGTCATCGAAGCGAATCTTAGCGAGAAATTCTGCAAGAGTTCTGATCGGGTCAGACAAGTTTGCCACACACAAATCGGCAAAGTCATCTTACTTCTTGCTTATAGATCTTTTCAGATCTTCAATGGGAGCCGCAAGGGTATGAGTTTGTAGCTGAGAAAGTGGCGCACCTAGCTAGTCCAAAAAGATAGAAGAAGAGAAAAACAGCAAAGCGGTGTCCTACGCTTTGCTGATCCTCATCTTGTCGTAGCCTTCTCTTCTCATTCGGACGGCTTCGTCACCGAGCTCTTTGAGTCCTTCGGTGATTTGGGCGAACAAGTTGACGGGCAAGGGGCCGTGGAGACTTCTGATTTGTGCGTCTCTTTCGTAGATGAAGCTGATGACAGGTTTCGGTGGCTGGGCTGGTGGTGGTATCGTAGGCTTGTAATATATGACCATGTCGCCCGGTATCTCATAGATGGTCTGATTTTCTGGAATCAACTCAGGTTCTCTATCCAGAATCATAAAGACTTCCTTACCGCTCTCGATTGTGTGGCCTGTCTTGCCTTGAAGCGGTAACATCTTCCACACGAGGTCGCACGTCCTAGGCGCGTCGCCGTCAAGCAACTCTGCACTGGCTTTTGCCTTACCTAGGCTAATCATTATCTTTCGTGTCATTCTTATTTCACCATCTCACAATCGCCTTACAATTAATGGCTTCAATCCCTCATGTTGCATGGCGTCTGCCTCAGCAACAAAGTCGCTCGGAATGGGCTCCTCGAAGGTCGCAAACCATATGCTGATAGATTTTGAAGGGTCTGGTTGTCTTCCAGGATCCTGTATGGATGGCGCACTGTGCCCATAGAATATTGCGAACTCGCACAACTCCTTCTGGAACTCAGGTCCGTAGTCTCTTTGGACTCCTCTTAGGACACCGGGTTCTCTGTAAAAGTAGTATATTTGTCCCATTCCGAAAGGAGGAAGCCTTCCGAGCCCTTCAATTTCCATATCGTTCGCGTCTCTGATCCCTTCTTGTTTGA
The DNA here is from genome assembly GCA_964416035.1 of uncultured Candidatus Bathyarchaeia archaeon. Classification (GTDB taxonomy): domain Archaea; phylum Thermoproteota; class Bathyarchaeia; order 40CM-2-53-6; family JALHTG01; genus JALHTG01. The sequence continues at coordinate 5,409 of CAYQCQ010000016.1, forward strand.
GGATTATTCTGCTTTCGCCGCTGAGGTGTAGCATGAATTCTCTTGCAGCCCACTTGGCGTGAATCGACATGCCGCTTAGAGGAAGCTTATTCCAAATCGCCTCGCACGCCTTCGGCACCGCATCGTCACGCATGACAGCTGTCGCTTTCGCACCGTCCAAATCAAACTCTATTTTTCGCATACCAAATTCGCCTCCTTACCGCATTTTCTCCACAAGTATCGTCTTCTTTCCTTCGCTGATCATTCGTTCGCAGACATCAGCTAGCCCTTTCATGTTCTCTGTGATCTTCCCGAAGATGTTGACTCCTTTGGGTCCCCTAGGACCCCACGGCTGTGAATCTCTATCGTAGACTACGCCTATCTCGCTGGCTTCGACCTTGCCGTATGGCGCTCCGCGGAAGAAGTGCGGCGCCCTGTAGTAGTAGTATAGGTCCCCCGGGTTTACATCCAAGATTCGAGAGACGTTCTCGTACTCAATCACGCGAGTTAGCTCTAGGAAAAAGAATGCTATGTGGCCCGACCAGATGTCGTGTAGTGCTGTTGCATTTATTGGCAGGAGGCCCCACACTGCCTCAGAAGTCTTCGGCGCGTCATCTTCGTTTAGCTCGGCGACAGATGAGACTTTTTCGTCCGGAAAAGATATCCTAATCTTTCTTCCCAATGGCCAATCATTCCTTTGCTGGGAACCCGTGATGTCGTCCACGCTAGCATAAAACGTTTTGGGCCTGTGCGTCGGCCTCAGTCATTTGTGGCTGCCTGGGGGGAAGACGAATCGCGTGAGCATTCTGTTGACCCGTTTTCTTTGAGTTGCTTCGAACAGTCCTACGTTTCCGTGGCGATAGAGAAGAGCGGTGAAACGGCCGACGCGGTTCAATTGATCGAAGACTGGTAGACGGGAATAGAAGCAGCCGTAGCTTTCTGCGTTCCATCCACCGCTCTTGGTGGTTACATAACAGTCAGCAGTACTGCTCCTCTACAGCCGTCTTATCACTAATGGCTTCAATCCTTCGTATTGCATTGCATCCGCCTTGGCAACAAAGTCGCTCGGAATGGGCTCCTCGAAGGTCGCAAACCATATGCTGACAGATTTTGAAGGGTCTGGTTGTCTTCCAGGATCCTGTATGGATGAAGCGCTATTCCCATAATATATTGCGAATTCGCACAGCTCTCTTTGAAACTCAGGTGCGTAATCTCTCTGGACTCCACGGAGCACGCCTGGCGCTCTGTAGAAGTATGATATCCGTCCAACACCGAGTGGCGGGGCGCTCTCGGAGAGCCCTGCTATCCCCATACCGGGCCCTTCTTGTTTGAGGATTATTCTGCTTTCGCCGCTGAGGTGTAGCATGAATTCTCTTGCAGCCCACTTGGCGTGAATCGACATGCCGCTTAGAGGAAGCTTATTCCAAATGGCTTCACACGCCTTGGGGACCTCATTCTCACGCATGAGGGCTATTGCCTTCGAACCATCCAGATCGAACTCTATCTTCCTCATTCCAAACTCAGCTCCACACCACATATCTCCGCCATATTTGCGTCTTCCCTCGCCGTCTATCAGAAAACGTCGTGCAACTTGGGTCCATACTTGGACAACAAAGATGAGACGTATTTGGCCGATCAAACTACTTGGCTACTTCGATCTCTTTGCTCCATCTCTCAAGGAACTTATCTTTCATCGTGGCGTAAAGGTCCCAGTTTGTCGGCCAGAGCTTCCTTAGAGCCTCAGGTTTGTAAGTTGACTCGTAGAGGTTCTTGTATTCCCCAGTCAGTCTAGTGGACGTTTCCGGATGAACTGATCCGAAGAAGGTGACCTTGAAGTGCTCGGCGCTGTATTCAGGACCTAGAGTATAGTCCGCGAACTTGTAGGCAAGCTCCAAGTGCTTAGCATTCTTCGGTATGAGCATCCAGCTCGCGTAGAAGGCTCCTCCTTCCTTCGGAATCACATCTTTCATTGGTATGCCTTTCTCACGGTCAGCAGCGAGGGCGTATGCTAGTCCAAATGGGCCGATCAACGCTTCTCCTCTCTGGACTAGGGTCATCGTGTTGCTTGACCTTGGAGAGAATGAGTGGAGGTTCGGAACGAGCGTCTTTATCTTGTTGAAACCTGGATCCCAGTTCGCATCGGTTCCCCCTTCCAACCCATTGATGATCATAGCGAAAATAAAGGACCAGGTGCTGCTGCCCGTCGGTAAGACAACTCTTCCCTTGAACTTTGGATCCCAGAGATCATACCAAGACGAAGGCGGAGCCCAGCCTTTGTCCTTAAAGGCCTTATAGTCATAGAAAAGTCCGAAGGTCACTAGTCTGTTAATCACACCAAGTTGATCCGGGTCTTGGAATTCCTTAGGCATCTTCGCCAGATTTGGTACTTCTTTCTCTGCTACCTTGTGGCATAAGCCGAGAGCCTTCGCCTGCTTCAATGGGCCCTCATCCATCATAACAACCGACGCGACAGGGTTGTCTTTCTCAGCCGTTGTCTTAGCGAGATTCTCAGCAGAAAGACCTTCCATGATGAGTAGTTTGCAGTTGTACTTCTCCAAGAAAACTGGCGCGACAACCTTTTCAAGAATGACTCTTTCTCCAACCGTCGCGTAGATAGCCATCTCCACTGGAGGCTTCGGCTTCGTCGCCTCATAGTAGTAGTAGCCACCACCGATGGCGGCAACCGCGACAACCACCAACAGAATTATCGCCTGCATCCGCGTAACAGCCTTATTGCCCAAGAACTTTAGTCTCAAATCTTCATCGCCTCGAGAATTTCAATCTGCCCTATTTACTTTTAACACTTTCGCAGTTTTCCGCAGGCCGTTCCATCACCACAAGAATTTTAAGCGCAACCCGGGCTGAAGCCAGTTCCTGCCGAGAGGATAGAGAATGGTATATGACCTCCTTGTACGATCCGGGCAGATCGTTGATGGCTCGGGGTCACCCGCATTCAAAGCAGATGTTGCAATAGAAAATGGAAAGATAGGTGCAGTGGGCGATCTCGAATCTTCCGGCGCTGGCAGAATTCTGGATGCTTCAGAACTAATGGTTTGCCCAGGTTTCATTGATATGCACTCTCACTCGGATCTTGTACTTTTGATCAATCCTACCGCCGAGAGCAAAATTCGGCAGGGCATCACTACAGAGGTTGTGGGCAATTGCGGTTCCTCAGTTGCGCCTCTCACGAGGAGAAATGTGGAATCCACGAAGCAGCATTATGGAGCCCTGGCCCGCGAGATAGAGTGGGATTGGCTGTCTTTTGGTCAGTATCTCGCCAAGCTGACCAAGCAAGGGATCGCGCTCAACGTTGCAGGGCTCGTTGGACATGGAACCATTCGTTCAGCAATCATGGGATTTGAAAACCGCCCACCTAGAGATTCAGAACTTAGCAAGATGAAGGCCTTGGTTGACCAGTCGATGAAGGAGGGAGCGTTCGGCATGTCTACAGGGCTCATCTACGTACCTAGCTGCTACGCTCCGACGTACGAGTTAGTAGAGCTCTTGAAGGTGGTTGCGAAGCACAAGGGATACTACGCAACTGACACACGTGGACAGAGTGAGACAATGCTACAGGCGACCATAGAAGCCATAGACATCGGAGAATTGGCTGGTGTATCGGTGCACATTTCACATAATGTTCCCCATGTCATCACGTCTGCACCCACGGGTAGAGCGGCGATAAACTTGAGCATAGTTGATGAGGCTAAGGCAAGGGGACTTGACGTGACAGGAGATGTATACGCGTATGATGCGGGAAGTACAGGCCTGAGAGCAATGGTTCCACCATGGGCGAACGAAGGCGGAGACGCAGCACTTATTCGGAGGTTGAAGAACCCTAGAATCCGACAGAGGATTAGAGAGGAGACCTTGAGAGAGGGGGCGCGTGGCGGAGGCACAGCCTGCAGGGCGCTTGCTAAGCTTGGAAAATGGGACAACATAATATTAGCCAACTGTGAGAGAAACAAGGATCTCATTGGGAAGACCTTCGCTGAGATCGCGAAGATTAGGGGAGTGGATCCTTTCGACGCACTTTTTGATCTCTTGATCGAGGAGAAAGCGGGCGGAACAATCATAGGATTTAACAGATTCGAGGAAGAAGTTGAGCTTACCATGAGGCATCCCAGCTCCATGATGGGGTCTGACGGATATTCACTAGCTCCCTATGGAACTCTTGGCCAGGGACAACAACACCCGAGATCATATGGTAATCATCCACGCGTCTTGGCTCGCTATGTGAGAGAACGAAAGGTGTTGACCCTTGAAGAGGCGTTGAGGAAGATGACCTCGTTACCTGCTTGGAGATTGGGGCTGAGAGACAGAGGACTCGTGAAAGAAGGAGTGTGGGCAGATCTCGTGGTGTTCAACAAGGACACGATAACGGATAAGGCGACTTTCGAGAAACCTTACCAGTATCCGGAAGGAATCGAGTACGTCATAGTGAATGGAAGAATCGTCATAGAGAAAGGGCAACATACAGGTGCCTTGCCAGGAAAGGCCTTGAGACACTAATTAGACCAAGTTTCACTGGATCGTCGACGGTTTAGCAGGAACTGCGAACAATCTCGCAATCACGTTCACTTTTCGTTTTTGGAAGGAGTGAGCTCAATCATACAGCCAGATCTCAGACCCGGCACTCTGAAATTCAAGAGGAAAACTGAGAAAGAGATTTCCGATATTCCAAAAGTGGAATTTGCACAAGAACCTTCAAACAGTAACTTATAAGAGGGCAGCGGATTGTTCGTACGATTGATGCGATATGTCGAACCCGTATGAACTACTGAAAGGCACGATCGATCTACATGTCCATGCGCTCCCTGACCTTCTCGAGAGACCATTATACGAGTTGGATGTTGCAAGACAAGCCAGGGAAGTTGGCTACAGAGGAATCCTATTCAAGAGTCACTTCACGACTAATGCGGATCGAATCCAGATTATCCGAAAACTCGTAGATGGCATCGAGTTGTTCGGGGGCGTGACCCTGAATCATTCCGTAGGAGGAATAAATCCGCAGGCAGTATTCGCAGCGATAGGTATGGGGGCCAAGGAAGTCAAGATGCCCACAACCCACGCCGCGAGACATTTGGAGGTACATGGCCAACCGAACTATCCGTGGAGCGCGGTCAAAATGCCGCCTGTGATAGGGATCACAATCCTAGACGAAGCTGGCAAACCGGTCCCGGAGCTTAGAGAAGTGTTGGAACTAGTGGCCGCACATGATGTGATCCTCAGCACGGGGCATCTCTCGAAAAGGGAGATACTGGTGCTCCTCGGTGAGGCGCGGTCAGTAGGAGTGAAGAAAGTAGTCGTAACACATGCCGATATAGATACCACGGATCTGACGGTTGATGATCAACTTGAAATGGCGCAAATGGGTGCGTTCATAGAACACTCCTTCACACCCTGTATGCCGATGCGCCAGAGGCTCGATCCGAGAATGATTGCAAAAGCGATTCAAAAAGTGGGCGCTAACAGGTGTATTATGTCGAGCGACTTTGGGCAGATGCACAATCCGCTACCGATCGAAGGAATGAGAATGTTTGTCCAACACATGCTCAAGTGCGGAATAAGTCAAGAGCAAATTGACATTATGACAAAGTACAATCCTACCAAGCTACTTAACCTTGAATGACTAACCAAATGGGATTCTGTTGACGAAGGACAATCGATAGGTGCTTCAGGCCCACCCTTGCACGTCGGCGTACAACCTGCAGCCTTTATGTGATCTCTTGCCACGAGCGATTCTGAGTGCTAGATTGCAGGGAAAGAGCAACTAGTTACCAGACTATTCATTAGAACGTCGGTGTGAAGGTTAGTTCTGACCTCCGGAGATTCATGCTCGTTGAATTTCAGCCTTAGCCCGTCTTCAGATTGAAAGGTTTTCCTTCGTTGAGAATCTTCTCAGGGATCTTTTCCTTCCATCTCTTCAGGAATCCTACGTCTTCCTCTTTCTCTCTGAGCTCGTCGGGCAGCATATGTGGAATCTCCTCAATTATTGGATAGAATCTATTGCATTTTGGGCATACTAGAAGGCCCTCGACTATCTCGTCCTTTTCTTCGAAAACATGGAGCTCTAGCGGATGGTGCTTGTCGATTGGGCATGCGAGAATATCCATCAGTCTTCTCTTCATGGCGATAGATCCCACTCATACATTTGCCTACAACAATATACCATTTTCTCTCATCGCTACTTGGTCCATAGGCCTCGACCTACCCCGCGGTAGGTCACCCTACTCTTCTCGGCCTGCGCTGGATCTATCAGGTGAGCGCAATCCACTATTACGGGCGACCGACCCATTAATGCAGCCAATTCTCTAGCGTCAAGTCTCCTAAACTCGTCGTGAGCCACAGCGATTATTACGCAGTCAGCCTTCTCCACGGCTTTCTTCAACGTAGGCTCCGCTGCATGTCCAAGCTTGCCTATTTCGTCGCAAGAGAACTGGGGATCATAGATAGTCACGCGGACCCCCCTCCTCTTCAAAAGAGAAATCAACTCAATAGCGGGAGAGAATCGAATCTCCTTAACGTTCGGACGGTAGGATATGCCAAGGATCGTCACCCTAGCTCTTCTTAGAGGCTTTCCAGAGGCTCTCAGACCGTTCGCGGCCAAACTCAAGACGTGCTTAGGCATTTCCTCATTCATCGATCTTGATGTCTTCACGATTCTCAGTTTCACGCCCTGAGATTTCGCCTCATCCATTAGCATGTACGGGTAGACCGGCAAGCAGTGCCCGCCTACACCGACTCCTGGAACGTGAAGATGTGAGTAGGGCTGGGAGTTGGCTGCCGCCATCGCCTCCACGTAGTCGATGCCTGCGTTCTCGCAGAAGACCGCGAACTCATTCGCCAAGCCAATATTCACGTCTCTGTAGATCACTTCAAAGAGTTTCGCGGCCTCTGCTGTCTTGATGTCACGGACGCGAATCAACTCGCCTTTGGTCGTCGTCGAAAGGATCGCGCACGCAGCGTCTAGGCTCTTCTTGCTAATGGCGCCTACGACCCTGTTGTAGCTCTGTAGATCTGCCAAGGCTCTTCCAGCCATGGCCCTTATCGGGCTATATGCCAACCCAAAGTCTTCTCCTGCTTTCAGTCCAGAACGCTTTTCCAGAGTAGCCCTAACAATTCTTTCAGTTACACCGGGTCCACAGGTGCTCTCAACGATGACCAAGGATCCCTTATGTATCCCCTTACCAATCTCCTTGCTCGCACTCTCAACTGCAGAATAGTCCGGCCTCTTTGACTGATCTATCAGCGTCGGAACGACTATGATTATGACATCACTCTGAGAAGAGGCCTCCTCGACACTGGTCGTTGCATTGAACCTTCCCGTTCGTGTGTGCCTTTTTACGAGTCGTTCGACACCGGGCTCCTCAAGATGTGAGATTCCCTCGTTGAGTTTTTTCACTACGCTGTGGTTTATGTCTACTCCAATGACTTTGGCTCCAGCCTCTGCCAGTATGCATGCCGTTGGAAGCCCCATCCAACCTAACCCAATGACGGATACTGTGACATTTCCCTTTGCAACTTGCCTCTTTAGGTCGTCGGGTAGCAGCTTCAGTATGTCAATCAAGGAAAGGCCTCCTAAGAGAAGAGCCTCGTACTGCATTTATTGTTTTGGTGAGCTTAGGAAGTTTTGCCTGCATACCCTTTCATACATAAGCTATGTCTTCAAGAAGTTTGATAACCTCACGATGCGTACCTAACTTGTCAAGTCGACTGGAGCCACACAGGTTGAAGATCTGGATTGACATACTTACACCAAAGCAAGTGAACTTCTTTGCGCCACTTGTGAGGCGGCTCTCGCGACGAGGCACAAGCCTACTAGTAACTACCCGAGAATACCGAGAAGTCAATCAGCTTCTGAAGATGCGGAAAATATCTGCACTCAAGGTCGGAAGGCATGGCGGCGGTGCCTTAAAAGCGAAACTGATCTCAAGCGCTGAGAGGGTTGGGCGCCTCGCCTCTTTGATACCTTCGCATCACTGCGAAACTGCGATCTCATTCTCCTCTCCAGAGGCAGCTCGCGTCGCATATGGCCTATCCATTCCGCACTTCTGCGTCAGCGATTCCCCTCATGCGGAAGCAGTTTCACGACTCACAATTCCACTTTCAAAGTCGCTGTTCACACCGAAAGCAATACCGCTGAACTCTTGGAGAAATTATGGCATAGACAGAGCTCACATAATCCGCTACAACGCCCTTGACCCCGCTGCGTGGCTCAAAGACTTCAAACCTGATCCTCATGTCCTTGATGAGCTTGGACTGGATTCTTCCAAACCTATCCTCACTGTAAGGCCTGAGGAAAGCCGAGCCTCCTACTTGATCAATCACAGTCCAGGCGAGTCCCTCTCCATATCGGTAGCTCGAACCTTGGCTCGAAGGTTACCTCAGAGCCAGGTGGTTTTGATTCCGAGATATGATATGGCAACCTTCACCAAGAAGCTTGCAGGTAGATCAGTCATTGTTCCTAGTTCAGCAGTCGACGGAACGAGCCTTCTCTACTACTCTCGCCTCTTTCTAGGAGGAGGAGGCACCATGACAGCAGAAGCAGCACTTCTGGGAGTGCCCTCAATTTCCTTCTATCCTGGCTCTCCAACATACGTCGAGAGCTACTTGGTCAGGCTAGGCCTCGTCGCAAGAATAGAAAGCGTCCAAGCAGTTGTCGCGCATGCCATTCGCATCCTAAGCGATCCTAGCTTCGAAAAGGTGTCAAGAGCTAGATCAAGAAGGATCATATCGAGAATGGAGGATCCTACCGCAATTATCGGGAAGCATCTAAAGTAGGTTCATCCACATCTTCTCAGTTTTCTCCAAAGGTAGACGTTAGCAAGCTTCCACCAGAGAAGTAGCCAGGCAACACCAACCATTGCGCCCAAAATAGCTCTTGACACACCAACGATTGCCGGCGTGAAAGCGCTCTGCCAAGACAATGTAATCTCAAAGATCACCCTAAAGACGATGAAAAGACCGAAAACTATCGACAGCCAAACAACAACGATCAGAGCAGTGAGAGAGGCAAGCCTACTCAGCGCCAATCTCACCGCCCCATAAAGAACAAGGTTACTAGGCCTAGCAGGGAACTGACCATGGTCATAATAATCATGAAATAGACGATCTCGTTCTCGCGCAGAGGGCCTTCAGCCAAGATAAGCCTGGAAAGAGTTATGGGGGCTTTGCTATCTTCCGTCGCTTCAAGTTTTCCATCCTCAAGAAGCCTAGTTGGTCTGTACGGCATCTCTCGTCTTTCACGTAGGCCTCCTACGCTTGACAACAGATAGAAGGCGTTCGTGATATGCGGAATCATGGCTATCAGCATAGGCACCTCTATTCTTCCCATGATTGTTAGGGCAGCGATGGCTGCGCCGACGGACAGGTCGCCTGCGTTGCCTGAGAAAACTTTCGCGGGATACTTGTTGTACCGGTGGAACGCCAACAATGATCCTAGAAGCGCTGAGGGCAGGATCGCTTCGACGGAACGTCCTAGCAATAGGAGGTAGATGATCATTGCCAGTGATAGCATGCTGCATGTTCCACTCATCGCTCCGTTGAAAGGGTTCATCATGTTTATTGCATTCGCAAGAACCGGTATCGCTGCGATTACAAGAATGGGATAGACCATTGTAAGCCTCGTTGTTCCTAGAAACGGTATGGCCATGTACGGGCTGTACGCTCCAAGAAGAACGATCGGAACTGCGGCAATAGTTGTCAAGGCTGGCTTCAGACGTGAACTCAAAGGACCTAAATCGTCCGCGACACCTATGGCTGCGGCGATACTGATGCACAACACGAAAGCCAAAACGGGCCGTGCTTCCACTTGAAAGATCACAGCAGCTATGATAGCTGAGGAGATCAGGCCTAGCGTAACCGCCAGTCCACACATCTCAGGAATTCTCGGCTTCTCTATCTTGTGGACATCTATTCCCACTATGCCCAGCTTCTTGTTCATCCTTGCAAACAAAGGCGTTGTCAGAAACGTTACTACGAAACCCGTACAGAACAAAATCCCGGGGAAAATCAAGTTTTGTACTGCAGATTGATCCATGTCTATTGATCACTTCACGAGGTCTTCCACGATCCCTCCATACGTCGAGACAAGTTGGCTTGCTCTTTCTTCGCTCTTCGCCTCAGCGAAGAGCCTGAACGCTGGCTCCGTTCCACTTGGTCTCACGAGTATCCAGCTATTGTCCTCATACCATACCTTGACGCCGTCAACGGTTTCGATCCGTGAACCACGGGCTCTCGATTTGACTTCTTTCAGAATCTGTTCTTTCTTCTCATTGGGGCAGAATACTTTCTCCTTGACGTTAAAGTAGGATGGCAGTCTTTCGAGAAGACTGGATAGTTCTTCCCCTGTCTTTGTTAGGATGCTGACAATGAAGGCTGCTGCAATCGTTCCGTCTCTGACTGGTACGTGAGGCCCATAGAAGATTCCACCGTTTTCCTCTCCCCCAAGTTTGGCACCTATCTCCAGCATCTTCCGGGACACATCGACGCTTCCAACTCTAGTCCATATGACAGATCCGTCGTATTGCTTCGCTACGTCCTGAACGACCTGTGAGGAGCTGACTGGCGTCACGATTTTTTCTCCTCGATTCTCAGACAGGAAATACTGTTCGATGAGGGCGAAGGTTCTGTCGCCCCAGTGGACCTGGCCTCTTTCGTCAAGAAATATCGCTCTGTCAGCGTCACCGTCAAGGGCAACTGCGAAGTCAACATTCAGATCCCTAACGATTCCTGCTAGATTTTTCAGGCTTTCAGGAGTGGGTTCCGGCAGCCTGCTTGGAAAAGTGCCATCTATATTCGAGTTTATAGTGTGAACCGCGCAGCCTAGATCACGTAGCACGTAAGGCGTCGTTAGGGTTCCAACCCCATTTCCGGCGTCCACCAAAGCGCTCAGCTTCGCTTTCTTAATTGCGTCACGGTCGAAGTGTCTCTGGACATCACGAACGTATGCGTCAATTCCATCGCTTCTGTGGAAAATCTTGCCTACGTGTCTCCAATCAGCTCTTGCCCATTCCCTTCTCCGGCAGATACCTTCGATCAATTCCTCGTCTGAACGAGGCACCTCGACTCCATCTCTGGCCACGACTTTGATGCCATTGTATTCGGGAGGGTTGTGACTTGCTGTTACCACTACCGCACCATCGAGTCTCCAGTAGGGCACCAAGTGCTGAACGCACGGTGTAGGGGCCATCCCGATATCGCAGACTTCACAGCCCACGCTTGTCAATCCAGCTATTACCGCTTCGGTGAGCATGCGACCGCTCACTCTTCCATCTCGGCCGACGAGAATTCTACCGCCCTTGAAAAAGGTCCCGATTGATTGACTGAGCTCAAGAACCAGGTCTGGCGTAAGATCGACATTTACGACTCCGCGAACGCCGTTGGTTCCAAATAGTCGCGATGTACTCATTTCATCGATCTCCCAAGGCCCCTTCTCTCAACAGGTGTCCTATCATTGTTCGAGCAAACTTGTCGAATCAACCTTATGTAAGCTTCGCCCGTTCCGCTCAAGCCCGGGCCCTTCTGACATTTCGGATGCCATGGCATGCAATCATTTGTCGCGTCTTCTACCTCTGGAGTAACATCAAACTTAGATTCTAAATTGCCATAAGGATGGCAAATTCAATGGGACAGAGAGGATACAAGGCTCCTTGAGGAAAATAATCCGTTGAGAGGGATCCACACAATTGTCATGACATTGGAGAGGGACACGAAATGCATAGTCGGTGCTCTGGGTTCGTTACGTTTTGCAAGAGGGGTTTATCTCTACACGGGGTCAGCTCGCGGTAAGGGTAGCGCCTCTATTGAAGGGAGGAGGGAGAGACATCTCGGCAAACGTAATCGGAACTTTTGGCATATCGACTATCTCTTGAGCGCGAGAAGTTGCAGGATCCGAGCCTTCATCTATTCAGAAACTGCAAGAGAACTTGAATGCAAGGTGAATAGGCGAATCCGAGACTTGAGTCACGCCACTTTTTCTGTGACACGGTTTGGATCCTCAG
>CAYQCQ010000017.1:0-17347 GCA_964416035.1 uncultured Candidatus Bathyarchaeia archaeon
GTCGAGGAGCTCGCCGGGTCCATCAGGGCTAGCGGGCTGCTCCAACCCATCATGGTTAAGCCCACAGGCGACGGCTACGAGCTTGTCTTCGGCCTGCACAGGCTTGAAGCCTGTAAACGGTTGGGTTGGAAAAAAATCCCAGCCTTCGTTAAGCATGTCTCAAGCGAGGACGCCTTCCTAACCGGCCTCGTTGAGAACATTCAACGCAACATCCGCATAAACCCCGTCGCCGAGGCCCGCGGCTACAAACTACTGATAGCCAAAGGATGGACAGCGCATGAAATTGCAAAGAGGATCGGCAAAAGCGACAGCTACATCTACGATCGGCTGAGGGTATTGGATAGACTTCACCCAACCATCCAGAGGGAGCTGACTACACACGTGTGTAATTCGCCGATAACGCCCAGCCACGCTGAGCGGCTCACCCTCATAGAAGACATGAAGCTGCAGCTCAAGTTAGCCGAGCTGATCCGCAAGAAGCACCTATCAGTACGCCAACTAGAACGCCTGACGCGGAGAATACAAGCAGAAATGCCGAACGGCTGCATCTGCAAGCAATGCCCAAACTACCCCTGCAAACACATCCCAGAACAGAACACCCGTGAAAATCTCTCAGATGCTTGAGGCTATCCTAAGCTTCACCTGTCAAACCGTGATGGGATAGAAGGAACATGATCTCATAGTTTATGTCGATAGCCTACGCTAAGAGTAGGGGGGGAAGTCTCTTGAAGCCAGTGTTCAGCTACTCGTCTATCTCTTGGCTGAGACCTGAACTGAACCGTTCCAGTTTAGCAAGCTTTCTTCGATACAGCTCTGTCTTGACGCCTCTGTAAAGCTCCTGCCTCCATAGCATAAACCAGATGACTACAAGCATCTCCTTCGCCACCGCAACTATCGCGTTCGCGTCTCCCTTCCGGCGTTTGACCCTTTCGTAGTAGGCTTTGAAGCGTTCATCGTGCCTAACCGCCTGCCTTGCGGATTGAACCATTATGCATCGAAGCCACTTCGAGCCCTGCTTCGTCACACGTCCACACCTAACCTTCCCAGCAGATTCCCTGTAGCCCGGCGCTAAACCTGCATATGACACAAGTTTCCACGCCGTCGCAAACCTCTTGATGTCAACGATCTCCGTAGCTATAACCATCGCCGAGAACACGTCGATCCCAGTCATGCTCAAAAGTAGGCGCACATCGCTGCTATTCCAAACGTACTTGGCTGTTTCCCTAGAGACTATGGCTATCTGCGAATCCAAGCCTTTGATGGAGGCGATGCATGTATCCATTATCACCTGGTCTATCGATGAAAGCCTGAGGCCTCCAAGCCACTCCATGCCAGCCTTACAGAACATATCCGAAAACTCGCTGCGATACTCATACTTATCCAGTAAGGCATGGACCTTATTCCTCAACCCGGTCCTGACCTGAACAAGGCTTACCCTATGCCTCACAAGAGCCCGCTTCTCCCTGAACTCCTTGGAAGGCACATAGCTCTCTCAGACAAGATCGCCTCTCAACAGATCCGCGAGGATTCTGGAGTCCAGCCTGTCGTTCTTTATCTTGGCTTCAGCTACCATCTTCGTCTTCACAGGATTAGCCAACACCGTATCTATCCCATGGTCCTCAAGCGTATCATGAATCCTCATCCACATGTTACCAGTTGACTCTATAACAGCCCTAGCGTCGCCATAACGCTTCACACGCATTATCAACTGCTCTATGCCGGCGCTATCGTTGCTGAAAGACAACTCACTCAGAACTGCTCCACGCGCGTTTTTGATCGAAGCTCTACAGGTCTTCTTCCCCACATCTATTCCAACACTATTCATTCCTCATTCTTCTCACAGTTGGCTTGCAGGTGGCAAACACCCGTACGCCTTCACGAGGCATTTGAGGAGCCACTTAGGATTCAGCCCAGTCAAACCCTCACCCTCAAACGGGTAGTTGTGCGACGGGCCTAGCCAACAAGCAACCAGACCCAAACACAGGGAAAGAGATTTTCATCCTGTCAAACCCCTAAACTCTCTTCTCAAGAAACCCTCCCGCCAGAAACAACAGATGTTACCGAACAGCTTAAGCCTCAAATGGCAAAACAGCTAAACACATACGAGAAAAGAAAAACCAGAAACAAACCCCCAAAACGTCACCAACCGAATTCGCATGAACACCCGTAGACTCAGCAATCGGTATAGTTGTTCGACGCAACAAGGCAGTCCAAAATCTCTATTAGATTGAGCCTGAGATACTGCGCGTGCACGAGCGGGATTAATTGGGGTTCGAAGGAAGAGACGTCATATCTATCCTGGATTTCACAAGGAAGGATTTCGAACATCTTCTTGAAGTATCGAATGAGATGATTCCGGTAGCTGAGCGAAGGACCAGGTTGAAAATACTCGAGGGAAATGTCCTTGGGGTTCTCTTCTACGAGCCTAGCACGAGGACGAGGATCTCGTTCGAGTCTGCCATGCTTAGGCTAGGCGGTGCTGTTACTGGCTTTGCAACTCCGACAGTGACGCGAGCGTCGGGAACTGGTGGGGAGCCGAAAGAAGAACTAGATGACATGATCAGAGTCGTAGAGAGGTATGTCGATGTTATGGTCATTCGAAGCCTCACAGATGGTAGCGCTCGGACCGCCGCGAACTATGCCAAGGTTCCGGTCATCAATGGAGGCGATGGAGTGACAGAACATCCGACTCAGGCCATGCTGGATCTTTTCACTATACTCAAGGAAAAAGGGAGAATTGACGGATTGAAGATAGTCCAGATGGGGAATCTTGCTGGCTCGAGATCGCAGAAATCCTTCGCATTAGGAATCTCCAATTTTGACGTAGATTTGGTCCTTATCGCTCCAAAGAGATCATCGTTGTCAGAAGAACTTGTCAAAACGATCGAGAGTAAGCTGGGCCGCAGGCCAAATATTGTGAACGAACGTGACCCACTGCGTCATATATGCGATGCGGACGTCATACGAGTTACAACCGGCCCGTATTGTATAAACAAGGCTCTACTAGGGAAACTCAATAGAGATGTGACCATCCTTCATCCTATGCCAAGAGGACCTGAGGTTGCACGAGATGTTGATGGAAGTCCGAATGCAGCTTACTTCCGCCAGGTTTTCTATGGCGTTTGCACGCGGATGGCCCTGCTTTCTCTAATTCTTGGCGCGAGGCAATAGTGCCTTGGCGGATCACCTGTCCTGCGACTACGAATGGTGATCCGTCCTTAGCCTCGGCTGAGTGTGGGTTGGGCATGACTCCGGTCAGAACGTGATCCATGTGCCGGGCATGCGTGGTTGTGTTTACATAGACAAATGATATAAATTGACCAAGGAAACTCTTGAGGGCGCAACTCTAGGATTGAGCGAATTATTCATGAAAAAGTTGCTTATTGCCATTGGTGGTAACGCTCTCATTAGGGAAGGGCAAATTGGAACTTTCGAAGAACAACTCGAAAATCTGAAGACACCGATGGGCCAGATCGCACAGCTGTGTCACGACTACAGAATCGTGATTACTCACGGAAATGGGCCCCAGGTTGGCAACATCTTGGTCCAGCAGGAGTTGACTGACGGCGTCCCTGGAATGCCCCTTGAGATATGCGTGGCTCAGACGCAGGGGCAAATAGGGTATATGATCGAGTCAAAGCTTGACAATGAGTTGATGAGGGTTGACCCAGATATGCGTCACTTCGTCGTAACTGTTATAACGTGCGTGCAGGTCGACCCCAAGGATCCAGCTTTCGGGAACCCTACCAAACCAATCGGCCCATACTACACGGAAGAGCAAGCTAAATCCAGGCCCTATCAGTTTGTCAAGACCACTAGGGGGTACCGACGCGTAGTTGCCTCTCCGCGCCCTCACTAGGCATCTGCGAACAAAACGTTACAAACACGACATAATCAAATACTTACGTCACTGACTATAATGTAATTCTCGTAATTCCTGCAACCAATCTTGGCCTCTTTCGAGGTCGGGTTTGACCTTGATTGATGTGGTCTCTCTCCGTCCGTTTCAACTTTGGGCACTAATATCGCCAGTCTATAAGATATCAGGCAAAACCTTGCAATTCCGAGGCCTTTCATATACGATGAAACTCATAATATACTGCGAGGTCACCTTGATCCTGTAATGATCAAATCAGATAGCTGTTTGAGTAGCCGCATTCTGGGGAAATATCGAGTTTGTACCGGTGAAGCAATTAGATGTGTCACCCCACACGACCTAATCTCTTCAATCTTCTCTAGACATTCTTTTGGCGTGCCAGCGATCGCGAAATCTTCAAGCATTTGGCTTGTTACTAGGGAGCATGCCTTAGCTAGATCCCCCTTGCTATACGCTCTCTTAATCCTCCTGACTCGTATTTCATCGTATCCTAGTTGTCGAAGCGTGTCATAGCTGTCATCCCAGATTCTATAGGGCACATGGGGACGAACCACCTGACGGGCCTTGCTTCCATCCTTATTCATAGAAACTCGGGTGAACAGAACTCGCTCAATACTAGAGGGGTCCCTACCAGTATTCCTTGCTCCTTGAACGATCGCATTCATAGCGTACGCTATCGCTTCTGGGGTCGTCAGCGAGCTGAAGATCACCCCGTCAGCAATCTCGCCAGCTATTGTTAGTGTCCTTTTCCCACGGCCAGCAAGGTATATCGGAATCATGCGCTTCGGTTCAAAACCAAGTTCGACGTCTTTCAACTTGAAGAATTGTCCACGGAAGCTGGATTTCTTTCCACCCAAGACTTTGCGTATGACTTTCACGGCCTCTTTGCATGTCTTTCCTATGCTCATGCGGACGATGCCCAGCGGTTCGAGCACGTTCTTCCTGGATCCTATTCCAAGGCCGATGACCATTCTGCCTTTTGAAATTTCATCAAGCGTGGCAAAAGCCGCAGCTGTAATCGCAGGGTGTCGCGTATAGGGATTCGTGACGCTAGTCCCTAAGAATATCGATCTGGTTCGCATCGCACAGGTTGCCAACGTGACATAAACATCTCTATTGAGTCCCACATCTGCTATCCAAGCATAATCAAATCCGAGACTCTCTGCTTTAGTTACTTCGCGGACCACTTCCTCGATGCATTTCGAACTATTGGCTGCAAAACCAAATCTCAAATTTCGATTCCTCGAAGCGGGAAAACCACTCTGCATTCACTCGGTCGTCATGGCTGGATGTTCGGGTATTAAAGACTGATGCACAGAAAACCAGCGCGCTAGAGGTAAAACGAACCAAGGGTCAACTTCAGTCTATAGGTTCCGAAATGGCTCACGAAAGCCTTGATCTATAGTCTTTAGATCGACCAGAGCCACCGCCTTCGCCCCTTTTGTAGATCCGAGCTGAACTGTAAATTTGCTGATGACCCCTGAATCCACCATGACCTTAATCCTCTCCCTCACGGCCCCCTCTGATAATCCAACCTTTTTGCCTATGTCAGTATGAGACGCGCATCCGTCCAGTTTCAGGACTTCTAGTATTTTCTCGTCCAAGTCATCCAATCGAAACCACGTCTATCGGTCGACGAATCGTAGAACTCATTTAACCATTACTGCAAGACTCCAGAGCTATGCCAGACGAGTTTCATCATCAACGGCCAGCCCTCTTTACGGTTTAAGTCTCCACAAGCTTACATGTGTGCATTGGCGAGCTACGTTCAGAGTTGTTATATCGTACCTAAGAAGCCAAAACGTACAAGGGGTAGACTCTATTTGTGGTCTTGTATTGATAGTTCCATGTTTCGCTGGGTATGTTTGCTTGCTTGAAATATTTCTGTCTCGTTACGTGAAGATTATTAAATACGCATTCGCCAATCATTATCTTGGTTGGAGGACAAACGGAGGACAAAGACCATTACCTGCCAGAGGCTTGCAACACTCGTTCAGGCTTCAGTCGATACTAGGTTTGGGGCTTACGAGGAAGATTCGATATCTGCTACAGGTGCCTTGGATAAGGTCATCCTCTCCTCTTCCCTTCTGATGACTATGTTGACTTTCCAATCTTTGTCGTTGCGTTCTGGAAAATCCTGTCTGTAGTGTGCCCCCCTACTCTCTTTTCTGAGTAAGGCCGCCCTTGTCACCATTTCAGCGATGTCAAACATATTCCTTAACTCCACGACCTTCATCAAATCCACGAAGTCTGAGGCCCCAACTCGGCTCAAGTCTTTTCTTAATTCCAAAACTCTCGCCAAGGCTCGCTCCAATTCATACCCCACTCTAACGATACCCGCGTTTTCCCACATCAGTGCTTGCAATTCTCTTCTTAGAGATTGGAGCGACTCTCCTCCTCTAAGAGAGGATTTCGTCCTCTCCATCTTGGCAGCAACCTCTTCGCTGAAGATTTCCGGAGCCTTCTTCAGTTCAGCGGCTCTTCTCGCCGCCTGAATTCCCGCTACCGCCCCGGTCACTTGGCACATTGTGAGAGCGTTGTTAGCGAGCCGATTTGCTCCATCTATTCCTCCGATCGCCTCTCCCACCACAAAAAGTCCCGAGACATTCGTCTCGCAGTCTGTGTCGACCCGAACCCCTCCCATGAAATAGTGTGCCTCAGGAGCCACGATCATCTTTGTTTGCCTTATGTCCAGGCCTCTTTCTCTGAAAAGAGAGTATCTCGGATCCGAATTCAGGAAATCCTCATCGGATATCTGCGAGATGTCAAGGAGGACTCCTCTATCAACATCTCTTCCTGCTTTGATCTCGTTGAATATGGCTCTGGCTGCAACGTCGCGGGTTGTCAACTCTTTGCGGACTGGGTCAACTCTCTCCATGAATCGTTCGCCTCTAGAGTTTAGAAGTTTCCCTCCTTGGCTGAAAACAGTCGACTGAACTGGAACCCTAGTGTAAGGCATAGATTCAGGGTAAAGAGTCGGGCTTATCAGCCGCCAAGGATAAAACTGAACGAACTCCATATCCTGCAGACTGCAGCCGGCATGGTAGGCCATGGCATAACCGTCCCCTGTCGCATCGATCATACAACTCGTTACTGGATAGATTTGTCCTCCCGATCCTGTGGCAACGACTGTGGCCTTTGAGTTGAAGACAGTGAACTCACCCGTCTTCGTGCCAAACCCTACTGCTCCTGCAGCCACATCCTTGGACTTCAGCAGATCAGTGATCATTACATTCTCTTTTGTTTCCACACCGAGTTCCTTTGCCTTATTCGTCAATTGGTGGATTAGCCCGCCACCTCCACCCTGTATCCCCATTGAGCGAGTAAAGCTGTGTCCCTCCCCTGCAGGTCTTCTCCCTGCTTCACTGAAGGAGACATAGCTCAATTTGACCCCGAGATCCTGAAGCTCCAACACTCTCTTCACTGCTTCGTCTACCATCAACTTCACCAATCGCTGATTGCTCAAGTAGCACCCACTCTCAATGGTGTCCCTGAAATGCGCCTCGCAGCTGTCCTCGGGATCCCCGCCGTACTTGGGCGGAAAAACTCCTGCATGACCCGCCCCAGAAACCGCTGTAGATCCGCTTCCCAATGATCTCTTCGTGACAAGGGTTACGCTTACACCTCTCTTCTTTGCCTCTATTGCAGCCCTTGCTCCAGCCGCGCCACTGCCAATAACGAGGACATCACATTCAACAGAATCGTAGTCCATCAAGTTAGACACCAGAACTTTTTCGAAGGCATCCACAAATGATCACCAATTTAAATCTAATTCTTAAGAGGTTCGTAGAAAGTTGGCCGCTTTTTCCTCGATAGTTGAAACTACTCTCTCAACTAGCATCGCAAGGGACAATAGTTCAAAAAACCACAACCTGTGAGCGCGAGCCCAGTCGCAGAGGTCGAATGGATCATCTGGTCCGGTAAGCTATGTTCGTCTATTTTGATAGTGAATTCTCAATCAACCGAATCTTTGGCAGAACTAGTCGACGGCCCCAAACAGACATCTATTTGAACTTGGGTATGACTTTTTCTCCAAAGGGTCTTATCACCTTCTCAACATCAACAGAGGAACCGGGTGCAGCGAAAGGTCGGATCCAGATAGTCTCTATGCCGAGGCCTCTAATCTCTTCCACTTTCCTGACACAGTCTTGCGCTGTGCCCGCCATACAAAACCTGGAGAGGTCGTCGTAGCCCATGATTTCGTCTATGATTTTCATCTCTGGCGTGCTTCGCTGCTTCCTACACAGAATGAAATATTCGACCACCCTACTGCTTATCCCGAATTTCTCGTACATTTCAGGGGCAGTGTTGAACATTGCGCCCACAGTGAAGGGTTTGACGCTCTCTAGGGCCTTCTTTCTGTCATCCGAGATGGCAGTATACAACCAAGAGATCAGCTTCAGATCTCTCAGAGTTCGACCAGATTTCTCGACACCTTTCTTGACCAGCTCCAAGGCATATTTGATGTTCTCCTCGGCCGCATAACTAGCTATGAGTACACCATCACCCAGTTCTCCTGCGAGCTGTAGGTTCATTGGGCTTCGACTTGCTATGAAAATCGGTATATTGGGTCTCGGACGCGGCTTCCATCCTTTCTCCCAATCTAGTCTGTGATTTACGCATTTGTAGATCTTACCCTTGAAGTTGACCGTTTCACCGGAAAACATTCTTTTTCCTATTGTGAGAGCCTCTCTCAGCGCTTGGTTCGGTGAGACCTGACTGATTCCCAGATTTTCGAACTCACTCCCACCGGCCCCGAGGGCCCAGAAAGCCCTCCCATTTGTTAACTCGTCCAGAGAGGCTATGGCTCGGGCTGTCAAGGCTGGATGTCTCACGTACGGATCCGTTATGATCGGACCTATGTTGATCTTCTCTGTGTTCCAAGCTGCTGACGTGAGAACAACATATGCGTCATGCTCGCCTCCCCCTCTTTGGTCAGCACATCCATACCACTCGTATCCTAAGTCCTCAGCCAATTTCGCGACTTCAGTTGCGATCTTTCGTACCGAATCGACGGGAGCCATTCCCGTACCGAAACTCATCCCATTGTTCAAACCAAGATCCTCCTCTGACTTGGTGTGTTGCCTTCCATGAACCCAAACCTTTATGATGTTTTCCCTTTTTTCTTAGTCACTACCTAGAACCTTCGGGCTTTATTCAGTTTCTCTGTCACCACACTCCCGCTGACAAGCATGTATTCTATCGATGCTAATGCACTCCCCTGGGGATACAAACTCCGGCGCTTCCTTCAGTTCAGTAGCTCTTCTCGTCGCTTGAATTCCCGCTATAGCCCCTGACACATTGTGAGAGCGTTGTCAGCAAGCGGATTAGCTGCATCTATGTCTTCTTTTGCGCTATTATTGCCGATAGTATTCCTCGGCGTGATTGTTCGACCTCACCACCCTGTAATTTTCGGAATCGCACAGCATCGCGAGCTAGAAAAAACTCTTAAGGCAGAGTTGCGGCGACTATGCAGAAAATCATAATGATATCCATCGGAAGGCCCAAGGAAGAGATGCGGTATATCCTAGCTACGGATGTGGGTAGCACTACGACGAAAGCACGGTTCTTCCATCGGACATATGGCGAGTGGAGATTCCTATCTACCGGTGAGGCGCCAACGACCGTAGAGGCTCCTTATGAGAACGTCACTCTCGGCGTTAGGAACGCCGTTCGAGAAGTTGAGGAGCTGACTGGACACCACATCCTCTCTGAGGACGGACGCGGTGTCCTCGTCCCCTACAACGGCAAAGTTGGCGTAGATCTTTACTGTACGACCAGTAGCGCTGGAGGCGGTCTTCAGATGATGGTTGCTGGGGTCATCAAGTCTATGACTGCTGAGAGCGCGAACAGGGCCGCGTTGGGGGGGAGTAGAGTCATAGAGGCTCTTAAGGAGGCACTGGAGATCGGGAAGCGGTCAGGCATACATGTTCACATACACCACCACAAGGCGATGGGTGACAAGAATGCTGCCAAAGTCAAACTCACCTTGCCAATGATCGAGGAAGCTATTGCTCAAGGAACGCGTGTCACTGTGGACATGTACCCTTACTTGGCAGGTCAAGGCAACCTTAACGCAGCTCTTCCTCCTTGGATACATGAAGGCGGACCAAAGGAGATAGCAAAGAAGCTGAAAGACCGTAAAGTGAGAGACAGGGTCAAGAAGGAGATGGTTGAACCGGTTTCAATGCCTGAGTGGGAAAGCTACGTTGAGCAGTCTGGATGGGAAACCTGCTGGAGTGGCTGGAGGATCGTCAGCTGCAATAAGGAGCAGAACAAGAAGTTTGAAGGAAAGTCGATCGCTCAGGCCAAGCCTGAATGGCAGGATCCATTTGAGTTTCTATTTGACCTTCTCGTAGATGAAGAGGGAAGTGTTCCTTTCATTCTGCCTGACGTTGACAAAGCAGGTGAAGAGTACCTGCAAATGGTCATGCGGCACCCCGTGATGATGGTCGGCTCAGACGGCTATGCCCTAGCCCCATATGGCCCTCTAGGCGGAGGCACACCGCATCCGAGAAGCTATGGCACTTTCCCGCGAGTCTTGGGCCGATATGTCAGAGATCTACGAATACTATCCCTTAACGAGGCGATCAGAAAGATGACCTCGTTTCCCGCCAGCATCCTAGGATTGACTGACAGAGGGGTGATTGAAGAGGGAAAAGTCGCAGATCTAGTCGTTTTCGATCCAGCCACTGTAGCGGATCGCGCGACGTTTGACAACCCCCACATGTATCCACAGGGAATAGTGCATGTGATTGTCAATGGAAACTTAGTCATAGAAAATGGGGAACACATCGGAGCTCTGCCAGGTCGCGTGCTACGATCAACAGACTATCGACATTAGGTAACACTTTGCTTTATAATCATTGGCCAAAAATCAGACCTGTAGTCTGCCATCCTCAAGAACGGGTACGCCATCCAGTTCCAGAGTTACTTCTGTAATTATGAGATCGATGTGTGTTTTCGCTGAGATCTTTCCGTGATACGTTATGTTTTGGCCAAGCGCGATATGAGCTGTCCCCAGTACCCCCTCGTCAACCAGTGGTATTCCAACAACTCTGGTTGCCATTGGGTTGAGTCCGACTCCAAGTTCTCCAATCCTGAATACATTCGGATCAGAATACGAGTCCAGCTTGGTCCTCAACCTGTGCGCCTGAGCACCACCCTTGATTTCCACGGCGGTTCCTCTCTCAATCTTCAGCCGGATAGGTTCGACCAAGACGCCGATTTCAGTAAGTGTTGTACTGCCGTCGACGACTAGGGTCCCGTTCGCTGTGTCCTCGAGAGGGGCGATGTAGGCTTCGATGTCCGGTGGGCTTCCAAAGCTACCGCGTTCGTGACAGACATTACTTATTGAGAAGGCATCTCTTCCCTCCAGACTCATCTCCAAGCTCGTGCCTAGTCTTGTTGTTAGTTTGGCTTTCTTTGCTTTCGTCAGCATCTCGGCTACCCTGTCCACAGTTGGCTTCTGCTTCAGATAGTCGACTTGGTAAAACTCGCTGGCCAAGAAGTTTTCGTCGATCCCCCCTTGGCTTAAAATTCGTGCGCCCGCCTTCTGCGCCTCCTCACGAGCACGCGACTGAGTGATAGTATAGGTTGTCGGCATTACGATGGCATCCGAAACTTTCATTGCGGCTGCAACCGTTCTCGGAGGCTCCATGCCTGGCGCCGAAGGAGGTGGCATAACTGTCAAAGTCACTCTAGCCTCACGCTCCGTGGCTGCGCCGGCTATCAGTTGCGCAACTCCTATCTTGTTTGTGTCCGTCACGACCAGAAACTCTTCTCCGGGTTGAAGGTTTAGACAGCGCTCCACTAGAATCTTGGCACCGCGCATCGCTTCAAACTTCATCCTTTCCACCTTGTTCGATCGTCACCTATGGTACGTGAAAACCTCTACACAGGGGGAGGCTTCTTAGCTTTAATGGTATCTCTAAATTCCCCTAGCATTCTTTCCATCAAAGATTGCGAAATCCGAACCTATCTCTTCTTTGCCAGAATCGAACTGTCTTCATAAAGCCGCGACAAGAAATATTCCTCGTTATCTATTCGCCAACACAAGCTATCTTTGCTGCAATGTATTGTCGACACGACCGAGCGACTTGTCGATTAGTTCCACAGCGCTGTCGATATGCTGCTGCTCCGCTATCAAAGGCGGCAGTATCCTAAATGAAGATTCGTTCAACACCACCAGAAGACCGTTCTCTCTCAGATAGTTCTTCGCTTCTAAAGCTTCCTTACAAGCTAGTTCCTTCGTCTTTTGGTCCTTCACGAGTTCCAGACCGATTATGAATCCCTTTCCTCGAACCTCACCTACACAATCATGCTCTTCCCCTAGCTCCGTGAGTCTCCTTAGGAAGTAGTCTCCCAATTTTTTGGCTTTGTCGACGAGTCCTAGATCTTCTATCGCCCTAATCATTTCGAGCCCTCCAGCACAGGCAACGGGATTTCCTCCGACTGATGATGCGAAGTCGAGGAATTCAAATGAGGACGAGACTTTGTCAGTTGCAACATACGCCCCGAGAGGCAATCCTCCTCCCATAGCTTTCCCAAGACACACTATATCTGGTGCCAAATTCCATAGTTGAAATGAAAAAGCCTCCCCTGTTCTTCCGAAACCAGTTTGTACTTCATCGATCACGAGGAGAAGATCTCGCGCCTCGCAGATTTTCTTAATTTTTTCGAAATATTCACTCGGTGGTACGATTACGACATCAGTCATTACTGGTTCTATGAAAAGGGAGCCAACGTCATTGCTTGTTGCGTGATCTATTAGATCGTTGATAAACTCGGCGCAGGCAATTCCGCACTGTGGATAGGTCTGCCTAAGGTTGCAGCGATAGCAGTACGGTGCCGGAGCGTGGACTACGCCTGGGACGTATGGTCCCATTCCTTTCTTCTCTTTCCAATTTCCCGTTAGCGTTGCAGCACCCATACTTCTTCCGTGGTGACTTCTGAAAAGTGCGATCGTCTCATATCTCTCGGAGTGTTTCCTAGCCAGACGCAACGCGCCTTCAACGGCTTCAGTACCACTATTGCAGAAGAATGTCTTCGTCAAGCCGCCGCCGAGAATCTCGGACAACTTCTCAGCGAGCAGCGAAGCCGTGATGGAATAGTATTGATAGTGGCAGCAATGAACCAACTTTTGTATCTGCGAGATCATACTTTGGTTTACTCTTCGGTTGCCGTATCCCAGTGCCATCACAGAGAAACCTGTCGAAAAGTCAAGATATCTTCTTCCTTGTTCGTCAATGAGATAAACGCCTTCTCCCCCAGTCAATACAACGGGATCAGAGACCGACTTCATGATGTATTTTGAATAGCGTTCGATGACTTCTTTAGAGTTAACCATCGATTAATCAGCTCGCCCTCAAAATAGGCGGTCACCTAATAAAAACTACGCCTGCGGAGCAAGAACGTTTGGCCAAGACTAACCTTTTGGATAATACAAGCGATTCTTCCGTGTTACCCATATTCGGAACGTTGTTTCTATCTATCTATGAAAAACTCTGAAGCTAGCGATATCTAGCATCAGAGCTGAGGCTATGGTTTGTATGGGAACCTGTGCTCTGGTTTCGGGCCGGGGGGCGGCTTCAGTTTCTTGAACCATCGAAGGAATCTTACTGCTTGCTGAATGCTCAGTTCGACAGCTGGCCTACCTTTTTCCTTGGTCGCAGCTGTTGCAGGGCCTATCAATCCTGCCGCAGCTACCTCTGGGCCTCTCTCCTTGAATCTTGGAAAAGGCCACGAGCCACCTGGATTCAACTTTCTGATCCATTCCCAGTCAAGGTCTTTCGGCAGACCGACCCACTCCCGCTTCATGTCCGTATCAACGGCCGCCTTCATGTTGATGTCAGGGTTCTCCCATGCAAAGGCTATTGATGTCTCGGATTCCCTAGCATGCTCGGTAAGCCACTCTTAGGGCTTTAGATCCATTTTCTTCTTCAGTGTCTCTATGTCCTCTGCGCTCAGGAAAATCCTTTAGCTCGCTTAGCTGGATTCTGCTCTAGGTCGTGTGCAGGATGAATCTATCAAGTGCAAGGAGGTCATTTCCTGTGACCAAGAAATGGAATTATCTCAACCATGCTGTTGTCTCGCCGCTTCCAAGGCCTGTGAAAGAAGCAATGATCAGTTTCTTCGTTCAACGCGAGACAGACGGCGGTCTATCCTACGTGGAATGGTTCGAGGAAGTTGAAACATCTAGAAAAATCATCGGCAAATTGATCAACTCTCCAGGCAATCAGATCGCTTTCTTCAACAATACGTCACATGCCCTAAACTCCGTCGCAGATATGCTACCTTTGAAAGAAGGAGATGAAATTGTAGTAACTGATCTCGAGTTTCCTTCGAATGCTTTCCCGTGGGTCAAACTTCATGAGAGAGGGATACACGTCAACTGGGCGAAGAGCCGCAACGGTGTCCTAGATCCCGCAGACATTGAGAAGATCATAAGCGATAGGACCCGAGTCATTGCCGTTAGCCATGTCTGTTACCACAACGGTTTCAGGGTGGATCTTGAAGCGATTGCCGAGATGGCTCGAAAGCATGACCTAGTCTTGGTGGTTGATGCGATGCAGTCACTAGGTGCTCTAAGCATCGATGTACGGAAGCTGGACGTGGATTTTCTCGCCTCGAACAGCTACAAGTGGCTGATGGGACCGTTCGGAGTCGCGTTGCTTTACTGTAGGGATGACTGGGTTACGAACCTCAGAGCGAATAATGTAGGATGGTACTCCATCAAAGACATCTGGTCTAGGCAGATAGAGGGGTTTGAGCTCGCCGACACCGCGAGACGGTTTGAGATGGGACACCCGAACTTTGCGGGAATCCGTGGCCTGAAAGCGGCTGTTGAGCTTCTTATGAGAATCGGTCCCAAGAAAATAGAGAGTAGAGTTCTAGATCTGACCAATAGGATCCGTGAGGGACTAAGCTTCCACGGAGTTGAGATCTTGTCTCCTGAGACAGGAATTTCAGGAATAACCCTCTTCAGAATAGATGGAAAAGACTCAAGGGATGTGGTGGATACGCTTAGGAAGAATGGAATCGTAGTTTTCCCTCAACGTTGGAAAGACGGAGTTGGAGTAAAGGTATCCCCTCACTTCTACAACACGGAGGATGAGGTTGACGCCCTTTTAGAGACAGTCAGATCTATCGCCGATTGAGTAAATATTGACTCTAGAGAGACAGTCTTCCTGTCTTGGAACCCTATTGCACCACTAACTTAGTCGGAAAGGATCCGGGACATCAATGCCAAGGCCAAGTTCTTTTGCTCTGAGGTACACCCTGTACGCCGCTGCAGCATCTTGTAGAGTCACACCTGGAGAATGAAAGATTGTAGTCTCGTCTTCGCTTTCTCTTCCAGGTTTGATCCCTGCGATGATCTCTCCAATGGTTCCATGGATGTCTTTTTCGCTTATGATGCCCCGTGCCATTGGTATCTGCATTTGTCCGGTTGTAAAACAGTCTTCGGCAGCGATTACTAGTTTGTCCGCCTTCTTCAGGGCAGCGCCTTCAAGTTCGATCTTAAGAGAGTCGTCCGCACCGATAATATTGATGTGC
This sequence comes from uncultured Candidatus Bathyarchaeia archaeon, assembly GCA_964416035.1. Classification (GTDB taxonomy): domain Archaea; phylum Thermoproteota; class Bathyarchaeia; order 40CM-2-53-6; family JALHTG01; genus JALHTG01. Next base: position 15,434 of record CAYQCQ010000017.1, read on the forward strand.
ATACCTGGCGACAACCACTCCGCCTTTACGAGGGGGGTCCTCGAAGGAGTCGCGGTCACAAGAATGTCGGCTTCTCTGACGACCTGTTCAACGCTTCCAGAGGGCAATACGTCAATTCCAAGTTCTGCACTCATTTCTTTGCAGAACCTGTCTGTCTCGGAAGGAACAAGTGAGTATGCGTAGGCTCTGTTGATCGGCCTGACTTGCGGAAGAAACCTGAGCTGGATTCTGCCCTGACGACCGGTTCCAACTATACCGGCGACGCCACTGTCTTTTCGTGAGAGGAACTTTGCTCCGACTGCGCCGGCAGCTCCTGTACGCATTCCTAAGATGTTTACCGAGTCAATGATCGCGATAACGTCTCCATTGTTCGCATCCACAAGGTGATTTACAACTCTCATAGGCGGAGTCCCCCGGTCTGGGAAACTCAATATGTGGTGAACAACCACGACTCTTGATTGCTCAAGAAAGGCCAATCCCTGCGCTATTCTGACCATTCGGGGATCAGCGTGGGGCAAATCTTTTCCTCGTATGCGAACTTCTCGGCGAGGCCGAGTCTGAGCAAGACCGAGGCCATGTTGTCGAAAGCCATCTTCCACCGCTTCGACTACGTCCAACAGCGAAAGAGCTTTTCTCACATCTTCCTCTCTTACCAGAAGTGGCATAGAGACATCAACATAGGTTGCAGAGCAAGTTCGTATTATGGATTACTTCTAATGATAGGCGCTTACGGATATTGTTGAAATGGTTTCAGGTTCCACATTTGATGCCATGGAGAGCAACACACTGGGACGAGAAGAATCTGTTTCTTAGTTCATGCGATTGGACTGCGACTGATTTATGTATCACGTCCACATTTCAAGCCCTCCTTCAGGTGGTAATGCATGATAGGTTGGAGGGCTAAGATTGGGGTCTTGGTCCCGTCAGTCAATAAGACCATGGAACCGGAGTTGTATAAAATGGTGCCAGAGGGAGTTTCTCTGCATTTCTCCAGAATCAAAGAGGTCGAGGACACGGTCGAAGAACTCTCAAGAATGATTGATGATATACCGCGAGCATCATCACTTCTTGCGGATGCTTCAGTTGATGTTATTGCATTCGGTTGCACCGCCGGTAGCTTCGTGAGGGGCAAGGGCTACGACGCCGAAGTGTGTAGGAGGATATGGGAGTCTACCCACATCAAGGCAACTTCGACATCCAGCGCGATTCTCTCAGCCTTGCAGGAGCTGAGACTGAGCAAGATCTCTATCGCATCGCCGTACATGAAGGAAATAGTTGAAAGAGCCAAGAACTTCTTTGAAACGCAGGGCTACCAAGTGGTAAAGATAAAGGGACTCGAATGCCCTGGGCCGGAAATCGCCAACATTCATCCAGAGCAGGTATACACAGTCGCGAGAGAAGTTGACAGCGACAAGTCAGATGGTATTGTGATAAGTTGCACAGACCTCCGCACGATTGATATCATCGAGGAACTGGAAAGTGACCTGCAAAAACCCGTGATCACGAGCAATCAAGCAACCATGTGGGCCATGTTACGACTCGCGAACGTGAGATCTCGTATCGACGGATACGGAAGTCTACTCAACAAACTGTAAGGGGATTACCTTGCATGAGTCCACTGGGCATGCTATGAAACTATTTCAACCAGTGGAAGGTTTTCTGGATGTCAATGAAAAAGGGCATCTCATGATCGAGGATGTGGATACGGTCGCCTTGGCTGAGAGATATGGCACCCCTGTCTACGTGATCAGCGAAAACCGAATCAGAGAGAACTATAGGAAATGGCTCGAGGCCTTCACATCCAGATACCCAAAAACGGATATCTTCTACGCTCTCAAGGCAAACCCGTTACTGGCTGTGTGCAGAATACTCCAGCAAGAGGGCGCTGGCTTCGAGGTTGGCGGACCTGGGGAA
>CAYQCQ010000018.1:0-17174 GCA_964416035.1 uncultured Candidatus Bathyarchaeia archaeon
CCCCCGAGGACGAACTTATCACACTCTTTACGGTGTACCTAAGCCGCGTGAAGTTCAGAAGGCTATTGCACGGATGATCCAGAGGCAGGTATCAGGCCCCTATCTAGAGAGAATAGCTACTGGGGTCGAAGGTCTTCTGAAGCAGAACATGGCTAGCGCGAACGAATGATGTCAGCCTTACGGGCGGTAGAGTCTATCGGCCTTTCCTTGCTGGCGCTCGCTCAGCAACTGTGGGAGCCACAAGCTTGATTTCAGGTTGCTGGTCTCTTCTCACCATGTATCCGGGAACACTCACTAATCTTCCCCCAACCGATACATGCCTGTGAGAGATAAGTTGTCTAGCATGATGCATAGACTTCGCCATTCCGCTCTTAGCAACCAAGGTCTGAAGCCTCCTGTCCAAGAGATTGGTCACATCTAGATCGAGGACATCGTCCAACGTTGCTTCTTCAGATAGAACCCCAAACCTTCTTAGGCTCAGTAGAATATCCTTCTCAGTTTTTGACCTCGTTTCTTCAGTCTTTGCGAGAAGGGATCTCACCATTCCTCTTATCCGCGAGATCTCGGTCCTGTATCGCCAGAGTTCTCTCTTGTTTCTCAGGCCATAATCTCCGATAAGCTTGAGTTCATCTTGAATCTGGGCTCGTCTCCAAGGATGGCGAGGGGTCTCGTACTTCTTTCTCTGTTTCTTCGGGTCACCCATAGTCCTAGCCCTTCTCCGTCCTTTCCGCCTGAGCTGCTCTCAAAGCGGCTATTGCAGCTTTCTTCTTGACTCCCACAGCTTTGCCGCTTCTGCCGGTGGTCTTAGTTCTTTGACCTCTGACCTTCAACCCCAATGAATGCCTTATCCCCTTCCATGTTCGCAGGTCTTTCATGAAATCTATGTCTGTTTTCACTCTGAGTGCGAGATCCGGGCCTACAAGGTGCAAATCCCTACCTGTCTCAAGATCTTTTCTTCTGTTGACAAGTCTCGGTTGGATTCCAAACTTTAGGGGGTCGGAGATCACGTCCTCGATCTTCTCAACCTCTTCCTCCGATAGTTGTCCAATCCTAATGTCAGGCTTCATGCCTGCGGCTCTAACTGTTGCGCCAGAGAGGCTTACACCTATGCCGCGAATCTTCGTCAGTCCATAGATCAGCTTCTTTGAGCCGTCGAGATCCACTCCCATGAGTCGGACGATATGTCTGAATTCTTTTGAAGACATGCGATTCCACTGCCGCGAGGACTACGAGATCGTCGGACCTTATATAAGTCTTCTGAGATCCGGTCTTCGAAATCCACACAATGAGTCTTCTTGCCTGCGAGTTAATTCTATGGCCACCTAGCTAAGACAAGTAGATCGAAGAGTATCCCAATGCCACAAACGAGGAAAGTGTAGGGTATCCAAAGGCGATACACGCGCTGTATCCTTGCCTTGTAGTATTGGTTGGAAAGTACAAGGCAGAGGTGTAGCGGGGAAACATAGTAGCCCGCGTAGGTGCTGAGAACTATTATACTTACTAGCGCAGGGGCTGCGGTTCCGAAAAGGGGGAGAACAAAGGGTATGCATATCCCCGCTCCGGCTATCGCGAGACCCGAAACTGCTCCTATGAGGAGAGGAAAGAAGGTGGCGAATATCATGAGTGGGACTCTTGCCTCTTTCAAAATGTCGAAGAGCAGTGGGATAGCCTTTGAGTCCTCTATTACACGGCGGAAAATCATAACGCCAACTATTGAGAGGGCTGGTCCCCAAGGGATTCCTTCCCAAAGAAGCTTCATGGCTATCAGCGGTCTTGTCTTCTTGATTAGAAGGGAGCTAAAGACTCCTAAGCCCACCGATATTGCTAGGGGCAGCCCAGCTAGATTAAGCGCAACTGCAATCAGAATGGGGGCGAGTCCTTCAATAACGATTGTGTAGTTCCTCTGAGCTTTGGGGTCTTGATCAGGGTCAAGTCGCCGAATGAATAAGACGTATCCCAAAGCTATCGAAAGAACAAACGATGGAACTTGCATGAGGATTAACTGATAGAGGCCTATGCCTGCAAGTCCTGCGGCCAGGATCAGTGTTGAAGACAGTGGAAAAATGTAGAACCATATGTGCCTGAATGTTATGTTGACAGTGACTTTTCTTTCAGGTGTTAGTTTCAGCTTGTCAGCCTCTTGGTCGATCAAGGGCGCTGACAGTAGAGCGCCGCCTGGCATTGGCATCAGGCCGACAATTGCTGGGATCACTGCGACCAAGGTCTTTGTGGCCAGAATGGTCCTCAGGCCGGCTATCAGATCGTCGATAAGCTTTGTTTCTTTCATACAATAGCCGAGTATTCCGATGACTGTGACTTGAAACGTAAGACTCACAGTTTGCGGATCCTCTAAAGCCTGGATCGACAAGTGAATGAAGTCCTGTACCGACGCACCATATGAAATCGCGAGGGCCATTGCTCCAATCAATATGGATGAGGCTGTATTGAGCCGCTTGGCGGTGAGAACAACTATCAAGGTGAACGCGATGATGAGCCCAACTAACTGAATCATTTCTAATCCTTCGATTAGCCTCGGTGTATTGAGATTCGGTCTGGTTATCGTGATGTCGCAATAAACATTTCGTATCTGTAGGACTATGGCTCTGACATGAATTCGATGAACTCTTGTCGAGTTCTGGGTGCAAGCGTGTAGTTGGTCTTTCTTTCGAAGCCTAGAGTTGAGGAAGGCTTCGCGCCATAATCATGTCCAGGATAGATCTCAATGTCGTCCTCAAGCCTCAATATCTTTTCGAATAGGCTCTTGTAAAGTGCCGTGGAGTCTCCCCCTTGGAGGTCTGTTCTTCCACACTCACCGACGAAAAGCGTGTCTCCGGTCAGAAGCTTCTTGTCAATTAGCAGGCAGATGCTGTCTGGCGAGTGGCCGGCTGTATGCAGAACCTTGACTTCGAATCTTCCAAGTCTGAGGGTGTCACCGTCTTTTAGAGCAATGTCCTTGCGTTGTTTGGAGTTACCATGCGCTGCGATCTTTCCGCCTGTGACCTTGGCAAGTTCGGCATTTCCTGATGTGTGGTCTCGATGCCCATGCGTGTTTACTATGTACCTTACTCCAATCTGGTGCCTAGTGATGACAGATATCACTGCGGTAATTGGCGATGTCGGATCAACCACCAGTGCTTCACGACTGCTTTCGTCTCCGACAATGTATGTGAAATTGTCGGAGTTGGGTGCATGAATCTGCTCGAATATCAATTCTGAATCCTATCTCAAACTACGTTCTATGTATCCAAAAGTTTTTCGAGACGGTCATAGCCATGGTTTAAATGAAGGCAAATGGCTCCAAACAAGTTCGAATCCCTAAGTCGCTTCCTGTCATATGTCTTGAGACATGCTCCTCAAGAGTTCGGCCTAGTCCTGGACCAGAGCGGCTTCGTGTCCATGGATAAGCTTCTTGCGGCCATGCATGCAGAGGCGAGATGGAGATGGGTGAGAAAAGAAGATGTATTAAACTTGGTCGCATCATCGCCTCGAAGAAGATTCGAGATCAGAAACGACCAAATCAGAGCCCTCTATGGACACACTGCACTCCAAGCGATGCTTCACGAACAAGTAATTCCTCCAGAATGTCTTTTTCACGGAACTGCGAGAAGGTTCTCCAGCAGCATCGAATGTTCGGGGCTGCTGCCGGCACGAAGAGCTTTTGTCCATCTGTCTTGTAGCATCGAGGACGCGTTGGCAGTCGGGAATCGTCGAGACCGCAACCCAGTCGTGTACAAAGTTCTGGCCCTAACAGCTCACAATCAAGGAATTCGATTCTATCGTGCGGGAGATGTATATCTCTCGCGTTTCATTCCAGCAAGATATTTGCAGAGACTTAATCTCTAATCGCTCTCTACTTTGCGTGAATCTCAACAATATCTCGATCCCCAAGAACATGTCCCAGTCCGACTTTTTCTCCTGGATATTGCGATGTTGAACCCCAGATTTTTGCGAATCGGAAGTTCTCATACAGTTCAGTGTGAATTCTCTTGGCGAGTTCAGCAACAGTAGATCCCGTACGTAGAACAAAGGGCTCAATGGAATGCGTGTTTTCATTCGGTTCCTTTGTGTAGACGCGGATGATTGTAAGAGCCCTGAACACTGCACCGCCTATCCGATGAAGGTTCTCGCCCGTCACGCATGAGACCGGTATGAGTGGAAGATCAGTTACGGCTTGGGACAGACCTTCAAGATTTTGCCTTGCAGGAGGCAGATCTAGCTTATTGGCAACTAGTACTGCCGGCTTGTAGATTGAGGTGCTTTCTAATAACGCATCTTCAACATCGTTCAGTCGAGTTTCGCCGCTTATTCGGACCAATGCGTTATTCAACCCATACTCCCTTGCCAACCTGTGCACTCCTTCAGTGTCGCAATCGATTAGGCGTCCCGAAACCACTACCTGAACTCCTCCGCCCTCTCTGGCTCTAGTTATCCAAATATGTGAACTATGTTGCTTCAGTGAGATCCTGGCGTTCTCCAGTTCAGTCAGTACCATCTTAAGTTGATCATGCGGTCTTTCGGAAAGATCAAGTACCATCATGATGCCATCTGCATTTCTAGCAAGCCCCAGAGTCTGAAGACCCCACGCTACTCCGTCAGTGGCACCTTCCACCAACGCAGGGGCTTCAACCAGCTGGAACTGCAGGTCTTCAAAGTTCATGATTCCTGGAACTGGACGGGTTGTTGTGAATCTACTTGCTGCAATAGCAGGACTAGCATTGGTCAAGGCCGAGAGCAAACTGCTTTTCCCAACGTTTGTTTGGCCGATGAGCACAACTTGAGCGGCTCCTTCCTTTTGAATGAACCAGCCTACGCCTCCTCTACTCGTCTTCCTCTTCTCTCGCTCAGATTCCTCAAGCCTCAGAATAGCAATCTTGCGCTTGACTTGAGCTCGAAGCCTCTCGTTGCCTTTGTGTTTCGGAACTGCTGACAAGAATTCTTGAAGGCTTTTGATCTTCTCCTCGACCGTTCTGGCTTGAATGGCCTTGTTCCAAAGTCCCTTCGCCTCTGCGGTCAGGTTGGTCGGCAATAGTCAAACTCCTTAGATCAAGTATAGAAGAAAAGAGAGCGAGATTAGCCTTTTGCGTTGCCTTTAGCTCGCATAATCATTGAACATGCTGCGTCTTTGCAAAGTTTCATTGCACCTGAAAGCGCTCCTATTGAGTGGGAGTTCTTCTTACTTCAGTACGGCGGCCGTCTTCATGCACCAGAGGTAGAGATCAAGCATTGAGAGAGGCATACCTAGCTGTGCGCCAAGATCCTGCAGTTTTGCTTCAAGCTCTAGGTACTTGCGTCTTGTGAGTCCTTTCGGGATCTCCTCGACCAATCTGTGCTCGTACATTATCCTAAGGATATGTCTGTCAAGAATAGCAAGGTTGTCGTATCCAACGTTTCTCAGAAAGTGACTTGCCTCTTTGTATCCGAGTCCCATCACGTTTTCAACGAGCCATTCACGAGCTAGCCTCTCGTCCCCAATGCCAACTACGATCTCTTTGATCTGATTGAACTCCCGAGCCTGAACAATGAAGTGTGCTCGTCGTTCGCTGAATCTATGTCCTAGCTGACTGAGGCGCTTCGCCAGCTCTTCTTCAGGAAATCTTAGAAACCCTTCCGGGCCGATTGCTTCCTGAATCCTCATCCCCAGCCTTGCACTGGAATTGGCTGTGAGGATGCAGAAGCAAAGCTCTGCGAACCAGTCTTCATTTCCCCTTGAGTGAAGGATCTTGAACTCTGCTATTCTATTCTTCACTTGTTTGGCAACCGGACCCGCCATGAGGCCACGGATCTGCGAGATCAATGACTCGGCATCCATACGTAGACCCCATGCATATCAGTAAGTGCGGTTAAGCCTTAAGGAAGATGTTTCGATATCTGCGCGGACGAACCGACGTAGTCATCCGAGGATTTGGCTCGTTATAGAGATGTAAGTCCAATGATTAGCCGCTTTCTCATATCGAAACGCCTTAATTGAAAACCGTAAGGACTCACCTTAGGTTCCCATGTAAGCACGCTTTAGGGGTCATCTGCCACGGAGAGACAATTGTCCAAACTATGTAACTACCTGCATTACCGAAGGCAGATTAGGGTTCTCTCAATAAGGAAAAATCCTGAGGACTGTAATCAAGAGTTCCGAGCAGGCTCCCTATTCAACAGATTCGACTTTCTGGATTTCCGGCATTTTCTTCTTTAGGAACTGCTCCACTCCCCACTGCAAGGTCATCCGGGACATGGGGCACCCAGCACATGCTCCTGTCAACCTAACCTTGACCATGTTCCCTTGGACATCAACAAGCTCTATGTTTCCCCCATCTGCCTGAAGGTTAGGTCTCAACTCCTCAAGAACCTTCTCAACCTTCTCTCTCATCGCCGACAACGCTGTCAAACCGAATTCAACTCTAAACCGTACGATATAAGCTTCCGTCTCTGAGGACCCGCCGTCCTAGGTCTCACCGAAGAGAGTGGACTCAAGTACGTCACAAAGTATCATGACGTGAATCGGGCGAGGTCACGTCTGTCGTCGTGCGTTTCTTTTAATCTTTTCATGTTGGGATTCGGGGGCCGAACCTAAAAGGCGATATCTGGTATCTAGTGAGTCCCCAGAAATTGCAGCAGTCGTTTCGTAGGATTTTGAGGTTGGATCTGGAGAAAGGTCCAGTGACATTCTGACAGAGACTGGTCTTCACGATTTGTGGCCTATCAGAACCGGAGAGCCGTAATGAAGCCCCCTATGGCTTTGACGCTCGCCGGGCAACCCTACGTTGAACCGTACTGACAGTAGCCGTCACTTTTCTCTCGACTCAATAACTGACCCAAGCAATGGTGTCTTTTCATGATCGACATTTCTCCGCTCCATTCACATAGAAGAAGTTTCTTCAAATCATCGTCAATCGGCGCGTTGTCTTGTTGGATGTTGTCGAGATGGATGCGGTTAGAATTGCTGATGGCGTCTACTGTGTTGGGAACGGTCGAAAACCAGTTGGGAGATGGAGCTGGAGTTGCTCGGGCCAAGCCTCGAAGTGCAATACGTCCAAGACGAAGAGGATTTGGCGAAGTGCGTTGAGTTTGGCAGAGCTCCAGCTGAGAGGCTGAGAGAGGAGTCACCTTGAAGTGGAGATGCCGGGCCTGCGGTTGGATATACGATGAGGCGGAGGGGCTGCCAGAGCAACGAGTAAGCCCAGGGACGAGCTTCGAAGATCTACCTCTCGGCTGGACGTGTCCGATTTGTGGAGCGCCAAAAGAAGAGTTCGGGCGAGTCGAATAGAAGAGTCCACCAGCTTTCCGAAAGGCTTAACCCGATAAGCGAACATTTTGGGGCAACTCAACATCGAAGGTCGAACTCTACATGAGTGAGCAATACTTGCGAAGGACTCGTCGTTCAAAGCAAGCATATGAGAAAGCGAAAACGCTTTTCCCGGCTGGAGTCTCATACAAGATACGTTTCATAGAACCTTACCCGTTCTGTGTCACGAATGCAAAGGGCAGCAAACTGTTCGACATTGACGGCAACACGTACACAGACTATTGGTGTGCTCATTTTGCTCTGATTTTAGGTCATCGTCATCCGAAGGTTGTCGAAGCCGTCAGAGAACAGGTCGAGAAAGACTTTCATTATGGGGTCACACATGAACTGGAAGCTAAGCTTGCTGAGCAAATAATGAAAATGGTGCCTTCAGCCCAGCTCATCAGGTTTGCTGGTTCAGGCACAGAAGCAAACATGTATGTCGTCAGGCTGGCCAGAACTTACACGGGCAGAGCTGGGATTGGGAAATTCGAAGGGAACTGGCACGGTGGCTATGACCCGCTTCATGTAGCTATGAAGCCTCCGTTCGACGAGTTACCTTCGGGTGGCTTGACGCGGGGGTCGCTAGAGGATACAGTTGTTCTTCCCTTCAACGATTTGGACGGAGTAAGGAAGCATATGAAGGGAAGAGAGTTGGCATGCATTCTGATCGAGCCTGTCATGGGCGCGGGAGGCATGATTCCAGTTGAGAAAGAGTTCTTGAAGGGACTGGCTGAGTTCTGCCGTGAGGAAGACACCCTACTGATCTTCGACGAAGTGATCACCGGGTTCAGGTTAGCGCCTGGCGGAGCCCAGCAAGTCTACGGCATACGGCCGGATCTTACCGTTCTGGGAAAGATCATGGGGGGCGGGCTCCCTATAGGCGCCATCACAGGCAGGGCAGACATCATGGAAAGGATGGATCACACGAAGTACAAAGGCTCGGAATATTCTTTTCACGGCGGAACCCACACCGGAAACCCAGTCTCTATGGCCGCGGGCCTGGCAACGTTAAGGATCTTAGAGGACACCTCAGTGTATCACAGGATAGATAGGATGGGGGCGAAGATACGCGAAGGCCTTGATGAGATAATGGAGCGTGCGGGCTTGGAGTTCCAGACGACCGGCATTGGATCAATCTTTGGTTGTCATTTCACGAGAACTCCTGTCAAGGACGCAGCAGCTGCCAGTGGAGGGGACAAGGAACTATCAAAGAGACTGATGTACTTTCTATTGGATAGAGGGATCTTCTGTTTGACGCCTGAACTTGTGCATTGTGCGATCTCAACAGCTCACACTGAGGCTGAAATAGATGAGTTTCTCAGGGTGGCAGAGCTGTTCGCAAAGCAGGCGAAGAGATAGCGGGAGGCAGCTCTGAGAAAGCTAGGTTACTATTACATGGTCGATCTGGAAGTATCGTTTGGCAAGCATTCTAGTCTTGTCTATTGTTCGTCCGTTCTTGCCGATCGCGAGAGCTTTGTCTCTTGGGTCAACTTCCACTACGACGATTTTTCTTTCAGGCTTCTCCGTGATTCTGATGTCGTTTACCTTCGCTGGGGCCAGTGCATTTCTGATCAGTTGCTCAGGCGTATCAGCTTGCTCAACAACCTCCACTTGACGCCCAGTCATATTCCTTAATGTCTGAATGTTCTTTCCAGCTTTCCCGATGGCAAGGCCCATCTCCCCCTGCTTTGCTAGGAATATGATTCTTTCACTCTTCTCGTCGATGAGACAATCCTTAGCTGTTGCGCCTGTGATGCTCTCAAATAGCGCGATGCATTTCATCTCGTCGCTTGTAAGCTTGATTCTAGCTGCCGACATTTCTGCTCTCAACAACCTTCAATATTTCAGAGTCACCCGGTTCGCGAATCGCTACTGCCGCGACAAGAAATGGTTTCTCACATACTGTTTTCAAGTCGACACTAGAGCCTGCGTAGATGTATACTGGAAGCTCCGAAAGTTTGGCGCTGTGGAGAATCGCAGATCTTTCTGATTCAGGGCAGTTCGATGCCAGAACGATCAACTTTGCCCTTCCGCTTCTAGCAGCCTTGAGGGCCTCCATGCATCCGAATGACACCTTTCCGGTCTTCACGGCCATCTTCAGCTGTTTGGCCATGTCCATTATCTCCTCGACCTCTCCTCTCGACGCATGGACATGTACATGTCTATTAGGCCTGTCCCCATGGGTATCTGCTGCCCGACAATAACGTTCTCTGCCACTCCTTTCAAAGTGTCGGTTATCCCTCTTATCGCGGCGTTAACGATCGTCGGGATAGTGATCTCGAACGCAGCCTTAGCCAGCGTGCTAGCTTTCTCTCCACTGACTCCATGTCTTCCCACCTGTAGAACCTCGCCGGACGCAGTCATTGCATCCGCCACGAGCATCACATGTCTGACATCGACATCGAGGCCCTGCTCTTCCAGGACGCTCAGGGCTTCCTTGGCGATTACTTCCCTAGCAGCTTCGATTCCCAAAGTCGTCGCGACTTCATGAATGTTGTTTGACACTGTTCTTGTCGGATCTACGGTGGGAACAGTCAAGACCTGCTCAAGGCCGGATCCCTCAGTCCTAATGACCCACTCTCCTCTTTGTTCCATCACAAGCGCCCTCTTGACTGCAGGGAGACCTTTGACGTGAAGCGACGGCAGTTTGGTTGCCAGTCGTCGGAACTGGGAAATATCCATGTCTTTGGGCTTGATTTCGATTCTTATCCGTTCGATCTTGATATCACAGGACGGAAGTTTAACTGCGTCTCTTATGTCGCGCATCGCAATCTCTCTTTGACGCATCTTCTCCGAGTCGAGTGCTACTTCGATGCTCATTTTGGTTATGTCAGATTCTATGTGTGCTGCGATATCTCTCAGAGTTGTGTGTGTGATCAATCTGGCGACTTTTTCAGCCTTCTCACGGCTTTGTCTTGATCTTCTATCCAAGTACACTATCATCATCGGGGTTGACGGGATCTTCCTTGCGTCAACGATCTCTATGAGCCTAGGAAGTCCGAGGGTAACATTCTGCTCTCTTACTCCTGCGAAGTGGAAGGTTCTGAGTGTCATCTGAGTACCCGGCTCACCTATCGACTGGGCTGACACTATCCCAGCGGCCTCGCCAGGCTCTATCAGCGACTTTCTATAGTTCTCGATAGCTTGGTCGATGACCTCGTCGACTGCTTTCTTCGTCAGCCTAGTTTCGAGCAGGTTCCGCTTCAACTCCGCAACCAAGATGCGGGGTAGCTGTGAGGTTCTTGCCTGAAGTCTCTTAAGCACGTAGTTTCTGGATGCCTTGGTCCCTTTTCCGGTGCCTAGTTTCACTCTGTCAACTAAGCGCTCGATGTTCACAGCCTTGCCATGGTCACTTTTCGCGGTATCGACGCCGTCTTCTCCATATTTGAACTGGATGATGTTTCCGCGTGAGTCCCTTACAGTTCCGTCGTACTCAACTCTGATGGGTTCGAGCGCGTTTATCAGGCGGCGTTGCATGTATCCGCTTTGTTGAGTTCTTACGGCAGTGTCTACAAGTCCTTCTCTCCCTCCCATTGCATGAAAGAAGTATTCCACAGGAGTGAGCCCGTCCTTGAACGATGAATACACAAACCCTCTTGCTTCAGCTCCAGCATCGTTGGGCTCGAATGTCGATAATGCTCTGTCCCTATAGCCGCGCAATATCCTCTTTCCCCTTATCGATTGCTGGCCAATGCATGCGGCCATCTGGCCTATGTTGAGCATAGATCCTTTCGCGCCAACTCTGACCATGACGATTCCGCTGTTCTCCATTCCGAAGTGCCTGTCCACCAATGTGCCCGCTTCCTCTCTCGCCTTAGAGAGTTCATTCATTATGTATATCTCAAGAGACTCCTCTAGTGACTGCCCTGGCAACCTCTCCAGCATGCCTTTTCTGTAGCTCTCGACTAATCCGTTCACTCTTTCCTCTGCGTTCTTGATTGCTCTGTCAATTCTTTCTCTTACTACTGGCGATATGTCCAGCTCGTCGAGTGCATATGAGAAGCCTCTCATCGTTAGGAACCGATCCAAGAGCTTTGATATTGAGTTGAGGAAGTCTCTGCCTACTTCTGCTCCGTAATCCTTTACAATGCGGTGGAAGAGGCTTTCAGATCTCGCTCCTATGGCGTTTCTGTCAATCACTCCGTGTTCAAGCACTCCGTTTTTGATTACGATGTAGGCGTCGTAGGGACATTTTTCTTCCTTGCATTCAGCACATCTCTTGCAGATGTTTGACTTGAATGCAAAGTTCATTTTCTTCGGAATGAATAGGCTGAATATTTTCTTGCCTGACCACATCAGTTCGGGCTTCCGAAGATCCGGCTGGGGTAGGGGTCCGTCATATCCTGCGGCGACGAGGATCTTAGATACTTCGTCTCTGGTGAGGTATGTGGAGTTGTTTGTGAGAAGATATGCCGCGGTTAGAAGGTCCGTAATCGCACCTATGATTGGTCCACCATATCGAGGTGAAAGGATTTGATCTTGAACCTCCATGAGTAGGCGAGCCTCTGTGCGACCCTCCTCTCCCTGAGGAACGTGGAGGTTCATCTCGTCACCATCGAAGTCCGCGTTGTATGGCGGGCAGACGGAGGGATTTAGTCGAAATGTCTTGTACGGCAGAACTCTTACTTTATGAGCCATAATGGACATTCTGTGTAGAGAGGGTTGCCTATTAAAGAGAACGATGTCGTCGTCTCGTATATGCCTCTCTACAACGAAACCGGGCTGAAGACTTTCGGCCAAAGTCTTTCTTTCTGTGACGAATTCAAGCCGGATTCTCCTTCCGTCTGGACGTACAATGTAAAGCGCACCAGGATACTGGTCAGGCCCATTCTCAACGAGCAGTCGCATTTCACCGATGTTCCACTCGGTGACTTTCTCCGGGATTGTCAGTCTCGCCGCGACGTCTGTCGGAACACCGACTTCAATGATGTCTATGTTCGGATCAGGTGAGATAACAGTTCTCGCGGAGAAATCAACTCTCTTCCCTGAAAGGTTCCCACGGAACCGGCCCTCCTTGCCTTTGAGCCTCTGGCATATGGTCTTGAGGGCTCTACCTGATCTATGTCTGGCGGGAGGTAGACCGGAAACCTCGTTGTCGATATAGGTTGTCACGTGATACTGAAGAAGCTCATGGAGTTCCTGTATTATATTGACTGGAACACCAGACTCGACTGCTTCTCTGAGTTTCTGGTTTATTCTTAGGATGTCAACTATCTTATGTGTCAGATCGTCTTCTGATCGTATTCCAGATTCCAGTGTAATGGAAGGTCTAACGCTTACGGGCGGAACAGGAAGCACCTGTAGGATTGTCCATTCCGGACGTGCTGCCTTGGGATCCATTCCCAGAAGTCTCAGGTCGTCATCAGAGATTCGCTCGAGTCTCTCCCTAATGCTGCTTGGCGTGAGTTTTCTGGCTCCTCCTTCTACTATCTCGTTGTATGATGTCGGCTTGACATGCTCAACGATGTATTGCTTCGTTCCGCAGTGAGGGCATTCCTGAGACTTCTTTGCGTCTTTGGCAACATTGTCGAAGAAGATGTCTGGAACGATGTTCAGGCGCTTTCTTTCTTCCTCCATCAGGCGCTTGTACTTTTCGATCTTTTCGTTACTCACGAGAATCCTTCCGCAGCCGCGGCACGTGACAAAAAGAAACTTGTGGACGAGTTTGGCGAAGCTTACGTGAACGACTGGCTGAGAAAGCTCGATGTGGCCGAAGTGGCCTGGGCAAGCAAGGGCGGTGTTTCCACAGGTCTTGCACTTTTGCCGAGGCTCGAGAGTTCCAAGCCTGCCATCCATCAAGCCTGAGAGGATAGGCACACCGTCCTCATCATAGGTGTCTGCGGTTTGAATCTCGACTGCAGACATCTTCCGGACCTCGTTCGGCGAAAGCAGCGAGAACCGGATCTCGTCTATGACTTTGCGGGCTTCCTCGGAGACTGCCATCTCAAGCTCGCTCCTGCAATTTTATTCTAGCTGCGATGCCGAGCGCCATCAGTTCCTGCGTAAGAAGCTTGAAGGCATACGACATTGCCGTGGGAGAGATAACTGCCTTTTCTCCGCAAACCCGGCATACGTACCTGTTCTGTTTTATATCATAGTAGCTCAAGAGCCCGCAGTTTTCGCAAACCAACACTATTGCCCTGTCTGACTCCTCTAGGAGTCGGTCTCTTAGAAGGGCCGAAGCGCCGTGGCCGATGAGGCAGTCTCGCTCCATTTCGCCGAATCTAAGTCCCCCGCCGCGGGCCCTCCCCTCTGTCGGTTGTCGTGTGAGCATCTGAACTTGTCCACGTGCTCTCGCATGCATTTTGTCAGAGACCATGTGATGCAGCTTCTGATAGTAGACAACGCCCATGAAGATGTCTGCGACTAGTTTCTTTCCTGTTATTCCGCTGTACATGACCTCTCTACCGCCATGTTGGAAGCCAAGCTCAAGAAGTGCCTCCCTGAGTGAGGTGAGGTTCTCATTTGCGAAGGGTGTCCCGTCAACAGGTAAGCCTCTTAGTGACGCAACCTTACCTCCGATCGATTCTGCAAGCTGCCCTATCGTCATTCTTGACGGTATGGCATGTGGGTTGATTACTATGTCAGGTACCATTCCGTCCTCGGTGAAAGGCAGGTCTTCGCTGGGCACGAGTAGCCCTACAACTCCTTTCTGGCCGTGCCTAGACGCAAACTTGTCTCCGAGTTCAGGAACCCTGAGATCCCTTACCTTCACTTTTACGAGTTTGCTGCCTTCTATGGAATCGGAAACTGAGACGGAATCGACGACTCCTGACTCTGAAGGTCTCATACAAACTGACGAGTCTCTCCTTGTCGGGCCTCTCACCTCAAATTCTCTGTATTCCTCAAGAAATCTTGGCGGGCTTGTTCTTCCTATCAGAACAACATTTCCTGTGACAGGTGACTCGACCGTAATGATTCCATCTTCTTCGAGAAGCCTATAGTATCTGTCTCCTCTGTATCCTCTAACTGCGGAGTCTGGGGTCTCGAATTTGTCTCTGAGCCCTCCTAGGTACTGCCTGCATTGAGCCTCATAGACTCTGAAAAAGGACGATCTCCCAAGTCCGCGCTCAACAGATGACTTGTTGATGACGAATGCATCCTCCATGTTATATCCTTGGAATGACATTACAGCGACAACGCAGTTCTGGCCCGAGGGCCTCGCGTCGAACCCTATGATCTCCATGGGCTTCGTTTTCACCAAGGGGCTCTGGGCGTAGTGAAGCAGGTGAGATCTGGAGTCAGTTCTGTTGAAGTGGTTAGTCGCAAAGACACCTAAGGCTTGCTTGGCCATGGCTGACTCATAGGCGTTCCTTGGAGATTGGTTATGCTCAGAGAATGGGATTATTGACCCACATATGCCGAGAATGGTGTACGGCGCTATTTCTAGGTGGGTAGTTCTGGCGTTGATCTTGCTCTGGTCTAGAGCAACCAGGGCGTTCTCCTCTTCATCAGCATCCAGATACTCGATCACACCGTCCCTGACTAGGTCTTCCCATTGAATCTCTTCACGGCGGAGTTTCTCTATGTGCGATTCCGTCAGCCTTGATTCTCCGTTCTCAACGATCACGAGGGGACGTCTGACTCTACCAGCGTCGCAGTTGACGTAGATCTCTGCTCTAGAATCCGGTCTTCTTGACGGATAATAGGCAACATTGACCTCTGAGCTGATCTTTCCTTCTCTTCTAAGCCTTCTGATCTCAGATGCCAGAGCTTCCTGATCCCTGCAGTAGCCTGCGATTATGCCGTCAACGAAGACCTTTGCTGAGTTCAACCTGAGCTTCTTGTCTGCCTCATCGACCGGGATGACGCCCATTCTGTGAAGTCGAGTGACTATTTCTCTCGGTTCGATCCCTATGGCAACTGTCGCCTGCAGCGCAAGGTTTTTGACTAATCCACAGTTCGAGCCTTCAGGGGTTTCATTGGGGCAAAGTCGCCCCCAGTGAGTGGGGTGAAGGTCTCTAGCCTCAAGGTTGGGTTGGCTTCTGCTGAGAGGAGACTGGAGCCTTCGCAGGTGGCTCAATGTGGAGGTAAAGTTTGTTCGATCGAGGAGTTGAGTAACCCCGACTCTGCCACGAACCCAGTTCCCAGTTGCGATGGCGTGCTGGATCCTCTCAGTTATTATGCCTGGTCTGACTGCGTTGGATATTGAGAGTTCTATGTGACGTCTGATTGTGATTCTCTCAAGCTGATACTTCAGATCTCTCGTGAGATTTCGGAAGGTAATCCGAAGAAGATCAGCAAGGAGCGAACCTGCAAGCCTCAGCCTCTTGTTGGCGTAGTGATCCTTATCGTCGACCTGTCGCCCTCTAAGCTTTAACTCGACAAGTCTGCAGACTATCTCAGCAAGGAAATGGGCTTTTTCCTTTCTATCCGACGATTTTGTGCCTAGGTGGGGGAGGAAGTTTCGGTCAACTACTGATTCTGCCTTTCTCAGACGGTACTCGTCGACCTGCCCTGGAGCCAATCTGTTACCTATGAAAAGTAGGGCATCCTTTTCTGTCACTACCCCAGTTGCTTTCTCAAACGATGATTCAAGTTCATCCTGAATCGCTCTGTCGGGTGAAACTGCCTCCGCGATCTTCGCGTCCTCTTCAATTCCCAACGCCTTCATCATGACAATCACAGGCAGGTCTGCTGGAACTCCAGGCATAGCGAGGTAGATAGCGCCGTCTGTCTTCATAGTCGCTTCTATCCTCGCTCTGAAGCCCACCGTTGTCGAGAAGACTTTGGCTTTGTAGGTGGGCGTCGCGCCTGTCTTCTCGATATCGACGAGGATTCTGTTCGGGGCCAGGTCTTCGAGCGTTACGACTACACGTTCAGATCCGTTGACGATGAAGTATCCGCCTGGATCGAGCGGATCTTCTCCTATGGATTTGATTTCGTCAGTAGTGAGTCTTGATGTGGGGCATATCCTTGATTTCAGCATTACAGGAAAGTCGCCTATGTAGACCATTTCGGTTTGGCCCTCTCTGTTTCCTATGATGGGCACCATTTCTAAGCGAAGAGGAGAAGAATACGTCAGGTTTCTGACCCGCGCTTCCGTGGGATAGATCCGCCGTTCAGATCCATCGACCTCGATAACTCTCGGTGAACCTATCTCGATCTTGCCTAGCCGAATCTTGAGGCTATACTCTTCAGTTTCTATCGGGATCTCTCCAACTTCATCCACGACAGCCTGCAGGCCGCGCTCAATGAAATCGTTGTATGAATCTATGTGTTGTCTT
Source organism: uncultured Candidatus Bathyarchaeia archaeon (assembly GCA_964416035.1). Lineage (GTDB taxonomy): Archaea > Thermoproteota > Bathyarchaeia > 40CM-2-53-6 > JALHTG01 > JALHTG01. The sequence goes on from CAYQCQ010000018.1 coordinate 16,507, forward strand.
TCAAGACCCTTCTCTCGGTAGAACTTGCGGAACAGAGACCAAGAATCTTGCTTAGAAATGCTCAACAAGCGTCCCTCAAAAAATCAATCTTAAATAACATAACGATACGCGATCGCTTCGCCAGCCGTAGGGCTGCGCCTGACGATCTTGATCAAATCGCCAGGTTTGGCGCCAATAGCCTCACAGGCTGGGTCCGAAGCCTTGATATATGGAAACTGATATGGCTTCACATGATATTTTCTCAGAACTTCTTCGGCGTCTTTCTTGTTCAGAGCAACATGCTTGGGAACCAGCTCATGCTGGAAAATGTTGAAGACTCTCTCTCTTTCTCTTTTCGCCAATCAGAAAAATCCTCCAAAGCAAAAAGCAGCCATGCAACTTTTTCACTCGTGGAAATCGGAAACTTACGGTATTACCAAAAGGGCATGGTTATAAAGTTTGCTTGTTTGGTTGATCACTGAAAATCTGCAGATAGAGCGATGTCCTTCTTGAAGTGGAATACATTGAGTCAGATTCGTAGTTGAGCTCTGTCTTCGCGGACGCTGTCGGAGTTTTTCTTACGTGCTCTCAGTCAAGCTAGATGAGAGGCGTAAAAGCATAAATAACTCGCTTCGCTGACTCCTGAGAAGCTTGCAGAGTGATATCGAATGGCGAAGAGCTCAAGGGGC
>CAYQCQ010000019.1:0-16829 GCA_964416035.1 uncultured Candidatus Bathyarchaeia archaeon
CCTATCTCAGCAAGCCACTCCGGTGACATGTCTTCTATTGCCTTAGAGGTTTCCAATCGGGTTGAGACTGACAGTACGCTTCTGGGTGCTCCCTTGACGTAGGCAATTACCCCCACGCTGGTCAAGTGAACTGAGCTCATCCGTTTCCTGTCTGAGTCGAAGGGTATCAGCGAGAGTCTAGGTTTTTGAGACAGAGATTGTTCAATGTTGAAGTCTTTCTTCAACGCTAGGACCAGTAGCGCCGAGTCTGTAGGATCCCCAATCGCGCTCCAAAGCTTCCCTTCGTCGGAGGGCGGATTGAGCTTCGAGTTGTTGCAAAGCGCGCCTGCCTCAATCAATCTATCAAGCCTCATGCCTTCCTCCTTTCGCAGAAGCATGCCTTTCACCAAAAATTCTCCGACCGGCTCGTAGCCCACGCCAGAGACTTCGACTTCGAGCCGAGGCATCCATATCTCCTTGACTGTCATTTCTCCCTTCGTGATTGTACCTGTCTTGTCTGTGCAAATGACGGTCGTGCTCCCGAGTGTCTGCACTGCAGAAAGACGTTTCACCAGAACGTTTTCCCTCGACATTCTCAGGACGCTGACCGCAAGAGAAGTGGACACAGTTACTTGAAGCCCCTCAGGTACGCATGCCACCATTACCCCTATCATGAACAGGATGGCGTCGTAGAAGACGAGGTTCAGGAACGCTGAACCTATCGCGAAGAAGAATACTCCCACTCCTATGGCTGCGAGGAAATCAAGCCTCGCCAAGTGGGCTATCTCTTTCTGGAGTGGGCTGATCGGGCTTTCTATCTGCTGGGTTAGACGTGCAATCTTTCCAAACCTAGTGTTCATACCTGTGTTTAGGACGACGGCCTTACCTATGCCTCGAGCAACACTTGTACTCATGAAGACCATGTTGGATACCTCTAGATCGGATCGGGCACCTCTTGCAGGGGTGTCTACGCTTCTGGGCTGGGGCAGAGACTCACCGGTGAGCGGAACGTTGTTCGTCCAAAGTTCGAAAGCTTCGAAGAGTCGAGCGTCAGCGGGTACACGATCTCCCTCCTCAAGAAGGATGACATCACCTGGAACAATATCTTCTACAGGAATCTTCTGGTGTTGTCCTTCTCTAGAAATTTTGGCGTACTGTGGAATCCAACGTCTCAACGCTTCCATAGCTTTTTCCGCGTGCCACTCTTGGACGAAACCGAGAGCCGCATTGATCAGAACAACAACAATGATTGTCAAACTGAGCGAGAACATCTCTGCTATAGCGGCTAGAAAGCTAGCCGCTAAGAGCAAGACACTGAAAAGATCCACAAGCTGAGCAAGAAACCTTCTTGTCAGTGATCGTCTCTTGACCTCAGCTATGACGTTCTTTCCGTATCTTTCCAGGCGACTTCTCGCTTGATCTGGGGTAAGACCTTGGGCAGAGCTACGTAAGCGTCGAAATACATCATCGATAGGCTCGTAAAGATAGGTCTCCATGAAAAGTCGCCTTCACCGAGATCGGTCAGAAAAAGTACTACTGCAACGACCGAGGGCACACCGAATGAATTGCCAAGAGCGAGTCACGCCTACGTTTAAGCTTCAAGTGTCGGGCGCCTCAAGATTCGTCTACGCTCGCCTGCCTGCCTTATAAGGATTCGTCGCCTGGTAACGCCTTCACAAGAATGCTTCTAACATGATCTATGACTGGAAGGGTGTAATACAGCCCCCTCTAGGTTTTTCTTAGCGGACCTCATAGAGGCAGACACAGACATGACAGTCAACCACATACGAGGAAACGTGAGAGCCGTCAGCTTCTCTTCGGTCTCAGCACTGCTGGTCCGAGAACTTCCGTTCAGCCGAACCTAGGTCAAGCATGTTCTTTGACCTTGTCTAGGAGCAGAAGGCTCAACTGTGAGGAGGATTCAAAGTCATCTTCACCGCATATCATTCGCTCATGGGCCGTGAAGTCACTGTTTTCACGACTGAGCTGGAGAAAGCTAGAGAGGAATCCATGGAAAGGGTGAAGGGAAAAGACTTCTCCATGGGAGCGAACGCAGTTGTAGGATTGGATTTTGAGACGTGAGACGTATGTTTGCAGGCAGGAATCACAGTGATATCGGCAACGGGCACAGCGGTCGTGGTGGAACCAGAATCGCAATCCTCCTCAGTTATTTGTTTACCGACGATTGCTCACCAGTCGGCCAACAGGCCCTTGCACCTCAATCCTTTAAACCCTCAGGTTCAGTTCACATAAGTGGCCGGGGACGGGTCTTCAGCGTATACTCGGCACTTTCTAAAGCCGCTTCAAGTTGGACTCTCACGAGCTTTCTTATGGGGATGACACTATACCTTAACTGGTCCAATAGCTTCTTTTCCTCGTCTCGTAGCTCTTGTTCCACTGACTCCATTACGTTCCTAAGCTTTGATTTTTCTCGGCTATCTCCCTGGTCAAGCTCGTACTGAATCATTCGGTTGAACATTCCGTAGGGAAGTAATCTGTAGAATCTTTCTGTTACGCAGCTGTCGAACTTCTGGGCCACGGTGGCCAGTGACTTCGGATCCAGTGTCGTTTCGGCCCAGTGTCTCTTTGCCTTGTTGTAGTCCTCAAAACTCTTGAGGTTATCTTCTATGGATTCCCTGAACCTAGAAAAGACAGTCAGGCAACCGTCTATCTCTCCGTATTTCTCTTTTAGGAATCGATTCAAGCGATTACTTATTTCAACCGACTCTAACACGGCATCTCTTCTGGTGACGTCCGACTCTGAGCTGTCGCATACTCTTTCATCGTAGAAGTATGGGACCTCGCATATCAGCGCCAAGACATCTGAGAATTGACATGCGTACTCAAAACTAGATCCGCCGTGATTGATCATAGTCTTCGGATCTCTGTGGGTATGGCTCTCTAGGTAGTCATACTTTCCTGATGTCGTAGGCATTAAGTAGACCGCTTCATCCAGCTTCTCGGCGTATGGAACCTCAGGCTCTCCGAGTTTCAGTGGCAGATCTTGATCACGCGGTATGGTCTGATAGAGGGCGCATAGCTCTGGGGCCTTCTCCGAAACATAGAAGTAGACTCCTCCAAAGGCTGAGTTGTGAAGACTAAACATGAAGTCTGTTCCCTTACTTACGATGTTCATGAGGGCTTTCGTTTCAGGTAGTGGACTATCGAACCTCACCGTTTTGTAATCAATCGGGAAGGACCACTCTACCTGCTGGAAGTGGGGAGGTCTGTAAAAGTTCCTTATGTAATTGATCAGCGTGAAGGGCCCCTTGAACCAGCCTTCGTTGAGTCTGGTTCCGTCGGGATCAGCACATTTAACCAGGTACCAAGTGAAGTCGAGACTTCTCAGTGGCTCATCCTCCTCAGCCAATCTCCTAGACAGGTAATCAAGCATCATGCTTCCAACAGGTTCGTTGGGGTGAGGAGTTCCAAACATAAGAGCCTTGTATCTTCCTCGGCCTATCTTTAGACACTCTATTGCTTCGCCGTTTCGAGATGTTCCTATCGCGAAGCGGCTCACCCTGTCCGGATATTCTTCTGCCAACCTTCTAGAGCTATCTTTGAGTTCATCCACGGTGAGGAAGGTCTTGTAATCGGGAACATCCGATACCACTTCAGAGTACCTTCTTCCTGAACTCAAATGGCAAACACCTCTTGCGGCCGAACTGGATGTTTCACAAACTCGCTTATGACTAGACAACCTAAAACGGCGATTCGTGCACGTACGGTTACCATATGGAGGGTTCTAACCGCTTTCATCTCTATTATTCTTCGTTTTGTAATAACTAAGAACATCTTGTAATGAGCGTTATCAGACGTATGTTGAGAGTGCAGAAGATCATTGAGCGAAGTGGCATGCCACAAGATGTTCACGCTCAACTTCAACCAGTACGGGCTCCCGTTCCGAACAGACATCTTTAGCTATGGGACATCTCGTGTGGAATCTACAGCCCGGAGGAGGGTTGATCGGGCTCGGAATCTCACCCTTCAGCAAGACCTCCTGCATCTTGACTTTCGGATCTGGAATCGGAACCGCGGATATTAGCGCCCTGGTATACGGGTGCTTTGGCGAGGTAAAGATCTCCTTGGCGTCTGCAAGTTCCGCTATCTTTCCCAAGTACATCACAGCAACTCTGTCGCTCATGTACCTGACAACGGAAAGGTCGTGGCTTATCATCAGGTATGTAAGTTTCAGCTGTTTCTTGAGGTTCTGCATGAGGTCGAGTATCTGGGATCTGATTGAGACGTCAAGAGATGCTACAGGTTCGTCGGCTACAATGAACTTAGGTCTCAACGCAAGCGCCCGAGCTATCCCGATCCTCTGTCTCTGCCCACCGCTGAACTCGTGAGGGTACTTGTCAAAGCACATTGGAGCTGGCTCAAGGCCTACCATGTTCAGAAGCTCCAAGACGGCTTTTCTCCTGGCACTCTTGCTCATCAGACCTTGAATTTTGAAGGGGGCGCCTATGATCTCTCCGGCTGTTTCACGCGGGTTCAGAGACGCGAATGGGTCTTGGAAGATTATCTGCATATTACTTCTTAGCTTCCTAAGTTCATCCTTCTCTAACTTGAATATGGAGCGGCCCTCGAACCGAACATCTCCAGAGGTTGGTTCAACAAGCCGAAGAATCAACTTTGCAGTAGTTGTCTTGCCGCTCCCAGTCTCCCCAACCAAACTGAAGGTTTCATCTTTCATGATATTGAAGCTTACTTCGTCGACTGCGTGAACCACCTTGCTCTCTTTTGCGAGTATGCTGGAGAGGAAGCCCTTCTCCACCGGGAAGTGCTTCGTTAGAGAATCTATCTGCAACAACGTCTCGGTCACGCTGTGTCCCTCCTCGTCGGGCTGGCTAGTTGTACAGTAGGCATTTGACTAGGCGTCCCTTCTCAATGGCCTTGAGGTCCGGCATCTGCTTGCTGCAGGTCTCCTTAGCATAGGAGCAGCGGGGATGGAACTTGCACCCTGAGGGTGGGTTTATGAGGTCTGGAACTGACCCTCTCATTATTTTCAGCGATTTTGTGTCAACATCCAACCTCGGTATCGAGCCGAGCAAAGTCTCTGTGTACGGGTGCTTAGGCGCGTCAAAGAGCGCGTCAGTTTCCGCATACTCGACGATGTTTCCCGCGTACATCACAGCGATCTTGTCGCAGAGCTGGGCTACGACCCCCAGGTTATGGGTTATTAGGAGGACGGATGTGTCCAGTTTTCTCTTCAGCTCCATCAACATCTTCAGAATCTGTGCCTGTATTATAACATCCACGGACGTAGTGGGTTCGTCGGCGATGAGTAGCTTCGGCCTGCAGGAGATTGCCATTGCCAGAAGTATCCTCTGCCTCATGCCTCCACTGAGTTGGTGGGGGTAATCCTGGTACCTCTCCGAGGCGTGTGGGATCCCCACAAGATCCATCATCTCAATGGCTTTACCCAAAGCTTGCTGCTTCTCGAGCTTCTGGTGTAGAGTTATGTTCTCAGCTATCTGTTCTCCCACTCTCATGACAGGGTTGAGGTAGGTCATTGGATCTTGGAAGCACATGGCCATCTTCTCCCCTCTCACCCTTCTCATCTCCGCCTCACTGAGTTCGAGGATGTTTGCGCCGTCGAAGAGGATTCTGCCTTCAACTATCTTACCTGGAGGCGGGACCAGCTTCATAATGGAGAGAGCCGTGACAGTTTTTCCAGATCCTGACTCTCCAACCAAACCAACGGTTTCTCCAACCTCTACATCAAAATCTATTCCGTCTACAGCCCTCACCACTCCGAGAAGCGTTGGGAACTGGGTCTTCAACGCACTTACGCTCAAAAGATTCTGTCCCATCTCGCTCACCTGATCCTGAGCCTTGGATTGAGGGCATCGTTCAGGCCATCGCCAATCAAGTTGAAGCCTAAGATCGTGACGCTTATCGCTATTCCTGGGAAGAAGGTCATCCACCAGGCATCCCTGAGGAAACGTTGAGCGTGGTATAGCATAAGTCCCCAGCTGATCTGCGTCGGGTCTCCAAGTCCTAGAAAGCTCAAAGACGCTTCGGTCAAAATGGCTCCAGCTACCTGAAGGGACATGTTAACGACGACAGGATGAAGGCCGTTTGGCAGGATGCAATGAAGAATTATCCTTCTATCATTCGCGCCAAGGGCCCTTTCAGCCTCTACAAACAGTGTGCCCTTCAGAGCTAGAAACTGCCCCCGCATGAGTCTGGCGGTGCTCGGCCAGCTTGTGAGCCCTATTACCACCATTATGTTCCATATGTCAGAACCAAAGATCGCTACGACAACTAGGACGAGAAAGAAGGTCGGAATGACCATGAACATATCAACGAACCTCATTAACAGGTCGTCAACCCGGCCGCCGTAGTAGCCAGCAACGGCCCCTGCTGCTATGCCGATCAAGGCTGAAATTCCAGCAGAGATGAACCCTACAAATAGCGATATTCTTGTCCCCCATATCACCCTGCTGAGCATGTCCCTGGCCAGGTGATCGGTTCCCATAATGTGCCCCCATGACGGCTCAAGTAAGACGTTTTTCTTGTCAGACAAGTACATCTTGAACGGATCATAGGGAACGACGTAGGTTGAGAGGATGGCCATCATGAAGAAAAAGAAGATGATAAAGAGCCCGAAAACGGCGGCCTTATTCCTTCTATACCTACCCCAAAAGTCTCTGATTCTTGAGAGATAGAGGGTGATACTCCTATCTAGCCGTCTGGTGTCCCTTCCCTCCAGGTTTGTCTCTACTTCAGAATTCATTTGTGTCATGTCACTCGTATCTAATCCTTGGATCGACCATACAGTAGGCTATGTCTGCTAGGAAGTTGGCTAGCACTGTTACTGCGGAGGAGATAATGAAGATCCCCATGAGAAGCGGATAGTCCCTAGTGTAGATTGAGTCGTACATCAGTCTGCCTATCCCGGGCCAGGCAAAGATTGTCTCCGTCACCACGGCGCCTGTGAACATGAAGCTAAGCCTTATACCTATGATGGTGATCGTGGGGATCAGAGCGTTCTTCAGGGCATGACGATAGAGGATCGACCTGTCATCCAACCCCTTTGATCTTGCAGTCGTGATGTAATCCTTCCTGAGTTCCTCCAACATACTGGATCGTGTAAGCCGGGCGTACAAGGCAAGCTGGACGAGGCCAAGGGTTGTGGCAGGTAGAATGAGATGCCATATGAGATCAAGGGTGCTGTTCAGATCAGCCCTGAAGAACTGCATGCCTTGCACCGGAAAGAGTCCCAAGCGGAGAGAGAATATTATTATAGCCATGAGCCCCGTCCAGAAGTTTGGCATGGAGTAAAAGACAAGGGACCCGAGCATTATCGTGTTGTCCTCAAATGAGAAGGGCTTCTTCGATGAGCTTACTCCTAGGATCACTCCAGCCAGAACAGCTATCAAGAAGGCTGTTCCCGTCAGCAACAGCGTGGCCGGAAGCCTCTCTAATATGACATCAAGAACAGGCGCCCTGTACTTGTAGGAGTAACCTAGGTTGCCTCGCAGTAGGTTTCCCAAATATGTAACGAATTGCTCATGCAAAGGCTTGTTCAAACCCCACTCCTCCTCCAGCATCCTGATGTACTCTGGAGGCGCCTCTCCGCCAGCCATAATGACTGCCGGGTTTCCAGGTGCCATGTGTATGATAACGAAGTTGATTACGACAACTCCAAAAAGAACTGGAAAAATCTGGAGCATCCTTTTGGCTATGTAGGTTCTCACAGTCATTTTCTTCCCTCCGTTGATGGGACACCTTTTGGCCCTCCCTTTGCGTTATAATGACTTTGGTCTGTGTATTGGAAGTCTCTTCTTAGATGATACCCCCAGAGTAGCAGACCCGAAACTGCCTGCAATGCTTTCAAACGTAATCATTGAGAAATCCAACCAGCTGCAGAGCAAGAACCCTGAGACGTGAGCTAAGAGGCATGACATCGGGATGGCGAACGCTGCACGACTAAAGAGCAACACAGCTAACTCGGCCTAAGCTATCGAGCCAAGTGGTTGAAAAAGAAGGGGGTTAGGTCATACTGCAACCTTTGGCTTTTTCCTTCTGTATAGGAAGACCAAGGCCACAGCTACCCCGACTGCTACTACGGCGACTCCACCGTATAGTGCGTACGGTGGGTTGGCAAGTTTCACTGCACCTTTTGCCAGCTCGTATGCCTTGGCGTATTCTCCTGCTTCTAACGCTTTCTTTGCCTGTTCGATCTGTTTCTGTGCTCCAGTTACGTCGTAGAACTGTCCTCTTAGACTCTCGATCTCCTTCTCTGCACTGTTTATCGCGGACCTGATGGAATCCGGTGACAACTCGCTGCCCTTCGTCCACCATATGTTGCCTAGATGCGCAAAGAACAGGCCGACTGGTTCACGTCCCTGAAACTCTCCTTTCCACGCTTCAACCATCATGATGTTGTATATCGGGTACCTTGGAAGTTCTTCTGCTGCGATCGCTCCTATCTCCTTGTAGTATTTGGCGCGTTCGTTTTGGTCCGCTGTACCTAGGGCGAGGTCGAAGAGTTTGTCGACCTTGCTGTTATTGTAACAACCTATGTTCCCACTATTGAACATCTCAGATCCGAGTCTCTGCCTCAGTATGCTCGGGTCTGGGCCTGTTCCACCTCCAACCCAAGCCATCTCTAAGTCGTTTCTGTTCCATACCTTTTCTCTGTAACTCGCGCTGTCGTGCTTTATCAAAGTGACCTCCACACCGATGTCGTGGAGCATCGCCTTCACCATGAGCCACATGTCCTCGTCACCAGGGAGGTAGGGCTGATAGTCCAAAGTGGCCTTGAACCTTACCCCATCCTTCCCTTTCGGGTAACCAGCATCATCAAGCATCTTCTCTGCCTTAGCAGGGTTGAACTCGTAGTTCTTTGCATCTGGGTTCCAGGCCCACGCCAATGTTGGCGACAATGGGTCTGCGTTAGGAGCAGACGTTGGGACGCCATAGAAACAGGTCTTGACTATTGTATCTCTATCGATCGCGTGTGCAATGGCTTGTCGGACACTCATCTTTCCGAATATCGGGTGGTCCATCTTGAAAGCGAGGCACCAGTAGGTGTAATACGGCCACTTTATTATCGTCACGTCCTTCCTCGCGGCAAGCTTTGGTACATCCTTGAAGTCAGGCGATCGATACATAGTAAGGGCGTCTATCTCGCCGGCCTCAAATGCCATCAAGGCGGTTTGGGGGTCGGGTATAACCTTGATTATCAACTTGTCAAGGTGGGGTCTTCCTTTGAAGTAGTTCTCGTTTGCGACAAGAGTCACGTGGTCGCCTTTAACCCACTCTTGAAACTTGAAGGGCCCTGTGCCTATTGGGCGTTGGTTCTGTGGGTTTGTCTTCCAATCGGTTCCGTCGTAGAGATGCTTCGGCATGATCTGGGTGTAACCCCAGGCAAGGTATACCATGAAAACCGAGTTAATCTTCTTCTGCTTTATGACGACAGTGTATTTGTCAGGCGTTTCTATGGACTCTATATCTTTGAATCTAGGAGCGACAGCGCCATACTGCTTCTCATAGTCATAGGTGAATTTGACGTCCTCAGATGTGAACGGTCTCCCATCGTGCCACGTAGCGTTCTTCACGAGACGGAAAGTGTACGTGAGTCCATCTTTGGATATTGTCCAGTCGGTTGCCAAATCCGGGCAAATGTTGAAGTATTGATCGAATTTCACCAGCTTGTTGAAGAGGTTGTTGCAGGTTGCTTGGCTTACATCCTCAGGCTGGAAGACTGGGATCAGCTCCAACGGGTCTGTGTTCACAGCGGCAATCAATTGCCCTCCATATTTGGGAGCCTGAGCCGCAAGCTGAACGCTTCTGAAACCAAATGCAGTAGTTGATGAAATCTGCATCAGGATTATTGCTAGCACCAAAAAACCCGCCACTCTAGTTGATTTCATTCTAACCACCTTTTGTGCGCGTGCCCCAAGGGGCGCCTGCCAAATAACAACTGTCTATGGATTTATGACTTGCCATACGTCCGGATATTGCTGCGAAATGGTCAATGACTGCTGTGGCCTTCCTCACACTAGCTAGCGCGTAGTCGAGGTGAACCGCACATGCCGGTTCTATTCCTCTATCATATCGATGTTCGCCGTAGGGACTGACACGATACTGCCGTCGTCGAGTTGAACTGTGGGGACTCTTACATAGGACTCGGATTCCACTTACTGGAGACCCACTGATAAGCTGACTACCGTAGGAGATATCGCTTACCTGATCGGCGTCGTGTATGGCTCCCTCCACTTCGTCTTCGAGCGGACGGTCTCCAAAGCGGCAGGACCTCTGCCTAAGATCTAGAGGTACGTTCTGACGTTGACCATGTGTGCCTACTTTGCAGACGTCATCATCGGCAGAACTCCCGGTCAGAGAAGGTCAGCTGAGCGGCCCCTCCTTTTTATGACCATCAATGCTCTTTAGCCTGAAGTGAAGGCGAAATGTCAGAGAAGGTCTCCTTGTGGTATATGACGCGAGAAGAAGCCCAAAAGGCAATAAAGGAAGCAGATTTCGTCGTGCTTCCCACTGGAAGCATTGAACGGCACTCAATTCACCTGCCTGTCTCTACAGACAGCATACGTGCTGAAGAACTCACAAAGTACCTCGCCCTGCATTCAGGGGGACTGAAGCTGGTTGTATTGCCGACACTTGTCTACGGCGACTCTCTCCACCATATGCACTTTGGGGGTACTATATCGCTGCGAGACGGCACATATGCCCAGGTAATCAAAGATATCGCTTGGAGCGTGAAAGAACAGGGTGGCAAGAGGCTTCTAATCATCAACTATCATGGAGGAAACATAGTTCCAATACAAGTGGCAAGGACGGAGATAGAACGTGAGGTGGGGATCAAGGTCTACTTTGTGGGCTGGAGTAGCTTTGCAGCTGACCTCGTTAAAGAATGGGCACCTGGCGTTCCATATGGACATGCATGCTTCTACGAGACCAGTATGATTCTCCATTTCAGGCCAGATCTTGTCAGAAAGGAGAAGATCCGAAGGCAGGAACATCGCTACCAACGGGAGACTCCGAGTAGACCTGTGACCCGTGAGCCCGCCGCGGCATACTTCGACTCTCAATACTTGACAGGGGGGATAGGCGACCCGACACTTGCGAAGGCTGAGCTGGCTGAGAAGATCATTCCCGAAGTGACGGATCGCATCATCAAAGCCCTGAAAGAAGACATGAAATACGAGTGAACTCCTCTTTTCTCTTCTAACGCCCTAGTGGTGCTAGCAAGGGTCGTCTGCTAACGCGTGATGAACGAGCTCATTGTGAAATGTAGACCGGTCGGACTCTAAATCCTCGACAGAACTAGCGGAACAACTGATTCTCCTATTTCCGATTTCAGATTCATGTTGCCCTCTAGTTTACCTTCTATGGCGGCTAAGTTCAACGTTATCTGAAAGTCGTCTGCTCCCCATCCGACATGTTCTGGCGAAGCCTTGAATCGCATCACGCCAGTCACTCTCCCACGATCTGCTCTGAAGTCGTTCGTCGGAACTGCATTTCCTTGCATATCTGTGGCTGACGCATGAGTCTGGCTCTCGATCCTTAGTTTCATCGTAAAGTACCCGTAAGGGTGCACGTAGTCCCCGCGTTAAGTTCCTGTCAACTTCTCTGTCTCGTTGATTGGCCGCTTATCCTCAACGTAGCGCGGGAACGTCTCTGTTTCCAGATCGAATTGTCTTGCCACGCCTTTCTCGTCGAGTTCGAATGTGAGTTCCATTCCGTCGCTTTTTCCTCCGTGAACCAGATATCTTACCTCGTCCAGTTTCTCAAGGTACGCCTTTTCGCGTCCTTTCTCAAAACTACTGAACGGACGACGACGATTAGCGCGCGCCTGGCCTGCGCACACAACACATTTGTCCACTGATAGCACGTCCGCCTATGCCAAAGATAACCTGGCTGAATAAGTTTTTGTATGATCTATCGGATACTCGATCTTCTATCCTGCCTTGCCGGCTTATGCGATTCATTTGCGATGGCATGGAGTTCTCTACTTTCGAAGCCCTAGACTAATTCTGAATATTGGGAATACAGACTCTGAGAATCTACTTACTGGCAAAAGTAAGACGATCATCGAGTGCTTAATTGGTTCTCGATGACGTTAAGTCTGCCATTTTTGCCAATGCTCACTTGCAGCTCTCCTCTGAACGTTCTTACTCGTCCATTCTCTATCTGAACTGTGTCTCCGACGGAGACCATGTCTATTTGAGTGTTCCAAAGTGGCAGCTTGATAGAGCCCGTATTGTCAGAAATTGTTGCGGTCGATAGGTTATGAGAAATACCGAGCCTCGAGTAGACTTTCCTTATGGGCGATTTCTCAACGACCCTTGCCTTCAGATTGACCCATTTGACTCTCACATCTACATCTCTGATTCGCATGTCAACGGCTCTCAAATTTTCAATTTTCTTAACTAAGGTGGGTTCGTTCCATGGAAAACTTGCGAGATCAATGTCTGACAGACGTTTCAACGCTGTCTCACTCAGACTTAGTTGCGCGATTACCTTTTGATCTTGCGTTACGAGAAAGACACCATTATTCTTCGTCTTCTGGCGGCATTGGATCGATATGCCCTCGCACGATGATTTCTCATGTATCCATGCATCTGGAAAACATGCAAGGAATTCGCGGGTTTCAAGTCCATGTTTTTTTGAAATCCAAATCAAATACCAACGATTGGTCAGTTCGATGATAGATTGCCGTTGGCCGTGGGGTCTCCCTCGTCCAGAGTGCAACATCTCTCTTGGTAAGTGTTTCAACAGGATCGAGTCATATTGGTTTGCCTTGCTCTTTAAACTTTGAGCGTCAAGGTGAGAGCAACGTTCGAACATGCCTAGAAGCTTTCAGAAGAGCTGAAGCCGCAATTACAATATTGGCACACTTTCATAGACAACTTCCAGTGTGGAGGATAAGACGAGCGCGCTAAACCTAAGTTCCTTCAGATTCTGACTCCAAGAAAATCTCGAGAATCATATGAGTATTCCCCATGTGTGCTCGAGGTTGCTTGCGCTCTCTCCAAGATCATCCTTTTTCACCTTCAGCGATCCATCCCTTGTCGAAAAGGAGAAGTCTACAACCTCTGCTGGATACTCATTATAGTGAAGAATCGACTTGATGCCCCATCGCCTGGGCTGCTGAAACTTCCAGTAAGCTCTAGCATAAGCCTTCAGCCGCAAATGAACCTCCTTTTCCTTGTCCGTGCCGGTCACATCGAATATCGGCAGCCCGTTCTCCACAGTGTGTCTGATCCGAATGGCGCTGGTCCTGAATTCATACTCAGTATTTGTTTCTCGGTGATAGAAACGAATGGACCTGTAGAGCCGAATATCGCCCCAATCCAGTAGTGACTTGGGCTTTTCCGTTTTCCTGAACATCTGAGGGCCTACAAACGGATTAGAGAAGACAACATAGCTCCCATCATCCCAGTGGACCAGTCCCCAGTACCAGGGTGCTCCTGGTGCATTCACGGTAACCCTCTGATGGCAAGCCGAGCCCTCCACCTCGATCCCGTCGATGTGACCCTTCATCTTCATGCCGTAGATTTGCAGGGTGTTGTGGCCATATTTCTTTGTGTATTTCTTCTCACGGAATCTGTGCTTCTGCATGTGGTCATTCCATGGGGTCATCTCGAAAAGGAAATCGTTGTTGGGATCTTGGATGTTCACCACGTATTTCTCGGGGCTTCCATAGAACCGGTAGTCCGTGCCATCCTTGATGGGTCGAAGTTCCCCCTTGTCACCATCATTGCGCACCTCGAAGTCCATCTCTTCCAGCAGCAATGGATGGTACATCTTTTGATTGTCGTACCACCAGGCTGCGGTCACCCCATTGAACTTCAGTACGGTACCGTCCCATGTGGGCAGCTGCCTTACAAACCATTTCTTGTCCATGATTCTGATATCCTTGGTGTTCTTTGTAGACCACAGGATCATCAGTTGTTTAGTCCTGTCAGGCCTATCTGGATCCTTGACAAAGAATAGCCACCACCACCAGCACCAAGTCAGGTTTGGGATCATGTTGTCTGTCTTGAGAAGCCAGATGTTCTGGTGCGACTGGTTCTCATCGAAGGTCGAGTTACGTGGCATTGTTAGTAAGAACTCCACCGCACTGCTAGGATTCTCTCCATGAAAGCATTGGTGGTGCCTAGCCACCCTATAAATAACGCCACCCTATAAATAACTTGATTGAAAGACAATCTCCCAACAGAGATCTAAACTTCTATCACTTTAGACGGACAAACACCCTCAATCTCTGTAATGCCCTATGCCTGCACTAAGCTTTGATTCGATCTTCTTCCAATAGTTTTTCGCGCGCCCGCTATTCATGTCGATTCCTCGCATCTGCACCCATGGCCGGCCAGAACTTGTTTCATATCTCATAAGGCCAATATCATCTTTGGCCTGGTTTGGAGATAGGGTTGGAGATCACAATTCTTCGTTTCATCTTCACAGCTTTCCTTGCGGGGCTCGCAGCCACTCTGCCACCTGTGCTTTGTAGCGAAGGATTTGACGGAGTCTTGAATTGTCTTGGGTCAACTCGGATAGCTAACCCTCTCTGCAATATCGTCAAGCCCACTCAGCAACTGCTGTGGAAAAGCGGCTCCTACACAAGTAACTCGCGTCAACTAATCTTGCCATGAAGTTGTCCTCGATCAAAATCATATAGGCTTAATGCTTTGTGTTATTTTTCTCAAAATAGGTGTTACTGCATGCCTTGGCCACGGGTTTGAAAAGAACGACTGATAGGAAAAGGAGTCCTAGGTTTCATCGATAACCATCATGGTCAGAGTCGATCTAACCTTGTTGAGCCTGCGCACCCTAGAAGTTATGACTTCCTTAAGCTTGTCCATTGTATCCGCCTCGACCTTGGCAACAATATCATACACCCCGTATACACTGAAGGCTTCCTTAACGCTGCTCAGCTTTCTAAGTTCGTTCAAGACCTCGTTCTCTGAACCGATCTCAGCGTTTATGAAGACGAACGCTAGAGGCATCTCTTGAATTCCCGCTCTCTCCAAGCTCAATCTCCGTGAAAGGTAAAAAGATTGCGAAGGCGTCCGATCTCAGGGAAATCTCGCGCTTCACTTGGTCTTTCCAGTGATCCTCTCAGCTGTGAGAACCAGTATGCCGAGAACGAGAAGGATAGCTCTCCTGCCCAGAAAGATTACCTGCATACCCGCAAGTATCAAGGCGTTCGGCGCAAGTTTCAACGCCAACATCTGTGCGGGTTAAGCCAGAGTTATCACTATTCCAATCAGCAACATGAATGAGCCGGGAATCATCATCGCGCGCGCTAAATATGGGAAACTCACCGAGTTCTACTCGTCAAACTATGTGGCGCAAATCCAAGATGCAAGCTCGAGAGCAGTCATTTTTCCTGAAAGAACGAGAATTCAATATAGATCTGGAGCGCGGTTATGATGTGTACTGAGTTATTTGCTGTTGCTTCGACTTGGATCTGCGTAGCTTCACCAGGCGTGGAGGAAGTCATCGAGTTTTCACCAGCCAATTTTTGTCCATTTCTATGATAGTTAGGAACAACTAAGAGGCACACACACCAAAACTAACGAATATGACAGAGGCAGACTATGAATAAGAAAGGATACAAAAAAAGAGAGGTTAAGCTACCTTACAACTAAGGATTGGTCTTTCTAGTATCTTCTATGCTTCTGGTAGCACTCCCTGCAGTAGACTGGCTTCCCTTCTGTCGGCTTGAATGGAACTTCACATTCTTTCTTACAGTCAGCACAAGTCGCCTTGTGCATTGTTCTGGGGCCGCCATAGCTACGTCTTTCGAAACTCATGCGATTTTTCACATCCCTTTCTAGCTAGTTATACACCGGATCTTACCAAGTAGGAATCCACTGTATACTGGCGCCACGTTGATACACACCAGGAATTAAAGTGTTCTGTTTGAGCTGGCGCGCGGCAGTCTAATGAGTCATCGTATGTCAAACAGGCCTTCTTTCTCAGTTTCTGTGCACAGTAGTTCTTGACACGCTTCTCAGCTAGGTCCAAGATGGGCTTTACTGTCTGCAAGTTGAGGGAGTAGATTTTCTTATTTCCCTCTCGTCGTGCGAACACGAATCCACATTGCCGGAGCAACTTCAGCTGGTGGGACACATTGGTCTTTTCAACGTCTACGCTACTGCAGATCTCACTTACTGAGTTATCTCCTTCATGGAGAGCTGTGATGATAGCACTGAATCGGCTCTCAGCGACAATCAGACAAGGGCAAGGTTTAAGGATCGTGGGTCTACATAAGGACCTCGGCAAAGCGCTGCATGCTTTGGACTACGGAGGTGAACTACAAATGAGCGAAACCGCGGTGCCTTCATCTGAAGCACAAAGACCAACAAAGCCTCGCGAACCTATTCCCCCCGACACAGTCTTCGTTGGAAATAAGCCTTTGATGGCCTACGCAACTGCAGTATTGATGCACTTCCAAACGGGTGCGAAGGAACTCAGTGTAAAGGCCAGAGGACAAGCAATAAGCAGGGCAGTAGACGTTGTCGAGGTAGTGTCTAGGAGATTCTATGCAGGAAAGCTGAACATCAAAAACATATCCATAGGAACTGAGGCTGTTGGCGAAGGCGACGACATTAGAAATGTGTCGACCATAGAGATCAGAGTGGAGAAACTAGCCTAGGCACAGCTATGTGATAGCCCACTTTTCAACCCCCTATTTTACTATATTTGGTGCCCGCACACACACAACTACTGTCCTGACAGTTCAAATTATGATGGCCGCACCAGGAGATGCACACACACAATTCTACTACTCACGTTTCCGATCTGTCACAGACTTCTGTTTTCTCACTCTTCTCTGTAAGAAGGCCCGAAGTCTCTTTGAGTCGCTT
>CAYQCQ010000020.1:0-16714 GCA_964416035.1 uncultured Candidatus Bathyarchaeia archaeon
GGATCTCCTTAGCGATTCCTGCATGGAGCCTGTCTCTTAGCCGAGCGAGTCGCACTGATTCGTCAGCCATCTCTTGGGCAGCAATCTCTGCCGCTCTCCCCATTCCAATGACTGCGGGCACATTTTCCGTTCCAGACCTCAATCCTCGCTCCTGTCCTCCTCCAATTACTATTGGCGCCATTCGAGTTCCCTCTCTCACATAGAGTGCGCCCACTCCTTTCGGTCCGTACAGGTCGTTTGAAGATAAGGAAAGAAGATCGATGTTGTCTCTTACTACGTCTACTGGGATCTTACCCGTTGCAGCGACAGCGTCTACGTGAAATACCGCTCCATGGGTGTGTGCGATTCTTCCGATCTCGCCTATGGGTTCCATTGTTCCTATCTCTCCGTTCGCATACATGATCGAGACAAGGATAGTCTTCTCAGAGATGATCTTCTCAACGTTTGTCGGATCAACTAGACCGCAGCTATCGACTGGCACATTTGTGACCATGAATCCCTGTCTAGCGAGATACTTGCAGATATTCAAGATTGATATGTGCTCTATCGTTGAGGTTACGATGCCGTCTCCCTTCTCCTTGTTTCTTTGAGCGGTTCCTATTAGGGCCAAGTTGTTGCTTTCAGTTGCGCCTGAAGTGAAGATTATCTCCTCTTTCTTCCTAGCTCCGATCAATGAGGCGACTTTCATTCTTGCGTCCTCGATTGCGGTCTTTGCCTCTTGACCGAGGCCGTGGGTTGACGAGGGGTTTCCAAACATGGTTCCAAAGTACGGAGTCATTGCTTCGAAGACGCGGGGGTCAACGGGGGATCCGGCTTGGTAATCAAAATAGACGCGCTTCATACTATTCTCCTACTTGGTTTTGCGTACCAATATGCGAATGTGATCAGGTTCTTTCCTCAGCTCCAATATCTCGTGGCCCGTCCTTTTCGCCCATGAACGAATATCTTCCTCAGCGGCTGGATCATCAGCCAGTACCTCGAGAACCTCCCCCACAGCCATCTTATCGATTTCCTCTCTTGTTCTGAATACTGGAACTGGACAGAAGAGCCCGATGCAATCCAAGACTCTATCAGCTTTCTGGTGTGTCAAATGCGTCATCAGGTTTCTTCTTGCATGTATTGCCGAGGTCAAAAACCTGTCGTCCAGACAGCAACAGTGTTGGTAGCCCAGTGTCCTAGATCTTCATTTCTTCCAGTTTCGTTGGAAGATATTCGTCAACAATATATGTCAAGCCGTAACGGCTGAATGCTTCCTGCTCTGCTTTCTTCCTTATGCGCAGGAACGTCTCGATCTCTCTCTTCCACAACTTTCCCTCGTATCGTGGATCCTTCTTGAGTTCGTAGAGCCTCTTAATATCCAGGTCAGTGAGTCCTCCACTTGGAAGCTTGTACTTCACTATGTCGCTCGCCCAGACGCCTCCCCACTTCGCGTCTGGCGTGTTAAGCTCTCTGATATGGGCCGCATTGGCTGATCCTGAGATTATCACCATGGCGATGTGCATCCCCCAAGGATCGCCATCTGTCAGTATGAGTACTGGAAGCTTGAGTTCTTGGTTCAACCTCCTGATCAAGGCTCTGGTAGCCCTCGGAGCTTGACCTGCAGTCTGAACCAGAATTGCCTTGTGTTTGTCGTGAACCTTCTCCTCCACAAATCTGGTAAACAATGCGCCTTTTTCTATTGCAATAACCTTGTTCGCCTTGCAGTCGACAAACTCGGCGTTCGTCATGGCTGGGCCAATCATCAGGCCGTCAGGATGGCTTGCAAGATTCATTCTCTTTCCTTGATAACCGGGAACTGTGTACTCGATCGTGAGATCTCCGAAGATTGCCGATCTTTCTTCGGGGAAGACATTGAAGTCTTCCCTTCCCATGCCAGTAAGCGTTTCCAAATCGGTGATTATGTCGTCGCTCTCTGCCTGGTCGATGAAATCCATCTCATATGCTTGGGCAGAATAGAAGACATCTCTCAATGTACTTGTTCTGGCTTGTTTAGATAGCTCATGTACGAAAGAGGCTGTCCAGACAAGCTGAGTAAACGGCCTTATGTGCCTAATGTTCCTTGCACTCCTCCTGACCTGCCGGTTCCCTAGGACATATTGCCTTGTCTCAGGGTCGTAGAGAATGTTCTGTATTGACCTGCTGGGAATCTTCATCCATGGGAACTCTTTGTGGTCGATCTGCTGGCAGGTCTGGGTTCCTAGGCTTTCCAGACTAGTGAGAACTTTCTCTTTCTTTTGTCTTACTACGCTCTTAGGTATCTTCTGTGTTTTCGTCTTCCGGACCATACTTCATGACGCTCCTTAAAAGCGGCTTTATCTCGGGAACTCCCTTCCTTCCCGCGAGTTTAGCGGAGAATGAGGCGATCTTCGGTAGATACTTTTCGAATATGTCCAGCCTCTTCTTTTCTCTTTCGAAGTGTTGCTTCTTGGAGAGGAAAATGGACAATCTTCTTGCTGCTTCCCTCACAGCGTTCAGTATCTCTCTTTCGACATCAGGTCTATCGGCGATGAACTCTTTGCCGACTGTTTTGTATGGAATCTTTGTGGAGCAGAGATGCACGAGGACTGCTAGGGGGGCATCTGGAGGAACTTTGTAATGCCTCCAGTCGATCAGCGAATTCACCACTTTCCAAGAGACATCACTTGCTTCATCAAAAAGCAATGGAATCTTGTTTGCAAACCTATACAATGCTACGCTTTCAGCTTTCTGAACCTGCCCGCCGTAGGCTATGCCAACCTCGACGATGAATGGAAAACCTGAGTAGGCGGCTGGTTTTCTCTGGTGAAGGGTTACAAATTCTGGGGAGAATTCCTTTCTTATCCCTGCTTCGAGCAACTCTTCCCCCAGCGGGCTCAGGCAACCCGGATCTGGTGCCAAGAACCCTTTAAAGCTCTTCATAGATGCTACTAACCTTACTATTTCGCTTGACTCAAGCCTCTTTGGATTCTTCTTGTAGCTCACCCCTGCATTGTCCAAGAATTTTCTGGCAATGGCATCCCCGACACGTTGAAAGTGTTTCTTCATGAACTCCTTCATCGTTCGCGCCGTAGTAGCCTCTATGATTCTCTTCAAAGCTTCCACATCGACACCGTGGGGATGGGGAGTGGTTTCCTTTGGAGGTTTGGGCATCTTTGTTGTGGCTCTAATGAACCTGTAGAGGCGGCCCTTCGGGTCAACGAATGTCAGGTTAGCGTAAGGTGCGACTATCGCAGTCTGTTTCATATATTCGAGAATCTTGGACATAGCGCGAGTGTAGTCTGCTTCGGTTTGGAACTCTACAATAGTGCCTCGCCATTTGGTCGGGTTGGGATGCTTTCTCCGCTTGAGTATAATCGGTCTGTTGCGTTGGATGTCAATCGCAATTTCGTACTCATGGATCTTCGCGCGTCCCGTGCTTGACATGATTCGAGCCGGAGCGTGCGTTGTGATCTGCCCATAGAGAATCGCCATCTTTCCGCCTAGACCGAAGGTTCCCCTTGTTTGTCTGAGCTTGTACTTCGATCCGAAAAGAACCTGTCCGAAAGCCATTGGGATCATGTCTGGTGGAACGCCGCACCCATTGTCTTGAACCCTGACAGTGTATGTTCCAGGGCCTTCTTCTGAATTCGAAATCTGCGAAATTCGGATGTAGACGTCAGGAGGTTGATTGCACGTTTCGCAGGCGTCCAAGGAATTCTCGACGAGCTCCCGAACCGTTGAGTATATGGCTCTGGTAGGGTTTGTGAAGCCAGCGATGTCCCTGTTCCTATAGAAGAAATCCGCTGGGCTTATCTCTTGGAAGACTTCAGTCAAGGTCCTCCACCAATCCCTTCAAGTCTCCTCTATTTCCTCCGTTCCTATGTGATGAAAGTGAATGACGGAGGATCGTCAACTCCCACATTACTTCTACATCCAAATTGCTTTAGATCAATCTAACACGGCTCGTTCTTAAGTCAAAGACGTGGCCGAATCTGAAATTGAGAAGAAGCCTCTTCTTAATAGTTGGCCTCATTGCTGCGGAGGAGGCTTTTCCCATAGCTCCAGGGTTTGTTTCCTCTTCGCTTCTCGACGCCTGCTCCTAAGAAACCTGTACACCGTTGCATGTTGCTTTCCTTTCAATATCATGTCTACCGCTTCTCTAGCAGTGGCGACTTCCTCATATCCTCCCACTATTCCGACTGTATCACCGTATATTGAAAGACTCGTTTTCGTCATTTCTTCCATTATCCTTCGTGTCTTGCCTTGCTGACCTATGATTCGGCCCTTAACTCTTCTAATATCGCTCTCATTCTTTCCGTAGAGTTCTCTTAGGTCTATCAGTTCCAAGATGATGTCTTCATCGAATAGCAGGTAGGCTCTCTCAGGTGAAAATCCTCTTCCGATGGCAGTCGCGATATCTTTTGCTCTAAGAAGTGAAATGGGATCTGTGCTCTCGCTTTGAGGCGTTATCTCCACAACGCCCGTCTCGCCTGAAATTGTTAGCTGGACGCCAAGTGTGCGCTCGATTCTCTTCTTTACCTCACCCTCGAGTCCGATGAGTACGCCCACTCTATCTTTTGGTATCATACAAGTAACTTTAGTCTGCATTCTTTCCGGTCACCCAAGCATGAAGTTGATCAACCGGCTTTACGTCGACGCCATATCTCCGAAAATAGTTGTTCAAGTTTTCCAAGTCACGTCTCAGAAACATGTCTGACAGCGGATGCTCCAAGGAGACTCCTTGAGATATGTCGAATATTATGGGTCTATTCCTCCATACCATGACGTTGTACTCGCTCAGGTCTCCGTGAACAAGACCAGCCTTTGCGTAGAGCAACCTAACATCCTTTAGCAGTGCCCCGTACAACATTACTGGTTTCTCAGGCTGCAGGTCCTTCAATAGTGGTGCAGGTGTCCCTTTCTCTCCGATGAACTGCATTACTAGGATGTTTCCTCTCACGAGAATTGGTCTCGGGACGCACACCCTTGCCGAGAAGGCAGCTTGGAGGTTCTTGAACTCTTTTTTGGCCCACAGATATACGAGTGAACGCGTGTCCTTTCTAACTCTCTGGAACCTAGGATCCCCCTCCAAATAGATCAATCTGCCCTTGCGAAACTCTCCGGTTGATTTTAGATATATCTTGACCGCAACGTCTTTTCCTTTGGAGTCCTTTCCCCAGTAAATCCTAGATTCCTTTCCGGCTTTGACGCATCCATGAAGCTGTGACAAGTGTCCTTGATTCAACATGCGGTAGACCAGCATCAGTGTGGGCTTGTCAAAAACTTCTTCGAGGGCGTCGTACTCTTCGCTTCTTTTCTCCTTCATCAGCTGCTCGACTTCATACCTTTTCTCCCTGAGTCGCAGCTTCTTCTCAAGAGCCTCTGCCGCCACGTTCAGTTCTTCCTCAGCCTATGTTCAGATACTTGTTGCTTCTGAGCCAGTCTGCCTGACTCGCTGTGTACCTCCAGAGAATGTCGCCTTTCGTGTCATGTTGGAAATCCCATGGGCCGACGAGCACCACGTCGCCGGCCTTGATCCACACTCTTCTCTTCATCTTCCCTCTAATACGGCAAACCCTCTCATGACCATCCGCACATTTGACCATCAGCCTATCATAGCCTAACATTTGACTGACTATGCCCAGTAATTGATCAGGCGCTGGGAGAACCATTTCTTTCAGCTCTCCTTCACTGAGCACTTTCTTCTTTCCCATTTTTGAAGCGCCTTCTCTGGTTCTTTGTTCCTAATGAAAAATGGCCAGCTATAAAGTGTATGTTAACGTCTTATGTCTTCTAGTGAAGCCGACTGATCTTGATGATTTGAACGTGAGGTACTCCGCCTATCGTCAATATTGCTCCAGGATCAACGAGTCCTCTCTGAACTGCGGCGTCTATGACTTTTCCTCCGACTAGGTTTCCAATGTCAGCGACTTGTAGGGCCTGCATTGTTTCCTCGATGCCGCATAGATCTCCTCCATAGAATCGGTGTGTAACCTCTAGTTTCATCTTTCCTTCTCGAAAGGTTCTTCCGAGAACGTTCCTGTCGCAGGCGGCGACCAGAACGTATCCTTTGTCCTTGAAGATCCGGAGATAGACCTGTTCCATCGATCTTTTCACTTTGCTATCTGGGGAGGATCGAAGATCTCGCTCCGCATGCCTCGCAGTCCAGAAACAGGAACCTTGCCTCCTTTGCTATCTTCGTGTCAGGTCTGCCGCATATCGGACAGATTACATATCGGCCCACGTATATGTCCAAGAGGCGTTTGATAGATTCTCGACCAAACTTTCCTTTAAATATCGCCCGAGGGTCCTCGAATGTCGCGGCAGCGGCCAGTTCTCTTGTCAGGAATTTTAAGATATGGTGCGGATCTCGGTTCAGGTAGTCGCAGATCTCCTTGAAGTTACCTATCCAAGTCCTTGTCTTCGCGTTCATAACTTGTGGCCTTGGGAGCTCAAATCGTTCTCCACTATGCTTCTTCTTCGGAATCTTCTCCAGGGCTCTGTCGAGTAGAGTCTGGTAGTCCTTGCTCATCATCTTGAGGCCCGCTCTAGTAGAATAGAATAGTACTTGGACTATTAAACGGCTATGAGGAAAAGTTGGGCAAGTAGTGAAACACGTAACCGCTCAGTTAGACTTCTATGTGAATGTAGCCGCAGCGTATCTTGTTGACAGATGTCAAACGTGTGGAGCACTAGGGAAACTGTGGCCTCGTCACTCACGTTGGAGTGAATGATCCCTTCAGATTCTTGAGTGGGTGCCGATAGAGGGCAAGAACCAAATAGGATCTGATCTCAGGATATGATGACCTGTCGCACTCTCCGCACTAGGATTGAGTGATGATCTTGGAAGCTATCAAGTTGAAAGATGGAAGATCTTTTCTGTTAAGGGAGTTCCGAATTGAGGATAAAGAGAAGCTTGTTGAAATGTACGCGTCGCTTTCAAATGAAGCTCTGCGTTGGGCGCTACCCTCTTATACAAGAGATGTGATCGAGAGATGGCTTAGCAATCTGTCAAACTTGATAGCCCTAATAGCTCTCCATAATGAGAAAATTGTCGGACATGGACAGATCTTCAAGTTTCCGCATCCTCGGAGAAGGGGAACAGGAGATCTGCTGATCTATCTGCATCAAGATTTCCACAACGTAGGGTTGGGCACAGCTATGCTCGCCAAGCTGTTAGAGCAGGTAAGAAAAGAGGGGCTACATAGGTTGAATCTATACGTGATGGCGGAGAATAGGAGGGCAGTCCATCTTTACGAGAAATTTGGCTTCAGAATAGAAGGTGTGAAGAAAGAAGCCTATCTCGGAGAAGATGGAAGATATCATGACGAACTCGTAATGGGACTGATACTGAGATAATCCTAAAGGAAGCGAGGGCAGCCTATGCATTCATGTCCGGTATGCTCTTAGTTTTTTCCCGAAGTCCACCGAGACGCCACTCAGAATATCATCGCAGATGAGCATTCTACAATTTGTAAGTTCTCGTATTCGGGCAGCAGGAATCGTCTGGAAAAATGAGTATTTACTGCCGGGGTTGGGATGCCATGCCACGGAAAGCTTAATCAGCAGGGGGGTTACTTTTAGGGGAAGGCCCACGGAGGGATTGGTTCTAGATACCTCTTCAAGCGATTCGGCTCGCGTGACAGGTTTGGCCTGGAGAAAGATTGTCGTTACTTGCGGTCTTCCATACGCGAATGGAGAAATACATCTCGGCCATGTGACCTCCACTTACCTTCCGGCGGATATCTTCGTTAGGTTCTGTAGGCTGAATGGGGTTGAGGTGGCCTTCGTCTGTGCCACGGACGATTTTGGAACCCCAATACTAATTGCTGCTGAGCAGGAGAAGAAGGCACCTGACCAGTTCGTCGCCTACTGGAACCAACGTGACCTTCAAGACTTCAAGGATCTGTCCATCAATTTCGACATATTTGATGGTACCAGCTCGAAGGAGAACATAGAGCTGACCCAGCATTTCTTCAGACGCCTGTATGAGAAGGGTCACATCTGCGAGCGGGAGGTTCTTCAGGCTTACTGTCCTCGCTGTCAGAAGTTTCTACCCGATCGGTATGTAAGGGGCACCTGCCCGTACTGTGAAGCGGCCGAGCAATACTCAGACAGCTGCGAGAGATGCGGGAAGGCCCTTCAGCTGGGTGAAATCAAGGATCCCCACTGCGCGATCTGCGGCTCAAAACCTGAGAACAGGACTAGTGCGCACTTCTTCCTGAAGCTATCTGAATTCACTGAACCCTTGAGGAAGTGGCTGCAAGCGAATGATGGCCTCCAGCTGGAAGTTAAGAACTACGTACTTAACTGGATCAAGCAGGGCCTTCAGGATTGGGATATAACTAGGGATATCAAATGGGGCGTTCCGATACCGCTAGATAGGGCAAGGGGAAAAGTGCTGTACGGGTGGTTCGACAACCATCTCTGCTATATTTCGAGCACTTTGAAACTCCTAGAGAGCAAAAGGATCGATGGAAAAGCTTTCTGGAACAGCTCAACAATCTTCCACTTCATTGGCAAGGACATAGTGTACCATCACTATCTTTTCCTTCCAGCCATGAGGATAGGGGTCGGCGAATACAAACTACCCGAATTCATTCCGACGAGAGGTCACCTATTGCTTCAGGGAGGAAAGTTCTCAAAGAGCCGGGGATGGTATGTGGGGTTGAGAGAGTTTCTCGACACCTTTCCAGCAGATTATTTGCGGTACTATCTTGCTGCCATTACTCCTTACAGTCAATCGGACGTAAATTTCGACTGGAAAGACTTTCAGGGAAGAGTAAACAATGAGCTTGTCGCGAACATAGGTAACTTCGTACATAGGACACTTACTTTCATATGGTCAAGGTTCAATGGCAAGGTTCCAAAACCGGACCTGTTCGATGATCTGGACTACGAGTTCCAACGTAGAATAGAGGGCTTGCCCGCTCAGGTTGGGAAAGAGCTTTCGAGCATAGAGATTGATAGAGCGCTCAAGAGAATCCTCGAATTCTCAAACTACTGTAACCAATACTTCCAGAAAAGACAACCTTGGACGAATGGAAAGACGGCTGCCAACTGCTTATACCTTAGCGCAAACGCCGTGAGATCTCTTGCTGTGCTAATCGAACCATTCGTTCCTAGCTCGGCTGAAGCTCTTTGGGAGCTGTTGGGCCTCAAGGGATCTGTGCACGCGCAGGGCTGGAATTCAGTCTCCTCTCTCCAGATCACGCCCGGCCATGAAATCGAGAAGCCCAAGGTCTTGTTCAGAATAATAGAAGATTCAGAGATAGAGAAACAAGTAGAGAAGCTTAAGGCCTCATAGGAACATCATCTAGCGGTCTCAGTCTAGGGTTGAACGAAAATGCTGCTTAAGCTTGATCTGCATGTTCACACAAGGTGCTCGTCGGACGCATTTACAGATCCCGATGTCATCGCTCGGATCGCTAGGAAACGTGGACTGGACGGAATCGCGGTCACAGAACACGATCTTCCATCATCCTATCGGTCCAATGAGATCTTGGTTGTTCCAGGAATTGAGGTGAGTTCAAGGGAGGGCCACATAGTTGCGCTTGGTGCATATGAAGGAGTACCGAAGGGTCTGTCAGCAGATCAAACAATTGAGTTGCTTCGTGGTCAGAACTGTGTTATTGTGGTTCCGCATCCGTATGACATCTTAAGCCCGAGTGTTGACCCGCTTCGCCTCAGGAATCGCGTTGATGGGATAGAGACTGTGAACTCGTCGATGATTCCGTTCTGGTTCGCCAAGAGAAAGTCCGAAAAGGCGGCTAGGGCTCTTGGAGTATCTATGGTAGCTGGAAGCGACTCTCACATTCCGTCAACGATAGGTGACTCCTACACTCTGCTCGAAGTTTCTTCACCCACAGTCGAAGGTGTTCTCGAATCTATTCGTTTGGGCAAGACAACTCCATGCGGCTCTTCGACGAGCATTAGGAATAGGATCTCGGGGCTGCGGATGGCCCTCGGCAAGTCTCTCTAGGAGTCTTCCAGCTGGTAGAGATCAAGCTCTATGTCCAGTTGCTGTTCTGGTTCGTGTTCCTCTTCCATTTGATACATCTGGATCGGAATCTCCCTATAGGCCGAAAGGAGTTGCGGTGACTTTACGCCGGTAAGCATCAAGGTGACGCGGAGACGTTCAGAGAAAGAGCAGTCTGTGCTTGCGCCGAATATGACATCGGACAATAGGTCAAGTCTTCCGGTGACGAGTTCTGCGACTTTCGAGGCCTGGGCCTGGGTGAGACTGTTATCGCCTCTAATATGGAGATATGCCCCCGCGAAGCCATTATGGTCAATGTGAAGCAGTGGGCAATTGAACGCATTTCTCACTGCCTCCTCTGGCCGTTTGTAGGAGTTCACTTCTCCTGTTCCCAGAATTGCAAATCCACTGCCTCGTATGATTCTAGCAAATTCTTTGAAGTTGATATTGATGAGGCTAGGCGCTGAGAGAGTTTCCACTATTCCGTCTATGAGCTGGCCCAATAGGTCACTTCCCAAGGAATTGATGCTTCCTTGATGAAAGCTTGTTGAGAGCCATTCAAGCCTATTGTTGTCAACGACAACTAGGGCGTCACAGGCATCTCTCATTTCCTTGAGAGTATGGACAGCGGAGTACAGTCTTGATCTTTCGCGCCAGCAGGGCATTGTGACTGCCCCAATGACTAGGGCGCCCGTTGCCCGTGCAGCTTGAGCGAGAGCTGGCGAAGGGGCAGGTCCTCTTTCTCGTCCTAGCGCCGTGGCTATGAACACCAAGTCATTGTCGATTATTGAGGGAGATATCTCCGGAAGAGATAGCAACGTATTCTCTCCTCCCAACTCGAACTGCTTCGAGACTTCGAAACCTTCCGTGGTTGTCCTTCCAATGAGCGCTCTGTGAGCAAGAATCGTTCCGAGTCGTAGTCTCTCTTCACTGATGGATACGCATCGGGCTGTGATGGGTCCGTTTTCAATGAGGCGTTCAGTAACTTTTTCGCCCAAGTCACCTAAACCCAAGACAAGTATTCGAGGCAGAGCGCTGTCCATGGGTAATCCCATGGAACTGGCTTGCGAAAGGGCATTTGGACTCAAGGTGCTCCTAATCCTCAAGCGAAGCTTGGCTTGTCTCGGCTCTGACAGTACATAATTCAGTCGAGAGTCTTTATAGGAGATCGTAGTTCAACCGTATACCAATCGTAACATCTGTCGGCATCGGCAACGTGCCTTATTTCGAGCCTCTCCGAAAACTTGACACATACCTGCGAATTCAAAAATGCTGTTTTCGCGTGTTTTCAAGTGACGCTTGCCAAATTTTTCCTTCAGAAGACCCCGACGGCAAGTGGTCATCCTCCACCTACTGGCGGCATCAGAGCGACTACGCAATCATCCGTGAGCCTTGTGTTCAGGCCTGCCATGCTGTTCATGCTGGTTCCATCAATCAGAAAGAGTAGGTGACCCTTGGGTGCGCCGGTCTCTTCCTCCATGACATAGCTCTTGAATGCCGGCCCATGCAGTTCGACGAGACGATTCAAGAGGTCGCTCATCGTAGAGCCTTCTGGCAGTTCAACCTGTTCTTCTCGTTTGTCTGTGATTTCCCTGAGAGTTGCGAAGTACTTGACGTTTACTTTCAATTCCTTTCACTGTAGCGGGTTCCTACTCTTGCATCGGAGGGACACTGGACTGTACCTCTTCTGAATTCCTGGGTTTGTCTTCTTCACGCTAATAAACGTGTGCGAGAAGGAAGGAATAGAGCTGGGAATTGGAGCTAGGCGACTGCTTGCCTATTCTCGTACATTCTCCAATTGAGGCACATTGTCTTGGGGTGTGAAGCGGCCACGTCATCGACTCTTCCAACAGTGGTGTTCTGAGGCGCTTCTGTAAGAATGTTGGGTTGCCCATATGCCTCCTCAGCTATCTTTGCTAGTATGTCCGCGTATCGATCGAGCGCCTCAATGCTTTCGGTTTCGGTCGGTTCTATCATCATAGCTTCTTTCACAATCAGTGGGAAATACATGGTGGGAGCGTGCACACCGAAGTCGAGCAATCTCTTCGAGATGTCTAGTGCCCGTATCCCTGTCTCAGTCGTGATCTTTTCTGTGCTTATGACGATCTCATGCTTTCTTGCCTTCTTTGAATCAAATGGCATCTGATACCGGCCTGATGCGAGTACTTTCCTTGCCAAATAGTTTGCGTTCAGTACAGATATCTCCGCAATTTCCTCCAATCCTTCCGCACCAAGCAACAGAATGTATGCATACGCTCTCAGAAGGACTGAAACGTTTCCGAGAAAGCTTCTTATCTTTCCTATGGATTGAGGTCTGTCGTAGTCCAAATAGTAGTTTTCGCCGTTGGACTCAATTGTTGGTACTGGAAGAAACTTTGCGAGTTCTTGAGTTACGCCAACTGGTCCGGCGCCCGGCCCTCCTCCTCCGTGTGGAGTTCCAAAGGTCTTGTGAATGTTTATGTGACTGATATCGAACCCCATCTCCCCAGGCCTAGTCTTACCTAAGATGGCGTTAAGGTTCGCGCCATCATAGTAGAGGAGCCCACCAGCCTCGTGGACGATCTCAGCAACTTCAAGAATCCTCCTTTCAAATATGCCCAACGTGTTCGGATTCGTTATCATTATACCAGCTGTCCTCTTGCTGACAACGTTTTTCAATGCTTCAACATCGATGCAGCCCTCGCTGTCTGAGGGAACCACAACTACCTTGAAGCCTGCCATGGCCGCACTTGCAGGATTTGTGCCATGCGAACTGTCGGGAACAATCATTTCCGTTCTCTGGTTGAGTTCGTTTCGGTCCCTGTGTGCAGCTCTGATGATGAGTTCTCCGCACAGCTCGCCGTGGGCCCCAGCAGAGGGCTGGAGTGAAACCTTAGACATCCCCGTTATTTCTGCAAGGAACTCTGAGAGTTCGTATAGTATCCTCAAGATTCCCTGGCTGAGCGATACATGCTGCAGAGGATGCAAGTTCTTTACTCTGGGCGATGCGGCTAAGATTTCACATATCTTTGGGTTGTACTTCATTGTGCAGCTTCCCAAGGGGTAGGTTCCGAGGTCTACTCCGTAGTTTTCTTGAGAAAGCCTGGTGAAATGTCTGACAACTTCCACTTCAGACACTTCAGGCAAGTTGGGCGCAGTTTTCCGTAAGATGTCTTCTGGTAAGCTTCTCATGGCCTCGCTCAACGCATTGTGCTCCTCTTCAGTCAATCTTAGAGCGATTTGACCTACCTTACCCTTCTTCGAGAGTTCGAAGATTAAGGGCTCATTCCAATTCGCTTGCCTGAATGTCAACTCTCACCCTCCAAGACCTCAGCGAGGACGGTGCTTAGCTTGTCGATATCTTCCTTCGAATGGGTTTCAGTGACGCAGAAGACGGCTGATTCGCCGAGTTCAGGGATGCTCTCAGTCAACGGTGCTCCAATCTGTATGCCCCTCTTGAGTAGGCTGTTTTCCAAGTCCTTAAGCTTCTTTCCGCTTTCATTGAAGCTTACAGTGAACTCCTTGAAGTGTTGTGCTTGCATGAGAGGAACTTTGATTCTCTTGATTTTCCTCAATTCGTTAATTGCATAGTAGGTTTTCGAAAGGATTATCGTCCCAAGCTCCCTCATGCCAGAGGCGCCTAGAAGAGAGAGATATGCAGCAGCTGTTAGAGCGCACAGCGCCTCGTTCGAACAGATATTGGAGGTAGCTCTCTCTCGCCTTATGTGCTGTTCTCTTGTCTGGAGTGCCATACAGTAAGCTCTCTGCTTCCTGTCCTTCGTCGTGGTCATACCTATGATTCTGCCTGGCATCTGTCTCAGGAGCTCTTCTCCTTTGCATGCGAATACACCCAAGAGCGGCCCGCCAAAGTTCATGGGGCTTCCTAGGCATTGACCCTCAGCAACGGTTATGTCCGCTCCGTACTCCCCCGGAGGCTTCAATATTCCAAGGGATGTCAAGTCCACTCCTACTACGAATAGAGCTCCGCTCGAATGCGCCATTTCCGCAATAACCCGAGCTTCGCTCTGCAGGCAGCCTAGGTATGACGGATTCTCAATGTATACCGCGGCGCAGTCGTTTGTGATCTTCGATTCTAGGTCGTTAAGGTCTATCTGACCTGTCATGTCGTCGTTCTTGACTTCAACCACCTTGATGCCCGCAGGTTCCGCATAGGCTTTCAAGGTTGTGCGCCTGTCGGGGTGTATGTGGCGGGGGATCAGGAATTCGTTTCTTTGAGTCACTCTGGTTGCCATCCGAGCTGCTTCCCCTAGAGCAGATGCCCAGTCGTAGAGGGACGAGTTCGCGTAATCCATCGCTGTGAGCTCGCAGATCATGCTTTGATACTCAAAGAGCGCCTGAAGCATCCCTTGGCTGACCTCAGGCTGGTAGGGCGTGTATGAAGTGACGAATTCAGATCTCGACGAGATCTCTGAGACCGCCGCTGGGACGTAGTGGTTCCAGCATCCTGCTCCCAGGAAGCTTACTACTTCTGAGGCGTCACCATTTTTTGAGAGTAGGCGCTCAACGTGTCTCCTAACTTCGAGTTCAGATGCTCGCTTTGGAAGGTTGAGTCTTCTCTTCAGTCTGACTTTTTGAGGCACGTCGGAATAGAGTTCCTCGATGCTGGATATTCCGATCGCCTTCATGAGCTGAGCCTTGGCATCACTTGTCGAGGAGGGAATGTACGGATGAGTAGCCGCAGATTCCATTTCTCTTTCACTTGCCCAGTAGTTGAGAAGCTGAAGTCGCCTTATGACTTTCGCACATGATCAGGTTTTCTCATAGTCCTGTTTCCTTCTTCGATATTCCTCGACAGCCATTCTCGGACGAGCTGGAATACCGACAGCGACTGTTCCCGGCGGGATGTTTCGGGTCACTAAGGCTCCAGCCGCTATGACCGCTTCCTCTCCAACAGTGATGCCTGCGATGAGAACTGCGTTGGCTCCTATGACCGCGCCGCGCTTGATTGTCACTCCAATCAGTTTCCTGCTTGGGGGATATCGATCGTTAGTGACCGTGACGCATGGAGCTAGGAAGACATCGTCCCCGACGGTCGTCATAGGAGGAAGATAGACTCTCGATTGGATATTGACGCGATGGCCGATGGAGGTCTTTCCGTCAATGATTGTTGAAGATCCTACTTGGACGTGGTCACCAATGGTGGTGTCTTCTCTGATAAGCACGTTGTGTCCTGTTTCCAAGTTGGTTCCTGCCGACACTCTTTCATAAATCACTGTGCCCGGCCTGATCGCTGAAGTGTCTCCGATCTTCACTCCACTGCTTATACTGTCATAGATCTTAGGGTCGAAATCTTTTGTTTTCGACCAGTCGAGCTTTTCTCTTAGGGAGGAGCGGCACGGGTATCCGAGGATAACGCCTCTTCCGAGAACCGAGCCATCGCCAATAGAGCTGGGTCCAAGAATAATGTTATCTCCCTCAAGAAGCACACGATGGAACGATGCTCTTTTCGAAATGAACATGTCTGACTCCGGAATGATGTATTGGCGTCAACCATTCTTATGCATTAGGCCAGCTTAGGACTGCACTAGTTGGTAGTCCCGAATAAAGGGGCTACGAGCTGGCGCTCTTCTTCACTTTTCTAGGTAGAAAGTTTCTACGCAGTCACGATCTCCGCGTATTCTAGAGGAAACGTTCTTGTGGGCCAGTCTCCTCGTGACCGGAGCTTGTAAGGCGCCGTGAAACCATGCCCTCCTGCAATATTGACAGAGTTCCGGCCAGCTCCCTCCGAGAACATGGGACCCTGTCCTTCGTTTGACTGCCTCCAATGACGGGCAGTATGTGCCTGCACGGCTTCGCAAAATGAGCGTATCGTTCTCCAAGAGGATCTCTGGAATCCTTGTTCTGTCTTTCTCATCACTGACTATGGCACAGCACTGCTTATAGACCGTGCTCATGTCCTCTCCAGTGATCCCATACTTTCTCTTGATCGATAGCCCGTGCTGGTTACCCTTTCGAAACCACTCCATTCTATGTCGTTCCAGCCCTTCGGCGCCTTCTTCCTTAGCGATTTTGGCTTGTAGCTCCAATTCGTTGACCATTTCTTGGATTTCTCTTTCCATCTTCTCTGCAAGGCGATCGGTGTTGCTGGTTTTCTCCGGGGACATGATTTCCTACCTACTCGCGATCACTGACAGATTGCACCGTTCTCTGTGATAAAATATGCCAGTGGACAAAGCTGTTGACCCGTAGAGTTCAGCACGTCAACAAAGGTGATGAACGCTTCATCCTTGAATTCAAGATTGGTGAGAGCGATTTTTAAATATGCCATGGGCGTCATAGCGGCTGACGGAGCTCGAAGTAGACGTGAACACACGCCGCAGGCATCCTCGCCGCCTGTTTGAGCAAGGCGAAGAGCCTATCAAGAAACTGTATGCGACGCCAGTCGCCAGTCCACTAGCTGAGTAGGAAGGCGGCCTTGTCTACGAGGTAGTTCCAATCTTTAGAGGTGATGAAGTTTGCGAAATATCGTTGGAATTGCCATCTTATCAATGATTTTGGCAATGTCAGTCATACCGGTGTCTTCTGCTCCGGTTGCAGTTGCTGTTGTGGACGTGAGGCGGCACATCACTGTGGGCGAATGGGGGGCCGTGGTCTTCAATGATACTTTCACCGTTTTGAACAACGGCACCTCGCCCGTGAATGAATTCCTGTATGCACTGCCGAGATCAAATGTGGAAGGACTACGCTTCGTAGTGGCTAAGTCATCGTCAGGTTTGCTGCAGGTGGATCGAGATGTCGATAAGGAATCTCCTTTCTACTGGATGAGAGTCCTCTTCA
>CAYQCQ010000021.1:0-7220 GCA_964416035.1 uncultured Candidatus Bathyarchaeia archaeon
TCTCACTCTTCATTGCCTCTATAGGTGTGTCATGAGACTTCGCCAAAAGCGAGAATCCTTTCGGAACGCGTTCTACCATCTCTTGGTGAGATTCTGCGACCAAGATGCTCTTATCTAAACTGTCGAAGAGAGGATCATCAACCAGTACTTCCACTTCGTAGTAACCCCTCAAGATCCTCTCCATGTGGATAATGCTCTCGCCGTAAGCCATCCCTAGCAACTGATGCCCGCCACAGATTCCGAGCACAGGCAAAGCCAGCAAACGGGTTCCTTCAATCGCCTTTCGGAACCTCAGTCTATCTTCAGCTCTGCTGTATAGAGCTTCTGAACCGCTCAGCACGACGGCGTCATATTTCCCTATCTGGTCCTGAACCAACTCTGGTCCAAAATGCTCGTACGAAGCCCTTTCCACGAGACTTCCTGACGCCTTCTCAACCTGCGCACACAAGTTGTCCATTTGGGCAGCATATTTCGTCTGATCAACGTAATCGTTGACTACAAGTATCCTCATCGGTTTCAGTCACCAGAGCCTTAGATGCTCTCAGTTGCCTTTCTCAGTCCTTCGGCGTGGTCTCGTAGCTTCCTCTCTTAGCCTCCAGATACCGAACTCCCCGACCGTCTCTGTCGTTTCGACCTGTCGGTACCATCGCTTCCTTGAGCCTACAGTAGCCCT
The DNA here is from genome assembly GCA_964416035.1 of uncultured Candidatus Bathyarchaeia archaeon. Lineage (GTDB taxonomy): Archaea > Thermoproteota > Bathyarchaeia > 40CM-2-53-6 > JALHTG01 > JALHTG01. The sequence continues at coordinate 674 of CAYQCQ010000021.1, forward strand.
CAACTTCCAGCCAGTCGTTTTCGGTTCAACGTCTATCCGAGCTTGCAGAGAATCGATTTTCGAGAGAAGGTTTGACCTTTCATCTTGCGATACGTCTGGAAGAGACGGCAGCAGTGTCTTAATGCCCTTGAGATTGGTTGTGACTGTATACCAGAAACCCCAGTCATCAGAAAGTAGCTTCGCGACACGATCCACATTGACAGCTTCGCTCTCATTGCCAGCTTCGAGATCGTGGGCGATCAATAGGAGCAGGGTATCCTTCAAGTCCTTCTCGCTGAAGCTCACGATTTGCAGCTTCTCAAGAAGTAAGTCGGTTACGGGTACGGTAGGTGAGTCGAGTTCAAGTCTTCCTCTAAAATCGATTGGATGATTTGCTACGATGAGTTTGTCGAAGAAGACATCGATAAAGAACCACCCCTTTTGATGAAAGTAGACCTGTCTCTCCGACGCAGCCGTTGACAGTGTTGCTCTTCTCTTTGAATATCCCAACGACGCAAAGAAATCTTTCATCTGGTCTCTTTGCTTCTTGTAACTCATAAAGTCTAGATCACTGAACTCTTGCTTCCCTTCTGCGATGCGGCCCATTCTAGATGCAAACTCGCTGTAGCCTAGGCAATGCAGCCTAATCCCGACTCCGCCCATAGCCCGTAGGACTAGCCCCTCCCTGTTCGCCTCATCCACGATTCTGCGACATTCATCGATGAATGCTTGCGAAGGGACAAAGCCACCCCACTCAGCTGGCAGCTCAACAAGCGGCCCTTGACTCATGCGTCTATCGCCCTTTAGTCCTCCGTTTCTTTACAGCCTTGGTTTTCTCTTCAATCTTTGAATATGTGTCCAAGATGGCAACGTATGATTTCTCGCAGGCGGCTAATCCGCAGACCGTCTCGTTCCCTTCAGCCACAAAGTATTCGTTTGGTGAGTGGGCTTTTCCACCATGCCCAAGCCCGCCGCCGATGAACGGCAAGTAGAGGGGCCCTTGGTTGAATAGATACAACGGGGCGCTTCCACCCATATGAGGCCAAACTTCAGGTTCGTATCCGAAGCTGCGGTAAGCCTGTATCGCCGCCTGAACCACCGGCTCCTTGACGCTGGTCTTGGCCCAGCTGTAGCCAGATTCCAACTTCCGGATGAATATGTCCTTGTATCTCATTTTGTCGAGATGCTTCCTGATCTTCGGCAATACCTCGCTAGGCTTCTGGTTTGGAACTAAGCGCACGTCCATCTTCACTGTCACCTTGTGAGGAAGAACGGTTTTGGTTCCAGGTCCGGTGTATCCGCCCCAAATCCCATCCACGTTCAGCGTCGTCGAGTACAGGTACCTCATGAGGAGCTTCTTGCCGTGTAAGTTGTTGACGAAATGTTCCGCTTTGATCATTTCCTTCACCGTTTCCTCGTCAAATGTCTTGGCGAGCTTATTGACGAGTTGTAGGTCGTCTTTGCTCGGCGGCTTCACATTCTCATACCATCTATCAATCAGTATCTTGTTTCCGTCCTTCGAGGTCATCGTTGAGAGGGCGTGAATCATCCTCCAGACGGGACTGTCAACCCATGCCTTGTTGCTGCTGTGAACATCGTACTCTATGGGGCCTTTCCCCCAAAACTTTCCGGAGCACTCCAACTCGAAGCAGACTATGCCCTTCCAGCCGAGGGTCATTCTCACTCTGCCTTTCTGATCCTGTGCTGCACCAGGAAAGAAAACCGCAGTGGCATCACTCAATCTCTCCTTGCATCTCTCCATGAATTGAGGGAGGTGAACACTACCGAGTTCTTCCTCACCCTCTGCAACAAACTTCAGATTGACCGGAAGCTCTTCACCAACCGCCTTGATAGACTCCATGGCGTTCAGGAAGGCTCGTAGAGGGCCCTTCGTGTTTATCGCTCCACGGGCAACAATACACTTTCCGAACGGAGGGATATCAACAAGATTCGCCTCCAAGGGCGGCGAGATCCAGTCCTCACCGACCACAGGTTGAGTGTCATACATCATATAGATGATGACCGTTTTCTTGGCGCCTGCGTCATATTCCCCGTAGACCACCGGGTTCCCATCGGTCTGAACGATCTCCGTTGACCCACATCCCAGATCGCGGAAATACCTCTCCAGCAGCTGAGCACATTCTTGGATGCCGTATTTCTCAGCGGAGATGCTCGGCTGCCTAAGGAGTTCCTGAACCTTAGCGATGTGGCTCTCCACGTTCGAGTCGATATGGCTGTATACCTTCTCCAGGTTCATGGGACTACACCGAATAATGCCATGATGTTTGAGTCGTACAGTCTGGCAGATTTGCCTAAATGCATTTTCCTTCTATGCACACGAATAGACCGTTGTCTTCAATCTGGCCCCGCCATAATCATCCGGTGGCTCAAGGTTCTTACCTTTTTCGCTGCGATTGTGGCCCACAAGCGGTCTTGATCGCTCTTGCCTATGTCTGGAACGGTTCGGTTGCGAACCACGAGGGTGAACTGGCCAATCGTACACTCGCCAACCGCTAAGGGAAGATACAGCAGATGAAAGGCGTGGAAGAAAGAACGCCAGATAGAACGGATGCTACATGAACCGGAAAAGAACTCTGAGCGCCACGAAGCCAAGCAGCACCAATATGGCTGCTATGATGACTAAGATGACCACAGCAACCAAGGCGATCAGAAGCGCCCTTCCCCATCCGCAATCGAAGAAGCGTTTTATCAATGCCAACCACAGTATTACGACTATAATCAAAGCTATTATGCCCGAGAAAAGGTAGCCCAACATAGATTGAATCAGCGTTCCCAATGCAGTGATCCATAGAGCATCAGTGAACTTCGCCTTGTCTTTTCCCACAAGGATTCGTCCCGCGAGCCACATCACTGGCCCAATAACGATAACGTTCACTATCATGTGCAAAACCAGTATGTCCAAATTCACGAGGGCCAAGCTTCTCCCCAAGCCTTAGTTCGTGAATCCCCATATAATTCTTGCTGAAATTCTGAATTCGATGGGATAAGCGCTCCAAGTTCTTGCAACCAAACGACAGGTCTGGGCGGTTTGAGACCTAGCATTTACAGACAAATGCTCTGACATGGAGGCCTAGATCTAAACTAGTCAGAGGAATCTCGAATGTTTCGTGCGACTCAGCTTTTTCGAAAAGGGAGCGCACTTCCGAGAGGATTCTCTCAAGTCGTCTCTCCTTTTCTTTGAATGATTTGTCCGCTGAGGTGTATGAGATCTCACTGAATATGCTTGGCGCAATGAGTTTTGAACATGCCAACATCGCCCAAGCCACCGTTCTGATCTCCCACTGCGCTTCAGCTCCGCATCGCAGCTTGAACACGTGCAATAGTTCTCGCGGGTTCATGGATACTACAATGTTTGTCTTTGCTGCATTTGGAAGATAGAACCGGGCATCCTCAATCTTTCTTCCAGACTTTGATTCCTCCACGTACCAAGAGGCCAGATTCCTCATTCGTTCTTGGAATCTTTTTCGTGAGTCATCGTCGAAGCTCGGAGGAATCACATACCATTGGTCATCTGTATCGATCCTCACATGTCTCTGGCTTTGTTGAGAGAATGAGGCGATTCTATGTCTCACGAGCTGGTGCGTGAAAGCTCTCGATACGCCTTGAAGGTCGAATGTGAACAGGCCATGTTCAAGCACGCTTTCGTGGCCAGCTCTCAACGCTTTCTGGATGAGTTCTTTGGCACGTTCTTGAGTCAGGGGCTTCTCGGCCACGTTGGCTTCCGGAGCTTTGCTCTTATACAAATCAAATGCCGGAACATTCGAATAGCATGATCTCATCGCAGCAGCGCAGACTCTTTCAATATCTCGAGTATAAGAGAACAGAATGACTCTCGCGCCTATCAAGCCTGACTGATTCTCCCGAAACTATGCTCATATGGCCTGTTAGTGAGGGTTTAATCGTTTCGAGGATCCAAGACCGTCACGTCCATCAACGAAGAGCCATTGAAGCTTTCCAGAAGCGCTTTTCAATGGAGTGAAGCCTACTAGGAAGAGAGGTCACATCCGTAATGGTGGATTTCGAGCTTTCCCCCAGTGAAAAGGAGATCAAGGAAAGAGCTGAGAGATTCACGAGAGAACACATTACCCCCTACGCATCTGAGCTGGAGAGGAGGAATGAGTTTCCAAGGGAACTCGTTCAGAGAGCTTACGAAGCAGGCCTCATGAACCTACACGTCCCGAAGCGTGTCGGAGGCCTCGGGCGGACGCTTCTTGAAGAAACATTGGTGAGCGAGGCCATGGGGTATGGCTGCGCAGGATGCGCAACATCCGTTATGTGCAATAACCTCGCCTTCGCCCCCATACTCCTCGCTGCAACCGAGGACCAGCTTAAGAAGTACGTCAAACCGCTCGTCACTGATCGCGAGGTCAAATTAGCCTCGTTCTGCCTGACTGAACGCGAGTCCGGCTCAGATGCAGCCTCCATAAGAACGATCGCGAAGCGGGATGGGAATGGATGGGTCATAAATGGAGAGAAGTGTTTCATAACCAATGCGTCAGTCTCATCTCTGCACACGGTCTTCGCTACAGTCGATCCCTCTCTCCATCACAGAGGAATAGCCGTCTTCATGGTTCCAGCGGACCTTTCCGGCGTCAAGATAGGACATACAGAGAACAAGCTTGGTCAGAGAGCATCTGTGCAAAGCGAGGTCTTCTTTGAGAAAGTGCGAGTTGACGGAGATGCCCTAGTGGGCCGAGAGGGAGATGGCTTCAGATTGGCCATGATGACACTCGATATGACGAGGGCAGGAATCGCAGCCATAGCAACCGGGGTCGCACAGAGGGCTGTCGATGAGGCATCGAAATTTGCCAATGTGCGAAAGCAGTTCAGCCAAGTCATAGGCCAGTTTCAAGGCATCAGCTTTACAATAGCTGACATGGCGTGTCGAGCAGCCGCTTCAAGACTTTTGACAAGGCATGCGGCGTGGCTCGCCGACAGACATCTTCCGAATACGGTTGAATCGGCATTTGCGAAATGGTTTGCCAGCGACTCAGCAATGACGAACGCTGTTGAGTGCGCTCAGATCATGGGAGGCTACGGGTACATGGAGGAGTATCCCGCGGCGAAGTTGATTCGAGACGCAAAGCTACTCCAGATCTACGAGGGAACAAACCAGATCCAACGATTGGTTGCATCAAGCGTCATACTCAAGCAGGCAGAGAAGCTGGATACAGGATTCAGGCTTGAATACAAGGGAAAAAACGCACCCAGAATATAGGCGAATCATTTGCTGCTGACTAACGATGAAGCTGGCTAGATTATTCCTCTAGTCCAGCCTCCATCCACTTGAAACGTAGCTCCAGTTATGAAGCTCGCTCGCTCCGAAGCCAGAAAAACTACTAGGTTTGCGATCTCCTTTGGTTGAGCCATCCGCCGGAGCGGTGTGGCCTTAGCCCAATCCTGAATTATCTCGTCGATCCCCTTTCCTGCCCGCTTGCTCTCTGCTTGGGCAAGCTCCTGAACGCGCTCTGTCAGTGTGTATCCGGGGCAGACACTGTTGACAAGAATGTTGTCTGCAGCGAATTCGTCGCTCAGGGTCTTCGTCAACCCCAAGATACCTGATCTCAGCGCATTAGATAGGACAAGGTTCTCCACAGGTTGTTTTGCGGCAATCGAGGTCATGTTTATAATGCGTCCCCATCGCTCTTTCTTCATGTAAGGAGCAACGTCATGGCAGGCGAGAACAACGCTCATGAAGAGCTGGTCAAAAGCTCGCCTCCAATCCTCCTCTGAGGTTGCCGAGAAAAGTGCCGGACGCGGGCCTCCCGTATTGTTCACGAGGATGTCTATTCTTCCGAACGCCTTGTATGCTTCTGCTATGAGCTTCTTCACGTCCTCAGTGCGGTTCAGATCTGCTCTGACCCGAAAGATATCGGCTCCCGTGGCAGCCTCGATTTCACGTTCAGTCACTTTCAGTGAGTCCTCGTTTCTTGCGCATATCGTGACCTTCGCGCCCTCCTCCGCCAATCCACACGCAATCGCCCTACCTATCCCTCGGCTTGAACCAGTGACGATCGCAGCTCGTCCTCTCAGTCCCAGATCCGTCGCTTCTCACCTCCTTCGGAGATAGTGATCTTGTCCAGTGAGCCAATCCTTTCTGATGGGACTGAAGACATCAAGGTCTATTGTGTCATCAAGCGCCACGGCCCCATGCTCCAAGTACGGCGGGATAACTAGCACCTCACCCTCGCCTACTCTGACCTTTCTGTCAGGAAGCGTCAACTCCAACAATCCTTTGAGAATGAATGTCATCTGTTCGCTCTCATGCTTATGAGATGCGACAACGCAACCTTTCTTGAGGAAGACTTGGGCCAACATCTCGTTCCTGCCAGAAATCAGTTTTCGTGAAAGCTTGTCCGTCAGTCGCTCTTCCGGAACATCGCTCCATCTGTATAGGCTCATACCAATCACAGAACTGGCCTAGCTGCTCTCGGTCTAAATGACTTGCGCCTCCGCGATTCCCAGTCAACTCCAAGAGACGAGACACGTGCCACGTTTATGCTCCAACAAGGCCCACAAATTGTGAGGGGGCCCGCTGCCCCGCGAG
>CAYQCQ010000021.1:7230-16538 GCA_964416035.1 uncultured Candidatus Bathyarchaeia archaeon
CTCCCCCCAATCGATCAACACAAGAATGATTTCGCTCACAGGTAGGGGCAAACGAGAAACGGCTGGTAGACTGAGACTGTCAGGCCTAGGCATATTCCTTTCTGAGGAAAGCGATACGAGTAGGACCGGAACGAAGTGACAGCTTAAGAAAGGCTTAAGATTTGGATGCGTTGGGATAGGTATTCGCCCTGGACCGCCCTAGTCATCGATCAAACGGATGACGGCGAAGGTGGTGCAGCCCGGTCTAACATGTGCGGCTGTCGCCCGCACGACGCAGGCCGCTGCGTGAAGCGGGTTCAAATCCCGCCCATGAAAGATGGTGAGGAATCATCTCTCGGCGAAGGGCGCCATGAACCCGCAAAGCTTCTTCTTACCAGGCAATATGCGGTTTGCGCGAAATAGTCATTCATGAAAAGTGATGGTGGTCCCGCGGGCCTGATTTGAACAGGCGACACTCCGGTTGGCACATCGCCAAGCTCCGGTTTCAGTCGTTGTGCGCCTGGCAGGCTGACTTCCCCGCACCAAGCAGGTACAGGACTACAGCCGGAAGCTCTCAGTCTCGCGAAACGCGAGTCTACCAGGCTGAGCTACCGCGGGACTGCGAATATAGACCAGAACGGGTTTACATAAGCCTTACCTGAACTGTTCAACGACTCAGCTTAGAAGGTCCTTGTACACTGTACCTCGCACAATTTGAAATCGAGAAGTAGAGGTCAGTATTATAAACGCGCAGCTATCTGCGATTATGGCAACTATGAAGGTAGTTAGCCAAGACAGGCAGTTCCAACATTTGGACTCGCGATGAAAAGGCGATGGTCAGACTCACATCGTATCCGCGCCTCTATTTTCAATTGGTCTCCGTAGGTTTCTCATTGATCTTAGGTATGGGGCTATCCTCTGCCTTTCTCCCCATCCTCTCATGGGAACTCGACCCCACAGGCGTTCTTGTGGGAATGGTCACCTCAGCTTGGTTCTTGGCACGAATATTCACGGAGCTGCCCTCTGGCTTTCTCTCTGATAGGGTGGGCAGGAGAAAGCTGGTTCTCTTCGGTCTGGTGCTCTCCGTTATCGGGACTCTCACGTGTGCGACTTCTCACTCCATACATCAACTGATCCTCGGAAGAGCTCTGTGGGGTCTAGGAGCAGCCCTCTACTTCGCGAACAACACAGCCTTGATGTTCGACATGTTCGAACCAGGCATACGAGGCAGAGCCGTTGGAACATTGGAGAGCATCGAATTCATCGGCAGCTTCATCGGTGCACCCATGGGCGCCATGATAGCTGCCTGGTTTGGATACTACTCCGTGTTCTACGTTGCCTCAGTGATGACTCTGTTTTCCTTCTTGATCGCCTTCACTTCCAGAGAGTTGAAGCAGGCTGCCGATAGACCTCGACAAGGCTACGTAGCAGTACCAGTAAGCGAAGCTTTGAGGGGTTTGAGGAGTTGGGGGCTTCTTGTTGTCTGCTCAGTCGTAATGTCGAGAATGCTTGTCGTGCAAGGCGTCATGTCTACCGTTTTTCAGCTCTACCTGAATCAGATACTTTCGTACGATGTTGCGACGATAGGAGTGATCATGAGTGTGAGAACTGCCGGGTTCTGCGCCGCGACATTTCTATCCGGAAGGTTGGCCGACCGCTTAGGGATTAAGCCTATCATAATGGGTGGATTACTCGTTGAGGGCGTCTGCCTCGGTCTCTACTCAGCCACGAGTTCTTTGACCAACATTGCCACTATAGGCTTGCTCGAAGGGGTCGGAGGTGGAATGATTTCAGTAAATTTGATCGTTCTACTTTCCAAAGTGGTAACTCCCAACTTGAGAGGAACCTCGATTGGACTATACAGAACCTTTATGGATTTAGGCGGGATACTCGGACCGATCATTTTCATCTTCGCCTATGACTTTGTCGGGAGAAGTATGCCATTCCTAGCGAGCGCAACACTACTTATCGCGAACATCGCATTGGTGGCTTCGATACGCGCACGCCACATGTTAGAGACAGACTGAACCCAGTGAGTTCTCGTCCAGTATAGAAAGGATCTCATGGGTGGATACTGAAACTGCAGAGCGGCGGCCCACCAAGATGTATGTACACCTGTATATACACCCCCCACCGTGGTCCATCCGTCACGAAGGGCCTGACTCGCACGTGCTACGGTTGAGAAAGACAAGGGCAAGTGCAGGAATCCAGTTTTTCAGGGACCTATGATGGTAAGATTATCTCTGGGCGAAGCATTCTTGTGCGTATCTGAGTTGAACCGTCTATGCTTGCCTGCTTCCCTTCATAGGACTTTAGGAAATCGAATGTTCTTTCCTCCATGGGGTTTATTCCGAATCCTTCAGTGATGATTAGTGTGAGCCCAGCCCTCTCTTTACCCGTTATCCCTATTCCGATCTCGTATCCGAGGAAATCTGTCAGATCTTTTTGATCCACTCCGCCCACGATTATTCCATTCATACCTACCCTTGCAGCTCTACGAAGTGCATCAACGGTCACAAATGAACCCCCGACTACGATCTTTCCTCTATGCTCATCCGTGATCAACTCGGCTGTGAGGGCTTCACTGGGACTATCCACAGCTGTGATCAACTCCCCAACCGTTTCGCCCCCAATGCCGAACATTCCCTGTATGAGGGCCGCCCTGCACTCGACTACCGCTCCCTCATTAGGGATTACTTCCACAACTCTTCCCGGGATGTGGGCCTTCACCTCGACGGGAATCGGTTTACCCCTAATCAGGACCCGTCCCGATGACTTGAGAAACGTCTCGATGTTTCCATCAATCGGCGACCTGCAGACCCTTGTGGAGCGGCCGAAGAAGAACCTGTGGATGGCGATGACCTCATTCTTCTGCACATCATCTCCCTCCTCCTTCAGCATGTACTTCTCCACCTCCTCTGGATCGACTTCTAGCTGGGCGTGGACCCTCACTTCGTGGATTTCTGGGTTGAAAACCGTGCCCCTAACCACAGTCGTTTCGGGGCTAACTATGCCCCCCACATTTACGAAGACTTGTCCCTGAGCAGGTATCCTCCTGACTTTCTTCACCAACGTATCTTCTTGGAATCTGAGTCCTTCTAGCTGAGACATTTCAAACAACTCCTCTGCTTCAAGCGGACGACTGCTGGTTATGCGCCAACGACCTGAACCACTTCGCCAGAACATGTTTCTCCGGTGGTACGTCTAGAGGCCTTCCTCGAGCATCCAGTATCAGTCCTAATTCGCCTCCGATCACTTCTGCCTCCAATCTCTTCCCTTTACCTCTCCCAACATCGAGTCTCCTCCTCGGTGTCGCCTCAAGCTTAGCTCTCTCTCCGTTGCCAAGGGCAAGAGTCTTCAGCTCTCCGAAGGTTACTTCATCTTTCGTCGCAACACCATCAGCTTTGGTCATTCGTATGCTTATCGCCAACTCGCCGCGACCAGCCCTTCCTCTCGGTGCCAGGCAGGTCCCGAGCCTGAGAAGACATTCTTTCGAAAGTAATTGTGCGGCCGCTTCAGGGCTTGCTTTCAGAAGCATTCCAAGATGAGGCATTACACCAAGTCTGTCAATCATTATCTCGGTGACGCCCTCAGGTTGAAGAGCATCCAAGAGCAGAATGGCCGCCTCAGTGGTCTGGCCTTGGGTGAACGCTTTTCCTCTTCCTATGACCACTTGGGTTTTCATCATATCTAGGTAGGTTGACTCGAAAACCTGATTGAAGATGTCCGCTATGTCGCGTTTCAATGAGACCCCTTTGAGTCTGCTTGCGATCTTCTTATGATGTTCCACCGCCAGCTTCATCGCCTCTCTGGCCGCAGCCTGTTGCACCAGAATCTCGTCGGATGTTAGGGATGTGGGCTGCTGTACCATCATGTTACCGATGATGTTGCGAACCTCTTTCTCACTCATCTCCTTTGGGATCCAGCGCATCACGTTTTGGATCCCCGCCGTCTTCACGATGTTGCTTATTCCATAGGTCAGTCCAATGTCGGCGTTCAGAGACCTGTTAAAAACGCCGTGGTAGATCGAGTAGACGTCTGTTGTGGCTCCACCAACATCAACCGCCAGCAGGTTCACTTGCCTTTCCATTGCGTAAGCGTAGAGAACCTTCCCTACAGAAGCCTGGGTCGGGAGTATGGGTTCGTCAACCCATCCCACGAGCTTATTGTATCCCGGAGAATGGACTATCACATGCTCCATAAAGGAATCGTAGATAGCCTCTTTGGCAGGTCCAAGGTTTTCTCTCTCAATGATGGGGCGTACGTTATCTACTGCCTTAGTAGCGTATCTTTCCTCGGATATAATTTCTGAAACCTGCTTTCTAGCATCAATGTTCCCTGCGTATATCAGGGGCAGCTTGTACTCAGAGCCGAACCGTGGTCTTACATCGGCGGTCCTTATCAGATGCGCCATATCCAAAACCTGTTGCACCGCGCCGCCATCGGTGCCACCAGCAAGCAGGAAGATGTCTGGCTTCATGCTTCTCATTCTCTCTACCATCTCAAAGTCTGGGCGTGGATAGTCCTTCGAAAACATGTCTACGAGCAACGCTCCTGCTCCTAGAGCCGCTCTTTGAGCGCTCTCACCAGAGATCATACTCACGACTCCCGCCACCATCATATACAAACTCCCGCCCGTGCTACTGGAGCATAGAAATCTAAGGCCCTTAGACGGCCCATCAGTCCCCCACAGCGCCTTACCTACGCTCTGACCAAGATCCTTTGCAGCCTTCTCTACACCGATCGTGACATCAAGGCTAGGGGGATCGACAGTCGTGGATGCCTGGCTCGTCCCTCTAATCACATAGCCTCCTTCAGTTTTGTCGATCAGAACAGCCTTCGTCAAAGAATCGTCTATATCAAGGATAAGATAGGACTCATTCTTGAGGTCTGAACCCATATCGTTCCCTCGATACCCACTTCGTAAAAGATTTATATAATCGTTGCTTTTGGTTAACCAAATGAGATTTGCTTGATCAGATGCCGCTCAAGGCGAGGGATGGAAGTGTCCAAGACGATAGAGAAATCCGAGCGATCGAAGCTACTGAAATCGATCGACGAGCAGGCCTTCAAGTTACTGCAAGACGAGACAAGAAGGAAGATCCTATTCCTTCTAAGAGACAATGAGCTGACTGTGAGAGAGATTGCCTCCGAGCTTGATCTGACAACTCAGAATATCTACCACCACATAGGGAAGCTCCAAGAGGCTGGTTTTATCAAGGTATCCGAAGAAAGGCGTTCAGGCCACCTTATCGAAAGCTACTACACGACCACTGCTGACACCTTCATTTATCACGCTGACGAGATGGTCGAGAAGAGTATTCAGAGTTCCATTGACATCTTGAATGGCTTGAATGAAATGGGAATCCAAGTTGACGTGAGCGAGGAGAACGCGAAGAGACTCTCTGAGCTTCACGAGCGACGACTAAGATTGTTGAATACTTCTTCAGTCACGAATGAAGTATGTTCTTCTTGTGGTTTCTCCGGTTACTTCATGAAGTTCGGACCGATGAACCCGGTACTGCTGGACCGGATACTTCAGTACACCAGCATAGTGAAAATGACTGATGAAGAATTTGAAGAATCACTTAGACTTACTAGGAAATTGCGGCAGTTTCTACTTTCCATAAGGACTCAAAAGCCCTGACTTGGACTTTCGCAACAGAGCACATACGGTCGAATCACCAGCAGATATTTGAGAACGCGACGTCGGATCAGAGAAATCCTTGAAACAGACAGGTCCGTTAACGTGAGCATGGTGCTGGGCATGATCCTAGCCATGTATCAGAATCGTTAGAACCTCCACAAGTATGACGTGCATCAATGCCCCGACTAGGACCTCACCTGCAATCTTGACTGACGGAACCTTTCTTGTCCAACCGCTGTATGGCGACCCAACTATGCAAAACAGATCTGTGAGCTATCACGGACTGCAGAGCCGCTGGGATTTGATGGCGCAATCGAAAACACCTTGGACTGCTTCAACTGGACAGGCCTATTAGGATGAATCTGAGTGTTGGTGGTGGCGGGTCCGAGGTCGGTGTGATGAGCTACAGAGAAGTAACAGAGTGGTTATATCGCCAGCGGAGGTCAAGCCGTAAGCGAGAGCTGAAGAATATACTGCATCTTCTGGGTCAGATGGGCGACCCTCAGAATAGGTTCAGATCGATCCATGTGACTGGTACGAACGGTAAAGGCTCGACGACAGCTATGGCGGCATCGATCCTGAGGGCAGCGGGCTACAGAGTTGGCATGTTCACTTCGCCTCACCTCTCAAGCTTCACAGAACGCATAGTGGTTGACGAGGGGCAGATCTCGGCTGAGGAGGTTGTCAGAATCGTGGGGGAGATCAAGCCTCTTGTAGATCACATGTCCAAGGAACCCGAGCTCGGGCATCTCAGCTTCTTTGAAATAGCTACGTCTATCGCTTTCAAGTACTTCGCTGAGCGTGATGTGGACTTTGCTGTTTTGGAGGCTGGGATGGGAGGAAGGGACGACGCAACAAACGTTACCCATGCCCTGGTCTCCGTGGTAACAAATGTCAGCCTTGAGCACACCGGGACACTGGGGAATACGGTGCTGAAGATCGCAAGGGAGAAGACGGGCATCATCAAAGAGGGAGGAGTTCTGATAACGGCTACCGAGGATGACAATGTGTTCTCCCTGTTCAAAGAGGTCTGCGACAGGACGCGCTCCAAGATATTTCGCGTCGGTAGCGACATAAGGTTCAGGAAGTTAAGCTCCAGCCTTGAAGGGCAGAGCTTCCAACTCAACAGCCTAGTAAACAAGTTCGATGAGCTGTTTATCCCACTCTTGGGTGATCATCAACTATTGAACGCAGCATCAGCCGTAGGAGCGGTCGAGGCATTAAGTTTCTACGACATAGCAATACCGGCGAAGGCCATAGAGCAGGGGTTGAGGAGAGTTAAGTGGCCAGGGAGGCTGGAGATCATGCAGAGGCGCCCGCTCGTCGTGCTGGACTGCGCAAAGGACACCGAGGCTGCCCGAGCGCTGAAGGAGACCCTGCTCAAGGATTTCACTTATCAGAGATTGATTATGGTGGTCAGCATCTCTTCAGATAAGAACATCTCTGCAATGATTGATCAGCTTGCGGAGGCGGCAGATCAATTCATAATCACATCTCACACGGTTATGGGTCGGGCCGCTGACCCCTCCACGGTCGCCGAGCAGGTGGAGAGGCACTCTAAACCGTATGACATAAGGGCTGATGTAAAGAACGCCGTCCGCAGAGCCCTTGAGCTGGCAACTGACGACGACCTCATATGCGTGACGGGATCGGTATTCCTAGTAGGCGAAGCTAGACTGCTGTGGACGGAGCCGACAATCCCGATAACAAGTTGCTAGAACTTCTATATCCTTTGAATTAAGGACTTCTGTCGTGACTGTGATTTTTGCAAGAGCGCTACCGAGGACACCATTCTAGATGGGAATTTTTCGGAGAAAATTGCAAGTAGTTTAAGTCGATGCGCCCTCGGGATAAAAGAGAACCGGGCTGATGACGCGATCAAGTCGGGGTTTGGAAGCTCTGACAGTATCCTTGGAGTAGCTCACGTCGCCAAACAATCTGATGAAGAGGGAGAGGAGCGCGGTGTTCAGAATAGAGACAGGTGTTCTCAAGAAGATTGTGGACCTGCTTGTGGGAAGGGGTTTCTACTGGTTCTTGCCGGTTATCTTGGCGAAGTCGACGGATCCTCTGTAGCCTCATACAGGCGCCAGCGTAGAGAAAAGGGTAGAGCTGGAAATCTGCGGTCAGAAAGTCAGAACGGTGCAGAGCATGATAATTCACAAGAGTCTTGGTCTCTCTCAAGACTCTGCGAAAGGGCTCTGGAACGAGCTATTTTTGCATTGGAGTCGTCAGTAGAGAAAGGATTTGTGGCGGGCCAGGAGGGTTCCAGCCCCGGTTGGGTTCGGAACCCCAGTTATGGGCTCCAAACATCTCACATTTACTGAATAGGCCTCCGAGACTGATTTGCTTTACGCTCGACTGAAGATAACGCTCGCCATTTACCATCCTGAAATATCATACGACTTGGCGTCTCGTTACTGGTTCGAAGCCCCGAGCGGGCTTTAGACCTCGGGTAAAAATCCCTAACTCTTTTTGGCTGTGATTCTGGCTCGCTTCCATGATATGGCATCAACAAGCCCTTTTGGTTTACGGTAGGATAGCAGAAACCTAGCGTCACGAAAGGTCGTTCAACCATCAGTCTGAAGAAATGCTAGGTTCTGGGGTGCAGTCGATTGTGACTTTCGCCCGCTCAAGGTCTTTCTCAACCTTGACTCCATTCTGTTTGTTGCTCATACCGGTCAGAGCGATGCTGAGAGGGACTCGAGCAATAGTGCTTCAATTCCTCCATTCACGATAGTCATACCTGCATACCTAGTTCCAGATGCCCAAGAGAGCTTTCAGTCTGAACGGGTTCACTTGATTTCTTAATTGCATACAATCCACCCCGTTTGGTTTTTCAGGTACTGGCTACATCTTGGAGTAAGCGCGTGCGAAGCAAATGATTGACAAGGAGAAAGCGATTGCGGCTGTTGGTGAGGAAGGAGTCGGACTTTACGAGAGGATTCTGGATGATATTCAGAAATTCGAAGGAGTCGGCAGCAGCGGAAGAATTGGGGGAAAACTGTCTATTATCTGCAAGATCAAAGGAAAAGGATCTGTGTACATTGACATCTACAAGGACAGAGTTAAAATGCAGCTAGGAAACAAATCCTATGAAGACATATCGCGTGAAAGGTGCCTTGTTGAGTTCGAGAGTTTCTTGAAGGACTAGATTGACAGCGAGAAAGCATTTCACGTGCATTTCTGGTTCTAGAGAAGGCTAAGGTCTTCTTTTGCTGTTGTGAGAACGACGTGCGTGTTGGTTCTTTCAATGAGAGGCAGCGAGAGCATCCACTTCGTGAAGTTGCTCAATTCGCTGCGATTCTTGAACTTCGCTATAATGAGACCGTCAGATAAGCCTGTAATGTTGTAGACACAACAGACTCCAGGGTAGTCTGAGATCTCTTTCGCCACCTCTGGCATCTTGCCTTTGGACACAACGATCTCTGTGGCTGTTGTCAGCTCATAACCGAGCTTCTCATGGTTAAGACGCACAGTGTAACCTTCTATGATGCCGGCTTTCTCCAGCTTCTTAATTCGGTTCATAGCCGTTGTGGCGGATACTCCACACTTTTTTCCAACCTGCCTATACGATAACCTTGCGTCGGAAAGGAGAGTCTGGATGATCCTAACGTCCGTTTTGTCTATGGGGATCTCATGCATCCTTGCTAACCATTTGTGCTGAGAATGGAAATAGTATTAA
>CAYQCQ010000022.1:0-11696 GCA_964416035.1 uncultured Candidatus Bathyarchaeia archaeon
TAAACATTACTACGAGAAAGACGCCCAGAAAGAGGCCACCAGCAGATAGAGCCAACGAAAACCAACTTATCGAGAGACTTGACCCGAGAATAACGGCTGCCGCAGTCGATACGACGATCTCAGTGGCTGCTAGAGCCTCAGATCTTGTGAACGATGCGAACAGGTATCGGCTTGCATTCATGTCTGTACTCCCCTCCAGCCCACGGCGTTTCTCCTCTCATCCACCTCGTGGGCCAGTATCCTGAGGAATTCCGGCACCTGGCCGTACTCGTAGCTCTTGATCACAGATGCCGTGTATTCAATCTTGATGTCTAGTTCCTTCATTTTTGAAATGATCATTTCCACGTCCGACTTGTTCTTGCCGATGAAGAACACAAGCGTTTCCGGAGCACCGAGAAAACTGGTAACCCTCACCGCTTGGGGTATAGTGGCGATTTGTCTCAACACCTTATCGCGGTCGGAACGGTTTCCAATGCTTCCCGCGATGTAGACTTGTTCTGGCAGGCCCAATTTTTCATAATCCAAATCGACAATGTATCCTTTGATGACACCTAGTTGTCTCAGTTTGTTAACGCGGTATGCCACGACGTTTGGATGCAGGTTGAGCTTCCTTCCTATCTCCACAAATGAAACTCTCGCGTTTGCGCTGAGCTCTGCAAGTATTCTCAAATCAGTTGCATCTAAACTAGACATTTGGATCATCTCTAACTGGCAACAAAGTCCTGTGACCATCTCTGGAATCTGACAAGGCTCTGCACAGAAACTGTTCTCCCACATGACGAAACTGCTTCCAAGAAATCAGCCATGGTGATTTCTCTGGGCTTCGCTGCAGGATCTGTGTCCGCGTGAATCTCGAAAAACTCTCGGACAACTTTCATTTGGACTGCCTGGAATACGTCTCTTATGTCGCTTCCGGTTCGTCCTTCTGTCAGACGTGCTAACTCATTGAAATCGACATCCCTTGCGATT
This sequence comes from uncultured Candidatus Bathyarchaeia archaeon, assembly GCA_964416035.1. GTDB lineage: Archaea > Thermoproteota > Bathyarchaeia > 40CM-2-53-6 > JALHTG01 > JALHTG01. Next base: position 970 of record CAYQCQ010000022.1, read on the forward strand.
GCCAGATTCCTAGAGTAGATGTGAAGCATTTCGAGTCTTGAGTTGGCATCTGGAAGTGGGACGTGGATTCTCTTCTGAAATCTTCTTATGAAAGCTTCGTCCAACGCCCACGGCTTATTGGTGGCTCCGATCACATAGACGGATGATTGCTTCTTCTTGTCTGCAATGCCATCCATCTCCTTCAGGAATTGGTTCCTAGCTCTGACTTCTCCACCCACTTCGTGGCTTCTGACCCCCATTATAGAATCCAATTCATCAATGAAAATGATGACGGGTGTGCCTTCCTTGGCGGCGGCTCTAGCATCCAGAAACAGCTTGGCAACGTTCTTCTCGGATTCACCTAGCCACTTTGACACTATTGATGGCGAGTCGATGCAGCAAAATGTAGCCTCAATCTCGGTCGCTATCGCCGCAGCCAGCATAGTCTTTCCACAGCCAGGCGGACCGTAGAAGAGGATTCCTCTAGCCCATCCGAGAGGAAAAAGATCCGGTCTTCTTGACGGATATATTATCGATTCCTCGATTGCTCTTTTGGCTTCGTGGAGATTCGCGATGTCCTCCCACTTCACGTTGGGTTTCTCAATAACTGGAGCTCGTTCCGTTCGGTGGTGAACCTGCCGGCTTAGATCTGCGAGTGAGGAATCGTTGCCGCGCTGCAGGTCGAGGATTCTTGCACCATATAGTTGGGCTTTCTCGGCATAGACTCTGTTCTGAGGCGTCCCAGGGTACAGCTCGCACAGCTTAAGAAGAATTTCGACTGCTCTCTGGTACTTGGCGACAGCCATTCCTCTCGATCCTTGTTTGTCTAAACTTACGGCCTCAGCTACATTCTTCGCGGCCAATCTCTCTAGGTCTTCATATGCCATGTATCTCACCAGACGCCTCGTCTTCACGAGCTTGACTGAGCTGGCCGCATTGCCCGAGTACTATCTTCCCTTCTCTGCAAAGCGACTGCACAGCCCTCACCACATCGTCTCTCTGGACTCCCAATGTCTTGGCGCACTCTGTAAGGTTCAGCTTGCCCCCGTACCTGACGTTATCCTTTACGTACTCGTATACACGAGAAGGCAACTCCTGCACTTCAGGATCTAGGCTTTCCATTACTCCTTCGGATTCCGGTGCTACCTCCTTCGTCGTGGACGGAACGCTCGGTAACAACATCGTTTCAGCAAGATCTACGCTCTCAAATTCCTGCGTTGTCTCCTGCTTACTTTCTGCTGAGGGGAGCTCCGGAAATTGCTTTCTTATCTGCTCCTCAGCATAGACGCTGGATTCCTCGAAGATCCTCTTTGCCTCCTCATCTTGGAGGATTATCTCACTGTCTGTCTGCTGTATCATCCCAGTTTCCCTAACAGTATCGTCAAGGAGGGAGTGAACCGCGTCAAGCTCGCTTGCGACCTCAGGGATAACTCCTTCAATCTTTCCTCTCGTCTCGTTCACGACGCTCACTACAGGTAGCATCTGAACCAAGATCTCTCCCAGTTGCTCCACCGTTTGAAGTCGAATAATGGCCCTTTCTAGTGCGATTTCGCTTTCAAGGACTATCTTCGCCATTTTCCTGATTTCAGCACACTCAGAGGCGTACAGCTGCGCATGAGACAAGTCCTTGGAGAGCTGAGCTGCAACGCACTTCTGAAACATGTCGCGATCTTTCTGCTGAAGCCTGAGAACTGTGTCCTGCAATTTCTGATATTGAACGTTAAGCCGATGCAAGGCATACAGAACCCTCTCTCTAAGCGGCTTCTTCTTGCCTCGGATTCGTTCAACAAAGGACGAGATGGCAGGCTACCTCTCAAAGGTTCGGCGTGTCCAAGTACTTCGGAAGAAGGGGTTTGCTAGTGCTCGAAATGGTTTCTTGAAGAAGCATGTCACTGGTTGGCATCAGTCGAGGATGATCGCCAAGTCGTGAGCTAAGTGCAGAGGCATCCCGCAATATTTCTTCCGCATCACGTTTCGCAGAGAACGCCCGGCTGAGCCCTTTTTCGATAGAGTCTGTGGCTATCTTGTATGCCTGGGGATCAATTTCTCCTGCGGCTAGTTGCATCTTGTTGTTTGCGAGGAATGTCTCAAGTTCTCTGATCTGCTGATCGAGTCGAGTGCTGACCGAGGCGAGCTTCTTGGTCAGAGCCACTCTTCTTGTTTCAAGCTCGTTCAGGTTGGAGTCGTGGGTTCTTCGAAAATCTTCGTAGATCTCGGGTTGAATATCACCTTGCCTGTGCAGGTCCGATAGCGCTCTTAGCCGTCGCAGGGCCAGGTCAAACTCGGTCTTCAAACTGTCAGCTTCGAGTTTCCACTCATCAAGGAGTGTGATGCCCTTCTCATTGACAACAATCTGAGATGGTGAGCAATTCAGGAATTGTCCGTTTCCAAGCTCAACTTCGACAGAGGTGACTCTGTTCCTAACATCAGTCGAGATTCCGACTATTCTTCCAGCGTTTGCGCCGTAGTTGTCTGAGACGAATCGGCCCAGAAGGTCCTTTGCGATGTCCATGTGCAAGTTCATCTTCGGGCAGTCCTCCCCTTTATGGGCTTCCGGTTCTTACGGGGAGGGTTGCGAGGAACGTTCTTGGTCCACTTGTGCCGGTGTAGGCGGCGGCAGCTCAGGGAACTTCTCTTTCATTCTTTGCTCAGCTATTGCATTTGCCTCCGTCAGGATTCTCTGTGCTTCCTGACTGGTGACCTCTGGTGTGTGTGAAGTGCCCGTGGCGTCCCCGGCTTCGATAACTATGTCATTCAGGGTTTCTCCGACCAATCCCAGCTCATATGAGACTTCCGGCATGACCCCCGAGATCTGCGTTCTCAAGGAGTGGATAACATTTGCAACTGGTGCCATTTGGAACGCTATGTCTCCGAATTCCTGAACGGCCTCTAGTCTGAACATCGCCCGTTCTATGGCAAGTTGACATTGGAGAGTAACTTTCGCGATTTTTCTTATCTCAGCACACTCTTCTGCGTACATTGACGCCCTCGCGTTGTCCTTCCCAATCTGTGAGTCAATGCATTTCTTGAATAGCTCCTTGTCTCTTTGCTGCATTCTGAGACTGGCAAGCTCCAGCTTGTTTTCCTGTGTCTTGAGCCTAAACACAGCAGCAGTTATCCTGTCCCGCATGGGCTTATCCGATGGGCGAATCTTGTTTTCGATTCGGTTGATCAGCGTCTCTCTATCATTTTTCTCCCAATTCTTGATCACAAAACCTGTCTCCTTGGGTTCCATTCTTGTGCAGAGCACAAGTCGAGTTGTGATCCAACCATGAGCCTTGCGAAGCCTTTGAAAGTTAGTATAAGAAATATGTTAAAAACATGATTTGAGCCAAATCTAGTTTCTCATATTCAGTTCCGATGTACCGAAGGGTCTCGACATTGCGAAGGAGAATCTTTTGTTGATCCCGAGAGTCTTAGCCGAGGAATTTGACTAGTGCTTAAATACCTCTCTCTGGCCGCCATGGGCAACTCAAGCCTCCTGCACGTCAACGAGCGGAATGATATCCTAGCCGAACCTAGATGTCATTCGCCGCTTGCGATTATGGTAAGGCTTAAGACAAGAACCCGCCATTAGACAGAGGATTTCGGCAAAGCATGAGAATGCTTTGGAATACGGAGGTGAACAATGAATGAGCGAAAACACAGTGCCTTCGGAAACGGAAAGACGAGCAAGGCCAAGAGAGCCAATTCCTCCTGACACGATCTTTGTCGGCAAGAAGCCTGTAATGGCCTATTGCACTGCTGTGATGATGCACTTCCAGACAGGTGCTAAGGAGCTTACAGTGAAAGCAAGGGGACGAGCCATAAGCAGAGCAGTAGATGTCGTGGAGGTTGTATCTCGAAGGTTCTTTGCAGGAAAGCTAAGTGTCAAGGACATAACTATAGGAACGGAAGCCGTTGGCGAAGGCGACGACATTAGAAACGTGTCAACAATAGAGATCAGGGTGCAGAAGCTGGACTAGGCGAAACCATTGGGCAATCATTTTTCCCCCAATTCTTGAGGAAGTCCACTAGTGTAGACTGACTAGATGGAGGATACCGTCGAGCGGACCCTAGGCATATAGAAGGACAGGAGAGCTTTCTGGAATCTTGGTATCCATCGCAGGATCAAGCTAGGAAATGAACTGTGGAGAAGATTGCTATCGAATACTCGTTCTTCTTCGAATCTCATTCGGCTTTGTGAAATCAATGTTCTTCCTGATCGTTGCATCTCCGAGCCTTGTAGGTATGGACGCGGGCCGGATACCCCGCTCAAGAAGCAAACAGCTGATCAGTAAAGGAGAGCTAGTGGCTATGACTTGATCATGCCAAGATCTATTCAAGAAGGGATGAGGATGTCATTCTTAAAAGCGCACGTGACCTATTGTGATGGATTGGTGGTCGGATGGATCGCGTCGCTACTGGTATAGGCGGTCTTGACGAGCTTTTGGGGGGAGGTATCCCGAAGGGGAGATGCGTGTTGGTGGTCGGTAGTCCTGGTTCTGGAAAAACTACTCTGGCCATGCAGTTCCTCCGCAACGGGACCGCGCAGGAGGAGAGAGGCTTGTACATTACGATGGATGAATCACCTGACCAGATCAAGGAGAACCTTTCGGGCTTTCACTGGGACCTTGATAAGCTGGAGCGAGAGGGAAAACTCTTCTTCATAGACGCGACACCAATGCGACGTGTTAGGACTAGGGCGGCCGATTTCACCGAGCAGAATGTATTACCCAGCGTGGCAGTGGTCTTCCCGGAGCTGACCTTGAAGGACCTGATCCGAACTGTGAGCAGAGTCGTAGACGAAGAGAAGATCCAGCGGATAGTTGTTGATCCGGTTACGTCAATCATGCTGAGATACGAGAAGCCTTCAAACAGAAGAAGAGCAATGTTAATGCTCTTTGATGCCTTAGCGACGACCGGCTGCTCCTCTCTTGTCACAACAGAGCTCAGAACAGCGATGCTATACAGAAGCTTTCAGATCGAGGAGTTTCTATCCCAAGGAGTCATATTGCTTCACACACGCCTCCACGAAGGCAACGTTGTCAGAGCAATCCAGATAGAGAAGATGAGGGGGATTTCGCACGATATGCAATGGAGGCCATATCAGATTGGGGCGGGTGGAATCGAGGTGTTTCCGAAGGATCGTGTCTTCCGTTAGGATGCGCTTCCTATGAAATGCTTCTGCCTGCCACTATGAAAAACAATGCCTTGAGGAGCCTCGATAAGGAATTCCACCCATTTGTGAGAGTGCTTTCTGCCACGGATCTTCTTTACTCTCAATCGTCTGGAGGAGATTCCTCTTCTCTCGAATGTCTCTAATTCAATGATGCAATCCGATACTCCTTCCAGCCTAGACAAGGTGTCGCTGTCTAGACCGGTCCCGACAGAATAATACAGGCTTCCTCTCTGCCCCTTGATTCTGGCCCCAATAGAGTGCACAAAAGTCATTATTGGATCTGGCTTCAGCGAGGTGAAAAGTGGAGCCATGGAATCGAAGAAGAATGTTGTGCCTTCTCCAAGGGCGCTCGCTGCACTTGAAATCTGCATTCCGAGGCCAGTGAGGTCGGTTAGAATCTGAACGCTATATTTCTCGGACGAGGGTAGTCCCGCTGTGCCTGAGTAACAATCAATAAATGCAAGTTGCTTTCCCTGGAATCTGGAGACGTCTAAGCCCAACTGCTTCATATCCTCGGTGATCTTCCCTGGAAAATCGTTGTTTGTGACGAATACACAGGTTCTTCCCATGTTGAGCTGATCATACATCAGCTTTTGCATAAGCACGGTCTTCCCTGATCCCGGGTTCCCTATGATCATAACAGTCGCCTCAGCCGGTATCTCTCCTCCAAGAAGTTCGTTCAGGAACTCAAAGGGAACTCTTTGAGGTTTCTGTCGACGTCTCGAGACCAACAAAACAGATGCCACTAAGATCCCAGCGAAAGTCACTATGCCATAATAGAACCATACCGGAACGACCCGTAGGGTCACGGCATATGTTGTAGACTCAGATAGAATGACGCTTCTCGTGCCATGCTGAAATGAATCGTAACTGAGGACAAGAACATAACCGCCTTTAGGGATCTGAGGAAACACTAGTGTTCCGTCGAATCGAGTTCTGTTCGACGCTATCGTTCTTCCGTTCGCAATCAGATCAACTCTTGCTTGCGATAAGGGCAATCCGAAGAAATCTTGAACCGTAATAGTGAGATCATATACTTCGCACTTAAGGATCAGTTGCATATCTTCCGTGAGATTGATGCTTCGTGTTTCGTTCACAACGCTTCCTTTCCAGTAGACTCGCATATCGTACGGGCGGGTGCCTTCGGTTGAAGGAAGAACTGCCACCACAGAACCCGTGACATCCGTGATTCCAGTCCAGACTTTCGTTCCGTTCTGAGTCACAGTGACATTCGCACCTTTCACTTCCCTGTCCAGGAAGTCTCTTGTGACTAAGTTCATTGCATGGTAGTACCTTTCGACGAAGGGAATTGCCAGCTGACTCGGCGTACGATCGTCGTCCCAGTAGAGAAAAACAGAAGACTTTGTGCTCTTGACCAAAATCTGCAAGACCAACATTGACCTAGCAGCGATTGTCCGGATGATCGGGCCGACTGCGAAGACATGGGGTTGCTCCTTCAATGAAGACTCCACCAGTACTGGTGCTTCGATTCCACAGACATGGAGTGCTCTTCCCTCATCCGTAATCTCCACTAGGGTTGCATTGATTATGGCAATGCTAGAAGTTGAGCCTCTGAGCCAAAGCCTGAACGTGACCGTGCCACCTATTCTTACAAGTCGACCAAGTGGTGGATGAAGGATAAAGGCTGCTGTCTCTGTCAGCAATGACCACCTTTGAACCCCGTAGGGTGGATCTGTGCTGAGGATTCTTCCCCAAGGCGCCCCTCCAAAGTATCCCGTATGAAGATAGAAGACAGTAGGCTCCGTTGATACTTGCTGAGAAAACACTTCAGGCAGCAATAGCATCGAATAGGCCGAGCAGAAAGCGATGACACAGAACACATACTTCAGCTTCGTCCTATGTCTCATTATGCGGATCACCATGTGCTCTTAGGAGGCAACAGTGTCTTTCCAGCTCTAGTTCGTTCAGGAGAGGATTTGGTGGCCTGCCTAGCGTAAATCAAGTCTTCTATCTTGACCACGATCAGCAGAAATAGAACTGCCCACACCATGAACAATATTTCTCCAGCAGACTCGTGGAAAGCTTTCGCTCTAGCAACTCCTTCAGTCGCCACGAAGTAGGATACAAGGTAGATCCGGAACACGTTCACTGAAAATGTTCCTAGAGCTCCCGCTGCCGAATACAAGACTTTCCTCTTTCGTGGGGCATCAATCTTCGCGACTAGTACAGTGATGATCATAAAGAAGATTATCATGCTGTGAACGCCCACGCACGGCCAGAAGAAATCTAATGCTCCCTTGAACCATTCTACGCCCTCTCTTGTCACGAAAATGAAGAGTCTCGATGACTCAGGATGCCATATGGCCTTTATCCCTGAGAGTCCCAGAAGAGAAACATCGATCGGTACGATCACATGCACAACCGCTTGCAGAGGGCCCAGTGAAGCATAGGGGAAAGCAGCATCGAGAAAGAATATTATTGCCATTCCAAGCAGATATGCTATAGGTGTTATCATCCTAACGAGCTTTGAGGCCCCGTAGGCAGAGAGGAAGAGAACCAAGAGATACAAGACAAAGACTAGGTGCTCCCACATCGCTACCCAACTGAACATGTTCGGCATTTCAGGCAATCCGAGCAGTATGCCTATCCTAGCAATCGTATCGTTAAGGCCCATAAAGAAGACGGCAATGTAGTACAGCACAAGGGAGGAAGCTGCGAAAAGCCATATCGTTGAAACTCTCTTGTCTAGTCGTCTGTGAAACTCTTTCCTTCCGTCGTACCACTCTAGAACTACAAAGAATGCAGCGAAGAGCAGGCCGCTTCGTCCTTCATTCCAGCCTGAAATGAAGCTGGCCGGGGCTATTACCCACAAAATCGCTACAGGGGTTAAGCTCATCAGAAGAAACGCGAAACCACTTGGTAGAGTCACCTTCACCTTCTCGAAAAACCTGCTTAGATCACTGTAAGTAGAATGAATCACGAACATTGTTCCTCGCTTTTGTTAAAGATGTCATATTGTCTCGTTGGGGTCCACCCATTGCCGCGAACATAGTTGTACACCGGGAGGGTGGTTCTAAGAGCTTTCCGATCAAGCCGATCTAATGTGCCTGCTGTTTCAGCTCCTCCCGCTCTTTCTCTCTTTCTATCCTCCTGACATAGTCTATTGTGAAACATGAGAGCGCAAAAATCAAGACGACAAGTTTCCCAGAAAACACCACGTTTATGGGGTTTGGGTTGTTAGGCCAAGGATTAACAATGAGGTCCGGGTTCTGCAAACCCTGAACTGCCAGAGCCGCAGACCAAAGAACGATGTGGTAGATTATCTCAAATCCACTTCCCATCGCGAACAGCCAAGCAGATATGTATACGATGCTCCTGGCCCGAGAAGGCATTTCCACGAACCGTCTCCTTGTAGATGCGGAGTTAATGCCAAACGCATAAGATAGAAAGAACAGAAAAGTGAAAAGCGTCATGGGCTTCATGTATATTCCGGGAAGGACATAGACCTCCACGGAAACCAGGGCGTCTCCTACCACGTACGGCGGGGTTGCCTTCAAGGTATTTGCCAACAGCACCGCAATCGCGGCTACTCCGGACAGCCACGAAAGAGTGGTCATGAGATATCGTTCTGAGACAATCGCTCGGAGTGTGCTTGAGACCCCGTGTGCCATAACGACCGCTTCACGTTTGTCGCCGAAATCTGAGTCTCCCAAGATCATCCGCCTCATGGCAACTTCATTACTAATGCGATATTAATGCTTGGTGGAATGGGCAACGAAAGCTCATAGCTTCACTCTTGGCGACCATGTAACATCATTCATGTGACTTTAATTTCCTGAAAGAAACCTACGTACTCTTCGTTGCACCGACCAGCAGAATCAAAGCAACCTCTGAGGGTAGGCGCCAGTCTGCCCTGTGGTAGCGTTTGCCTATTCGCACTTCGATACGACCATATGTTGAGCGGAGTGCTGACTATCACGATCCTGTGCCGTTCAATATGATAGACCTGATTGGGCTGATCCGAAATAACAACCCGCAGTATGTTGATTCTGTCATTGATCTTCACCCCAAAGACGTCTTTCGGATGGCTGCCCAAGGGTATCCATCACTTGCGCCATCTTGGTATACATGCAGTCCCAGACAAAGCCGTTCTTCAATAACGTCTCACCGTATGAAAGCTCGACCAAATGGCCCTATCAACGGAGACACCTCTCACATCGAAGGCCTCATGAATTTACACTGGATCAGTCGTCCAGCACTTGAATCTCGGACTGACTATCACAGGAGATTTTGAGGTGACCTCGTACAGCCGTGTGAAAAGAATGGCGACCATCCTAACACAAACTAGTATTGAAAACGGAACAAAAACCTTTCTCGCCGTTCTTCTCATGCATGGTTCGTTCGTTCAAAGTATAGGATGAGTACTTCCGCCATCATTACTGGTATCCAATACATGAAGTAGTTCTGGAGCGCCCTTTGAGAGAACCACATCGTCACAGCTGGAAAAATCCAAATCAAGTGCTTCAACTTGTCAAAGTATACAAAGTAGTTGGCGACCAGTGTCAGGAAGATTGCGGCTGTGGTTCCCAAGTAGAACACTGGCGGGAGAGCTGCGATCCCTGCCTGTGTCAACATTGACAGCCCTTGGCTGAGAATTACTAGCCCACCGGAAGCTGGTGTCAGTATACCTGAGAACCATGCGCCTGGATCCTTAGCCATAAAGAGAAGATTCGGCACGACGAAGCTGATCGCGGTTGCTCCCACAAACTTGAGCACGTTTGAGGTTCTCACTACTAGGCTCCCCTTCTTGAGATTGAACATCCATATGAGTGTGAATGGTGCGACGATCCAAGGTTGCTGCTTCATGGCGCACGCGACTCCATAGAAGATTCCGCCTCGAAACGGATCGTCCATAGAGAAAGCGGCCCACACCATAGGAAACACCCATAAGAAGTCTGTGACCGATCCAGCGTTGAAGTCAATCGCGAGGTCTGCGCTTACAAAGATAGGCAATAGCACAATCGGTCTCAGTTCCCTAGGCGCTTTGTAGTACAGAGTGACCGCCGTAGCTATTTCGAACAGGAAAAGAACCCATCTCATGTCCTTAAGTCCAACTGCGACGAACGGGACGAAAGTAAGGAAGTGAAGTGCCGGATAGGCCAGGTTCGTCGATATGTCTCCTGAGGGTGTTAGCGTTATGTAGAGTGGATCAACTTTGAATTTCTGTAAAGCATCTTGAAGGTCGAGTGGATAAGGGTTTAGTCCTTTCTCAACGAAGATATCGGCAGCGTAGTGAGTGAACGCCAAAGCGTCGGTTCTGTACGCGCCTTTATACTGGATTTGAAACAAGACATAGGCGCTGATAAGCATAACAACCAGAAGCGATACTGGGATAAAATCTCTCAGCTTTTCGGCATATGTCAGGCTGGAAAACGCCAAGGCTAGCGCTGTGAAGGAGATTGCGTATATTGCAAGACAGTATATGACCACCTCCGGGTTTGACTCGATTTGTCCACGCACCCAGGTTTGGAACCCTTCGTAAAGGCAAAAACTGCCTGTTGAAAGGTATCCAATTCTAAGAATTGCTTCGTCACTTTTCGAGAAAGCTGCACTGCCTGCGACAGTC
>CAYQCQ010000022.1:11706-12192 GCA_964416035.1 uncultured Candidatus Bathyarchaeia archaeon
CATAAGATCCAATCCCACAATCAATAACAAGATTGCTAAAGTAGCTATTGACAGATAGTAGATGCTGAACTCAATGGGCTTGTGATACAGCTTGATTTCTCTGGCTCCCGCCGGGACCCTTATAGTCATGAAGCCTTCTGGGTCTTCGGTAATATTGAGAGGAGTGCCTCCTGAGATCGCGCGCCAAGTGGGGAAGTAGGCCTCCTTGATAACCACTGTGGAACTACCTTGAACATCAAGCTTTAACGTAAGCGCATCTGGGCTATCGCGACTCAAGACGACTTTTCCTGCATCTGGAGGAATCAGCTCCACCATCTCTATCAGCTCAGACGATCGGTACACTGTGATCGCGCCTTCTTGATATGGGAATTGCGCGTCCAATTCAAAGTGGGTTCCGTTGAAAAGGTTCAGTCTCGTATCTTCGGCAACTTCCCCCACTATGACCCACCTGATTGCGAACAGCTTTGACTTGACCATCAAATCCTT
>CAYQCQ010000022.1:12202-12636 GCA_964416035.1 uncultured Candidatus Bathyarchaeia archaeon
AGGGTCTACTGGTCCCGCAGATTCAAGATCTACGATTCTATAGTCGTTTATTTCTAGCAGGCGTTTCAGCAGTTTGTCCTGCGGGTACCAGCCGTCGATCAACGGCTTGTTAGTGTAGTATGGAAGCACGTATATCCAAAGCGGGCATCTGATCGCGAGAATCCTAGCGTACGTAGGATCGGACTTGAAATAGGCAACTAATCCTGCCGGAATCTCTCTGTTTATGGTAGGATATGGCAAGAATTCGCTTATGTTGTGAGTCGTCACATACCAGACCTTTACGCAACCGCCAGATAGAATGATTCCCACTAGCAGGACAGGGAGGAGCCAATATCTCTTAATGAGGAAGCGAGTTCCTCTCACAGACAGTTGTTTCAATCCTATTGCAGAAAGGATGCTCATCGGTATGCTCAGGTAAAGCCAAAACCGGTGGA
>CAYQCQ010000022.1:12646-16354 GCA_964416035.1 uncultured Candidatus Bathyarchaeia archaeon
CATCAAGGGCCCGCCAAACCAATGAGAGCGGCGGCAAAACTACAGGTGGTAAAGCGAAGCTTCCGAGACTGAGCCAAAAGAATGCTGCAAACGACATCCACACGAAATGCATTTTCGAACCTTGATCTGAGCCTACCCTTCTGTCTCGCCAAACAGCATAAAAGAGACCGAGAAGCGAAAACGCGACAACACTCTGGCCAAGAATCCTCATGGGTGTCATGTTAATCTTCTCTCCTGATTCGAACAGTGCCATTCCGATCAACATCGAAGCAATTGTGATTGGAACAAACCGTCTGTTGAATCCAGAATCGAGAGAATGCGTCCAGAGGGCGAATAGGGCAAGACCGAGATGAGCGACTCCAAAGGCATATGTAGCGACGTTTATTGAGAAGTAGCTTAGTCTGATGAACGGAAACTCAACGTTACGGTTGTAGAATGGGTTGCTGAGCAACTGATTAGAGGCTGTAATGAAAGGAATCACCCAGAACGAAGACAAGAAGGCCCCAATCAGAAAAACGATTGCAGGAACGGTCATGGAATATGCAAAAGTGCGTGGCTTTCTGACTCTCAAAGCTCTCGCGAGAGCAATCAGAAGCCCGAGCAAGGCAGCGCAAAGTGCTGAGAGATGATGGATGAGAATGATCACGCCGAAGAGAACTCCGGAAAAGATCAGGAAGAGCGATCTCCGCTTACCGGCAAGCGCTTGAGATAACACTATCATAAAAAGGCAAACAAAAGGAAGCGAAACAATAGTGGGGAACCTGTCATAGAACAGGAAGTTTTCTACTACAGTTGGAGAGAAGGAAAAAAGAAAAGCAGCCAAGACCCCTTCCTTCTTGTCGCCTCCGACATACCGTGCGAAGTAGTATACGGCCACCGGCCCTAGAAGAAAGAACGCTGAGTCCACTAGCTTGTAAGCTAGGATTGGGCCCCAGCCCACCAATGAGACAACAAAGATGAGGTAGTAGCTCAGCGGTGGGTAGAGAAGGAAAAGGGGCGTGCCTCCGTACCAGTCTGGGTTCCACTGAGGAACATACCCGTTCTCTCCATAGGACTTGGACATGAGCATGACTCGAAACAAGTGACTGGTGGAGTCTACTCCAAGAGGAAGTCCGCCCATAAACCGAATTGAGACCATTGCGAGATTGATTGCGATGGCCGCCCCGAGCGCAAATCTTGTAAGTTTCAGTAAGGTTTTCTCAGCGACCGGTTCACCCATGCTCTCTACTCCTCCAGCCCTCAGTCAAAGGCTTCTTCGGGGTGTTCGACTGCGCATATAGGCAAGATCGGACGAAATAGAAAACCTACTGGTTGTTGTTTTCTTACTACGAGATTCTGCTTTTCTTGGCGGGATGACCGGGCCGAGAAGAACCATGACCAGTATGACGATCAATGTGAGAATAACGATTGATGTCGGTGAGATCTCCCATCTTCTGAAGAATGAATCTATCATAATATATCTCTTCACATGGCTCGTGTGGCCGGTCCCGGAGAGGGTTTCCTCCCAAACTACGTATTGGCCTTCGAGGTTCGTGAGCTGGAACGTTGTTATGCCTTGGCCACCCAACATCAACCAAACGTAGCCTGTGATGGTGCCCATATCAGTCTCGAATACTATGTCGGCATACATTTCCGTGTAATCAAAGTCATTCCTTTGCTTGTTGAACGCCACGATGTCTCCCGTCTTCTTGACGGTTACATTGTATAGAATATCGTACCAGGCACTTTTTCCGATACTGATTTCATCGTCGCTGTCATTTCTTTTGAGCCATCCGCAGGCGAGTACGTACTTGAACCGAATGCCGTTGGTGTTATTTCCGACTTCATCGTCAAACATTATCCTTGCCCAATCTGCTGTCGACTTCATGACTACCCTTATCGGTGGGGTCTCGCGCCAGCTTGCCCCAGGATTACCGAGTTCTCCCACAGAACCTTCGGCATTATGGGTCAACATGGCGTGTAGTGGAATGACACTCACAACAAGAAGAGTACAGTTGATCATTGCCACCGCTATTCTCGAAATCTCGTGGGGACTCATTGGGTCCAACGAAGCTTGGATGCGTCTGTCATTCTAATAAAACCAACTGATAAGATAGTGATATCGGGTTAGTACGGGGCAACGCTTTAACGGATGTTAAGGATAGTACTCCACTACGTTGGTCCTCTAGGGGAACGTGCAAGACGTGGCCACTTTCCATCATGCCGAGTCCATCCGGCATTTGTGCAAGGAGATTGCAGCAGATTCCGACATGACCGCTATCTGTCTGTATGGCTCACGAGCGGGTGGCTATGCAAGAGCTGACAGTGACTTTGACATTCTCCTAGTCCTTGAGGACTATCCAAAGGGGGCGGGCTTCTACCACAAGAGGATGAATCAGGTTCATGCGGCCATTTTAGCCGTGGAGAGGAAACTCTTCGAGCTTGATGCGAAGTATGGGAGTTTAGGCGAGTTCTTGTGCACTAGGCTACTAGGTCCCTATGTGGCCTTAGAGAATTCCGGTTTTCTAAGGGAGACGGAGATTCTCACGAAGAGAAGAGTTGCTGAAGAGGAATTGAGAGATCTTGTGGTGGAGTACGGGGAAATCTCCCGTGGGTTGGTCATAGACCCCGCTTATCTCGCTCTCTCTCGATTACGCAAGAGGGCTAGGTTCTATCCTGCTCTTCTCGACAGCTATTCTAACATGCTTAGAAGCAACTCTAAAGAAGCCAATCTGCAATCCATCTTAGAAGGCTATGGAGTCGCACTACAAGGTCTTCGGAAGGCAGGGGTGATCAGGTTCGAAGATCATAGGTTCGTCTTAGAAGACAAGTTCATAGACGAGATTCTTTCTAGGAGGTCGTTCGAGAAAGTCGTCAATGTTGTTGAAATGAGCAGAAGAGCGCTCTATTCGTACTTGGCTTATGGTCGCACCCATACGCGCAGCTTCGAGCGAATAATGGAGGAATTGGGGTCAGCCTTGCGTAGAAGTCTTCAACTTGGAGCCTTGACCGAGAAACCTAAGGATCCGAAAGACTACTTGTTTCTCAAGATGTCGACAGGAACAGTTGACTTGAACGAAAGGTCTTCTGTTATTGATGTTGCATTGAAGCTCCGACCCGGCGCCAAAGTGGCGATCACACCATTGGCCGGAGTGCTCAACGACGTTTATCTAGTTTCTGCTGATCAAGAACAGCTTGTAGCAAAGAAGTATACTGACTGGTTCAGTCTGAAATGGTTCTCCATAAATCTAGTCACTCTTGGCACGAAAAAATTCTCCGTGGTAGGAAGATCCCGACTTGCAAATGAATACGGAATGAACAGGATTCTCTCCACAGAGGGCATTCCTGTGCCTGACATAGTTCATGTAAGCATTCCAGATCGAATTCTCTTGGAAAGATATATCCCGGGGAGGAATGTCGCAAGTCTGGTGAAGCTTGCCTCCTCCTCTGATCAACTCTCCGCTGGAGACTACGAACTCGCGTTTCAAATCGGAAGAGCCATGGCGAGAATTCATTCGATCGAGGTTACGGTTGGTGATTCAAAGCCCGAGAACTTCGTGGCCTCCCTCGATAGGAAAATCTATTCGCTCGACCTTGAACAGGCTGCTAAGAAAGGAGACAAGGCATGGGATGTTTCGGAGTTTCTCTTCTACTCGGGACACTATTCTCCTCTCATGACTCAAGGTCTAAGTCAATTCATCGACGGATTCATAGAGGGATATTGTGAGA
>CAYQCQ010000023.1:0-16035 GCA_964416035.1 uncultured Candidatus Bathyarchaeia archaeon
TGAAACGCTTCCTCCATCGGCCGGACGATCGCCCTGAGCTCTTCTTCTCCTTTTCGAGTCTTCCAATGGTCGTAGGCGTTTAGAAGATCGTACATGGAGCACAAGTTCCTATCTTCATCGAACGGCCCGGCTCTCGTCCTCCGTAGCTCACTCATGTGCGCTCCAGATCCAAGCACCTCACCTATGTCGCTACAGATCTTGCGAACATATGTTCCGGCTTGGCAGGCAGCCTTGAAGAGAACCCTTCTACCGTCAATCTCAAGGATGTCCAGTGAGTAGATCGTTCGTCTTCTCACAACTCGCTTTACCGAAGCCCTGAGAGGCGGCCTCTGGAAAATCTCTCCGGTGAATTCACTAAGCGCGTCCCTGATTCTCTGCTCAGTTACGTCTTCGTGTAGTTGCATGAGGCATACATACTCTTTCCCCGATAGCAGGAACGCTTGAACTACCTTCGTCGCGTCCTCAAACGCGACAGGAAGCACCCCGGTGACTTTTGGATATCCCCCGCCGATTCAGGCGTCAAGGGTTCCGCCATGTCCGGCATGCTTCAGTCCAAGCATCCGTTTAACCCAAGCCACAACCTCATGACTTGAAGGGCCTGACGGCTTGTCCAAGTTGACCGTACCAAAACGGATGTGAAGACTCATCGGCCTGGCGTACGGATCATGTCCCCGAGCCTCATCCGTATCCGCCTCCGTTTTGGCCACGATTTCTCTCTTCATGTCCCATGGTGGAAGAAGCTTCATGCTTATCCCCTAACCAAGACCACCGAGCAAGAATTAAACTGATTGTAGACCTGGGGTGCGAGCCCGCCTACTTGATCTTCGGCTTGACCTCAGCCTTGACAGCTGCGGTCTTCTTTGCTTTCTCAAGTGCCTTGAGAACTTCTTCGTCCGTTGCATCCTTCTTGAGATCAATCTTATCTTGGGTTGGTTCGATATGCTTCACATTTGTCCTGCGGCGCTTGACACCTGAGAGCGACTTTGGCCCCGTCATCAAAACATAGTTGCTGTCGATAACGTCAACAACGACGCATTTGCTCCCGGCTTCACGACCAGCAGTTTTCACGCATATCCTTCCTACTTCGATAGCGGGCATCAGGCATTCACATCTTAGCTTTTTCCGAAAGGTACTCGGATATGATGTTCTTAAGAATTTTGATATTCTCATCTAGCGGCTCAAGGCTTGTGTCGAAGATCACATCGTAGTTGGATAGGTCGGAAGGGTCTATTCCGTAGTAGCGGATGAAACGCTCTCTCTGAGCCGCCTCTCTCATGAGAGTTTGCCTTCTAGCGTCCTCGACGGATATTCCGTCGCGCAGAGCGATCCTTTCGAACCTTACACCATCAGGCGCTGTGAGAAATATTTTGACGTCAGCCTTTCCTCGGGCCATCCATCCTGAAAGCTGTGCGTCCAAGATCACGTTCCCCTTCTCAGCCTCCTGCTTCGTCATGTCGTCAATCAGCCTGTCTATGCGAGGATCCTTGCTCGCCTCCTCTGTCAACTGCTCCAGAGTTATTCCCCTTTCCTTGGCGATCCTTCGAAAGAATTGGCCCGCCGAAACAAGCCTCAATCCAAAGGCCTCAGCCATGGCGCGAGCGTAGGTGGACTTGCCAGAACCGTGAAGCCCGCTGATCGCTAGCACTAGGTCCACTTAGGCTTGACCTCGAGCCTCTCTTCTGAGCGCTTCCGCAAGGCATGCGGGACAGACCGCACCACCGTATGGGCGTGAAGGCCTTCGCCCTGATTTTGGGTGCTTTCGAATATTGGAGTAAGGTATGCCCCTTACCGTTGACCCGCAGATGAGGCACCTTGGCGCCCCGGGCCTACTTCTTCTGAATTGGAGGCTGATCCTACGGCCTGGAGTTGGAATAAGAGTTCTTTTGTGTCTTCTCGTACGCTTCGCCCGCCTGACCATGGTCGGTCACTCCTGCTCAGGATACGTGCCTAGAAGCCTTGATGTGGGGAGGCTTATGGCAAAGGAACAGATTAGGTACCAGGTAAAGTACGAAAGTTTGATGGGAACGGGAAGGTTAGGGATGAGACTCGGGCCTTCCAGCAACCATCGCACGAAAAAGGGCGAGTACGCTGTAAACATGCGTTCGGGCACCCCTCCGTAGAACATGCTAAGCACATTCCACACTAGAAGGAACGGTATGAAGAACGTGAATGTGACTTTCATTCGATCCCACGTCATCTTGCTTTGCAGTCGCATGATCGCGGCTTGCTTCTTTGTGGCCTTCGCCAACAACTGCTTGTCACCAGACTTTCTCGCTTTATTGAACTCCTCCTGCCATGACTTGACCTCAGCCGACATCTCCTTCATCGCCCGCACGTCCACAAGGAAACGGTTAGCCAAGTTTGATGTAATCGCAAGAATACCTGCGACACCTAGTATGAAGAAAGTAGAATTAGGTATCGTCCCGTATGGTGCAAGTGTCGCCATAAGCCACTTGGCTATCTCGTCAAGTATCGTCAGCAACTATCCAAGCCTCTCTACTATCGTCTCCAACAGCTCTCCAGCCGCTTCCGCCTGCCTTCCTTCTTCATTCCTTATAATCCTCACTGGCGCTCCGGTGAGGACCGAACACGCCGAAGCTGTGGACCTCGACCAACCTAGATCAAACATAACGTCCTCTCTTGCCCCGAAATCCCTACTTCTGCTCTTGTCGCTTACTCTTCTCCGGACGATCTGTTCCGGCGATGCTTCGACGAGAACCAAGAGATCTGGTTCGAGTCTTGTCAAGACGTTCGTAGGTAAGCCCGCCCACAGCCCAGTTGAGGTCTTGATGAACATATGCGTGTCAACCACAAGGATCTCGTCAGCTTTCATCTTAGTGACCTCGGTTGCGGCTTCATCTTGGATCTTCCTTTGAAGCTCTATGCTCTCCCTTCGCATCTTGTCCCGATCAATCCCGCGACCAGATTTCTTGAGCAACTCGGTCAGAACGGTTCCGAACGTCACAACTCTCAGTCTAAATCCTCTAGCTTTGGCTTGTGTTTCAAGCTCCCTAAGCACCGTGGTCTTACCGACCCCTGGTATCCCCGTTACGATCACAGTGGCCCGCATTCCGATCACTTTCCTAGCAGCGATCGAACTGCAGGGTACATTTCACTAATCCTTTCCTGAGCCAGTATCTGGTAGTATTGCTGTATGATACCTATCGACAGTAGGATGCCCATGCCAGAACCGAACGCACCCAAGAAGTCAGCGAATGAGGCTATTGCACCCACAACCAGTCCGCCCAGTATCGTGACCGTCGGTATGTATCTGGAAAGCACCTGCTGGATCGGAGCGTACGAGCGCCTGAACCCCTCTATCTGCATTCCCGAGTCAACCAGCTGCTGAGAGACCGTCCTAGCGTCCATGCCACCCACCTCGATCCAAGTCATAGAGAAGAACACACATATCACCATCATCAAACCAGCGTAAACTATTGCACGAATAGGGTCACTCATCACATTCTCCAAGTTCCTCGGGGAAACAACATAATATGCGAGCCCACTCGTAGGATCGTATCTCTGGCCTTCCGCCTTGAATATTCCCAGAAGGTTCAGCCAGAAGTTTGTCCCCGACTGATTGTATCTCGACCAGATCAGCTGCGTGACGAAGTATATATTGCCGAAGAGCGCGGCCGCGAAGATCACAGGTATGTTGGACACGTACAGAAGCTTGATCGGAAATTTTCCTCTGAATCCTCTAAACCTTGAATGCGATACCGGAACCTCAACCCGGAAACCATCGATATAGATGATGGCTGCAAAGACGATGAGGGTTGTAAGCAAGCCTACCATGTCAGGCAGTCCTTCAGGACGGTGGAACATGTCCCACACCCTTGACGAAGATCCCACTGATTGCGCAAATGCAATGATTGCCCCCAAGTACTTCTTGTCACTCATGGGGCCCATGGGAGCAATTGAGTCCCACAGTATCCGTTGCGCTACGCCTGCGACGATGAAGAGACTGATCCCGCTTCCTAGACCCCATCCTTTCTGTAGCAATTCATCCAGAAGGATCAGCACGATTCCTGCACTTACTAATTGCAGAACGATAACGAAAGCTGTCTGAGGGGTGACCGTCGTCCCGAATGCGCCAGCAATCATGTAGGCGCTTATCTGAAAAACGTACATAACTATGGACAGGACTTTGCTTGCCGTTGTGAAAAGTGATCTATCCTGGGGATTCGTGAAGTCAACCTTTATCATCTGTGAGCCCGCAAGCACTTGAAGAATAAGGCCTGCTGTCACTATTGGTCCTATTCCCAGCTCCATCAGTGTGCCTCTCTCAGAGGCAAAGATGACCCGCATTGCGCTGAAGGGATCCTCTGCGCCTCTTCCCCCGACTCCATAGAGAGGGATCTCAGTCATGATGAGATAGCCAATAAGAACCATAGTGGTCCAAAACAGTTTCTCATTGAAGGAGACTTTTCGGTCTGGGGCGGATACGGTTGGAACAAATCTTGCGAGTGGTTGAAAGAGTTCAATAAAGCGGACCAAGAAAGCCACCTATTTGAGACGGACTATCTTTCCTCCTGCCGCTTCGACCTTCTTCGCAGCGGATTCCGATAGTCTTGCAACCCTCACTTCTATCGGCCGGTCAAGAACTCCTTTCCCCAGGAGTTTACTATAACCTAGCTTGGACAGATCTATCAGGGGGAGCTCGTCCTTTGACTTTGCTTCGGATGGCTCCGGTATCAGACCGGCAAGATCATTCACGTTGATAGTTCGGACGGTTGTCCTTGAATGGCTCACAAAGCCATGCTTACCTATCGAAACTCCTTCAGCTATCAGTCTCGTTTTCTTATGTGTGAGACGGCCTGCTCCCCCTCGGCCCCCTTGCATTCCACTGTCCCTGTGCTGGCCTGAGACTCCCCATCCGTGAGTCCTTGAGCCGCGCATTTTCCTTACTTTTCTGTACCTCGTGGGCAAGCTTGGGATCACTCTTGATGCAGCGTTTGGTGATTGTTCAGGCGCGGTCAATTTAAGCGTTTAGCAACTCTCTGAACTTGTTCAATCTTTCACTAAGCTATCAGGCCGAAAAAATTGAAATTGTCTGATAACGTCGTCTTCCGTTACTCTTCCTCGCATCGGTCTTCATATGCTCACAAGTCTGGGCATCAGAGTCGGCTATCGCTATGTCAGATCATTCGAGAGACGAGAAATGCGATTTCCGATCCCCTGTCGCCCAGCTCGCCTCTATCTGCGAAGGAGCGTTTCAAAGCCCTCTTGAATCCGCCTTTAGGAGGATGAAGATGAAAAACAGGCGGGATCCCTGCTTCGTAAAGTCTGCCTAGTGGGATTTCCGCTCGTTCTATTGCCTCAGCCAGCCTATCTATCGAGGGAACTTGAAGCCTCTCCTTCAAGTATTTCGCTGTGAGCTCGTTTGTGCCTTGCGGCCTACATCTCTTCCGGAACAGCATACTCAGCAGCTCTTTGTTGGCTTCTCCCCAGGTTATGTAGTCCTTTGCTTTCCTGAGCATTCCTAGGGCGTCGGGTTTCTTGTAGATCAGGACTGCGTTGTGCTTCTGGGGCAGACGCAGCATGTTTAGTGTGGCTTTCACGTCGCTCGAGACTCCAGACTCTCCGCGGAGCCTGACGGCGATGATACAGCTACCTTTTGAGATCTCTGAGGGAGCTTCCTTCCTAACTCTTCTTGCCGTTGGCTTCTTTGCCTCTCTAGGCCTCTTCTTTTCTATCAAGTGTTCTCTACCTAGCCCAGTCGCTGGGAGTGACTATGCGATATGTCGATCGTAGCGCGTCGTATACTGCATACGCAGTTGAGGGAGCGGTTGATGTTGATCCGAAGCTTCTTGTCCAACAGTCCTTGACGCCTGCCATTCTCAAGACGACTTTCGGTATCTCTCCTGCAACCAATCCCAGTCCCCTTGGCCCAGGAATTACCTCCACTGATACGCTTCCGCATTTCCCTTTCACCCTGAACGGAAGGGAATGGGGATGATTGCAAGCGCACTCCCAGCTCCCACATCCTCTGCGTATCGGAATCGTGTTCAGTTTTGCCTGCACGGTGGCTTTGTCTATGGCGATTCTAACCTGCTTCGCCTTTCCATCGCCCACGCCCACATAGCCCTCGCCATTTCCTACGACAACCACAGCCCTGAAGCGAGACTTCTCTCCTGCATCTGTCTGCTTCTGGACGAAGCCAATTTCCAGAACTTCGTGCTGGAGGTTCGGAAGAAGCGCGTCGACTACCTGATGCTCCATTATCTTCAAGCCTTGGGTGAAGACTTCGTCAATGGAAATGACTTTTCCTTCTTGTACCATCTTTCCAAGTTTCGTTCTTGGAGTCCATGTCACTTGACTGGACGCTCTCTCTGCGGTCAGGCCCACTACTTCTCAGACTCCTTTTGAGGTCCTTTTTCCGAACCAGCAATCTTCTCCCTAGTCTTTTCGAATATAGAAGGAAGATCCTCGGGCTTCAATTTCCTTGAAAGGTATTCCGAGAACTGCGCTCGATACCGGTCTGGATCTGTTGAGAGTTGTTTCGCGTACGCAGCTATGTGCTCTCCCTTAACCCTCGAGTCGGGAGGAAGCACTTCGTTACCGTGAGGTATTTCAACCCCCACATCAACCGCGCCCTTCAGAGCGCTGAAGACCCTCGCCCCCTTACTGACTCTTCGTAGACCGATGTCGAGCACTGCTTTGCGAAGACCTTTCCTAATTGCTCTCAGCCCTGCGAGCATACCGGTAAGATAGGCTGCTGGGAGATTTCCTCCTCCGTATTTCCAGTTTAGTGTCCCAAGCTCGGTGGACTTGGCTGCAGCACACACATGGTCTCCTTCAGGCCTAGCCTCCACGAACTGGACGATTGTATGTTTGTTTGAGGTTCGAACAACCATTCTTGGAAAAGCGCAAACCACCAGTGCTGATCTCTTCTTGTAATCGGTCCGATGCTCTCTTCTTCTGCGATGCGGCATGCTGTACCTGGGTCCTAGCGCGCCTCGAACCATTGTGACTATCTCCTCCTCGCCAAATGGTGAGATTCTATGTATTCGTCGACATGGCTTGCACTTCTGAAGACGCCTCCGTTTGCCATATGACTCAGCTTTCCGTATACTGATCTCTCGATCATTCTTCTGTCTCTGAGCTGTCTCAGCCTCCTTCTGATCGATCTGATTTTGTCGACCCAGGTCTTCTTTGACCTTCGGCTTCCCTTTCTTCCACCGGGATCACTTCTCCTTCCGAGGACATGTCTTCGATGTGACACTCTATGCCTGCCTCGACTAGTGCCTCTTTCCGGCAGTGCTTGAATGATTCCTTCGTGAATGAGCCTCTTGACCTCATCCCGAGTTATCGCTGAACTGACCTTGTCGATCTCGTCTGGATCTATCCACACTCTATTCTCTCCGACCTTCAGTATCCCTGAGGCCAATCTCCTCTGGCTCCTGAGGTTCATGGCTTCGTCTCCTCTTTGAGTTGCTCCTGTGTAACCTCCGGTTGCGCTTGTTCCTTGGGAGCTTCACGCTCTTCAATGAGGGGTTCCTTGGCCTCGGGAGCCTCTTCCCTTCTTGTGACTCGTGGGTTCACAATTCTGATCTGTAGTTCTTTCGCTCTGTTGACAATCGCGACTCGTTTCTTTTCTCCGACTGTATGGCTGATCCTTGCCACATAGGTTTTGGCGTCAAGCCTCTCTAGGTCCTCCGCTCGATCGATATTGACCTCTCTCAAGCCTGATGGATGAAGATGACGCAACTCGTTCGGGGTCTTATAGCCAACAGAAACTGTCTTGGGCCATCCTCGCTGTCTTCGCCTCATCTTGTTTGTGACTCCGCGGGGCCTGCGCCAAGCCTCCTTGAGCCTTTGGTACCGCCATGATTCCTGCCTGACCAGTTTCGGTATCCGTGCCTTGAGCTTCTCTCTCTTGGCAACCTGACGCGTCTTCACTTCTTGCTAGCCTCCCCCTTCTGGAATACGTAGATACCGTCCAGGAAGACTCTCTGATCTTTCTCCTTGATTCTCGTGGCTTCTTCGATATTGCTTGCTGTTCTGCTGACCTCTTCTAGACGTGTTCCTTCAACTATCACTTCGTCGCCTGACACCTTGACTGAAACATCCCCGACTATCGATGCGAAGCGAGGAGTCTTCTCTCCACCAAAGTTCTCGATCGATACTTTTTTCTCCTTCTCCAAAACTTTGACAGTGACAGGAAAATGTGCGTAAACAATCTTCAACCGGTATGAAAAACCCTTGGTGACACCCTTGACCATGTTGGTGATGTGTGCAGCCGCCGTTCCCACAATTGCTCTGTCCCGTTTCTTAGATCCCGTCGACCGGACCACTACCCTATCATTCTTCGTTTCAAGCTCTACAGACATATGGGAGAGGTCTTCACTGATTGATCCTCTCGGTCCGGTCGCAGCCACCTTGCGTCCCTTGATCTCGACTTTGACGTCGTTGGGAATCTCGACGAATCTCCCGGCAACTTCAGCAGCCATGATTCCACCGCTTTAATAGACGTACGCCAGAAGCTTTCCTCCAGTTTGCAAGCCATGTGCTTCCTTGTGAGATATCACTCCTTTCGGAGTTGACAAGATGAGAACGCCTACGTCTCTGGACGGCAAGTATCTCTTCTCGAATGTTTCAATTTTATCCAGCTTCACAGAGAAGTTTGGCTTGACGACGCCACATTTGTTGATCCTTCCAATTAGCTGAATCTTGAATTTCCCAGACCTTCCGTCGTCAACAAACTCAAACTCGCCCAAGTATCCGTTCTTCTGCATCACACGCAAGACTTGGCCCAACAGCTTGGATGCTGGGTCCACCACGCATTCATGTTTGTATCTCCCCTCATTGTTTGCAATTGTCGAAAGGGCATGCGCCAAAGGATCCATCAGCGTCATTTCGGTAACCTCAAGAATACTTCCTGAAGCCCAGTTTGGGTGCAAGTTCTCTGAAACATTGCCTGCAGAGTTGCAGGTCGTAGCTTCTTATGACTGCGTTTCGTTGACCGCATCTTTTGCACGGCCTGCTTCCCTTGCCGAACTTTCTCTGTTTACTCGGTTTAAGTTTCGCCAACAACTGCACCTTCCTTGATGACTGTTGCCTGCAACTTGTTTGCAGCGAACTCGATTGCTTCTTGTCTTGTAATGAAGTGCCCTTTTCCTACTCTCGATGTCCTTATTGCTCTCCTCTTGACCCTATAGCCCGGTCTTTCAAGCGTCACGTTTACGTCCATGCCGAATATTCCGATCTCGGGAACATATTTGGTGCCTGGGATCTCGATGTGCTCTTTTATGCCGAACCCGAAGTTACCACGATCATCGAAGCAGGATTCGGAGAGCTTGTTGTCTATGGCTTCCAGGGTGCGCCTCAAGAAAGACTCGGAGTTTTTCCCGCGAAGCGTGACGATACATGATATGGGTTCGCCCTTTGTTATTCCCCAGTCCTTTATGGTTCTCCTCGCGTTCCTCGGACAAGGCGTTTGATTCGTCATCTGCTGAAGCACTTTCTTCGCCTTTTCCAAGGGCTCCCCAGACTTTCCGACAGCTATGTTGACCGTCACCTTTTCGATTCTGATTTGCTGCATCGGGTTTTGCTTGCCCGCCTCGGTCTCCACCTTAGTGGTCATCCTGTTAAGCTCCCGCAAGTTTTATGGTGGGACTCTCTTCTCCCACTACAAACACGTAGTCACTAGTAGTCCGGAACGTTCCCCCCTTGCTGTCTCTGATCTCCACGATTGCGGGTCTTGTTGCTGATCGCGGGATTATGTTGCAAATCTTTCCGTGTCGTCCTAGGTTTCTTCCTCTAGTAACGATCGCGTACGCGCCTTCGGCCATCTTCATCTGCTTCAGAATCTTCTGACTTGGAATCTCAATCTGCAGCGAGGCTCCAGTTGAGTAGACATCTTCAGTAAGGTTGCTCGGATTCTGCACTTTAACCAGAAGGTTTCTGCCGTCGTGCAGATTTATCTGGAGATGTCCATGAGCAACGGTCCTCTTGTCTTGTATCTTACAAAGTTTGAATCCCGTCTCTTCCTTGGGTGTCTCAACCAAAGTAAGGCCTTTTCCTTCGGCCGGAACTAGTCGGAATGCTCCTTTCGCGCCGGCAATCTCGACTATGTCCATGAGGCCGACAGGATACTTTTCGTCTCTTCTGAAGCGTCCGTCAACTTTCACCTTGCCCTGTGATAGAAGGAGTTTTGCTTCTCGTGCAGTTCTTGCTAGACCGATATAGTCCCTGAGGATAATTGCAAGCGGAATACAGAGACCAATGGGATGAGGCCCTGCTCTAGGCTTGACCGTCCACTGGAATTCCTTTGTTCTTATTCGCCAGAATCTTGGCGCAGGCATCCGTTTCAGGTGTCTTGAGCCGCCTTTCTTTCCCATTCTTAGTCAACCGCCTCTTTCTCGGCAGTTCCTTCAGTTGATGACTGAGGTTTTCCCGTCTCCAGCGTGTCAGCGCGCCACTTGTCTGAGAGATTTAGGTTTGTAATCGCGACTTTTGATGAGTGGACTGACACCAGTGCAGACGTTCCTGAAACCTTGTCTCGGGTGAGCCCCTCAACGAACAATCTTCCTCGGTTGCAGTCCACCCTGTTGACTTTGCCCTCAATGCCAGTGAAGTCTCCTCTTACCACCTTGACAGTGTCTCCTTTTCTTACGGGAAAGGATCTCCGACCGTACCTCTTACGAAGTTCAGGAGAAAGGGGTGATGATATCATCTTTCGCTGCATTTCAGTTCGACTCTTTCACGAGGACAGTCTTACATCTCCTTTGCTTAGATTATTATGCTGGCCAAGTTGGCCACTCGAGGCCACCTTTCAGCAGCCTCTCTCGCCACCGGCCCTCTTATCTCCGTTCCTTTCAGCTCTCCTTCAGGCGTCATAATGACCGCTGCATTATCTTCGAACTGGATCCTTGCTCCGTCAACTCTTCGGAATGTCTTTCTCTGCCTGACAACGACGGCGGGAAAGATGTGCCTTCTGAGATCTGGAGATCCTTTCGTAACAGAAATGGCTACCATCTCTCCTACGCATGCACTTGGCACTCTCCTGAGGCGACCCTTGTAACCCATGACGTTGATGAGTTTGAGTTCCTTTGCACCTGTATTGTCTGCGCAGACTAGGCGGCTACCTGCGAGTAGCCCCCTCGTGATGTAGGGCCTGTATTCCATCATTCCCCTTGCGCTGACTGCTCGAGACTTTGGAGCCGGCATACTTATTTCACTCCGGTTGCTAGCTCTCCTTCTCTATTATCACGAAAGCCACGGTCTTGCTCAGCGGGCGACATTCAGCTACTTTGACCTTGTCGCCTTCTTTCGCGTCGATACATGGAGGGTTATGTGCGTTGATCCTGCTGCACCTTTTCTCATATCTCATGTACTTCGGAACATAATGCAAAATGTCTCTCTTTACAACCACAGCCTTGTTCATTTTGCTACTAGCTACGACTCCTCGGAGGATTTTCCCTCGGATTGAGAGAGATCCATGAAACGGACAGTAAGTGTCATCGCAACTTTTCTGGGGAGGCTTAACCTCCAGACCTATGTTGCGCATCACCATCGCCTCACCTGCATCTTGACTCTATCCTCAGGTCTGCCAACAAGCCTCTTTCCATCAACCCCTACGATCTCGTCCGTCGGCAGGTAGAAGTAGAACATTGCCGTATCTTTGGGCACGGTCATACTCCTCGTACCATCAGATATCGTTAAAGTGTTCCTTGTTTCATCGACCACCTTTCCAGCAAGCCCCACAAGCTCCTTATTCACTGTCCTAGCAATCTTGACCTTGAGTCCGATAACCTCATGCCTAAGAATATTCTGTGGATTCATCGGGCTCACTTTGACTCACCTTTCCCTGTGATCGTCTCCTTCTCGATCGTCAGTATTCTAGCTAAGGTCTTCCTCAGCTCCTTGATTCTGCCCGGGTTCTCTATCGTGCCTCCTGAAGCCACCATCGTTTTCAGCCTTACGAGTTCCGTTCTTATCTCGTCAAGCTTCTTCCTTCGTTCTTCAGCAGGCATTTGCCTGATCTCCCTTACCCTAAGTACCGGCATCTTCCTGCTTCTCCTCCTCAGGTGGGGGCGGTTGGCCTTCAGTGCCCGTGGCAACCTGCACTGGTGTCTCTACTGCGGTCGAGGGAGGCCTTATCAAAGGCTTATCTGGGAAACTCGCGCCCGGTGGAAGTATCTTCACATTTATGCCAAGAATTCCAGGCTTCAGTTGAATCCATTCTACTGCACTCCGAATCTGCTTCTTCGCTGCGTCACCTGATCGGGGCAAGTATCCCTGCCTGTAGTGTTCACATCTCGATCTCTCACTGGTCAGTTTTCCTCTCACCGTAATCTCCACCCCTAAGGCCCCAGCCTCCATGACTCTCTGAACAGCCCAATAGGCCGCTCTACGAAAGTGGATTCCTCGTTGAAGGGCAGCAGCCACTTGAGACGCTACAACTCTTGCGTCTAGCTCAGGGACTTCGATAGCGGCAACCGATATCTGCGGGTTCTCAAGTCCGAACTTTTCTTCCAAGACCTTGGTGAGATCTCTGATGCTCTGCCCCCTCCTACCGATAACCATGCCTGGCTTCGCCGCGTACACGACCACTCTGGCACCGACAGGAGTTTTCGTCAACTCCATCTTACTGTAGCCGGCCTTGTTCAGTTCCCTCGCAAGGAACTCATCAAGCTCAGCCTTTCGTGTATTGTCTTTTATGAAAAACTTCTGAACAGACATTCTACTCGCCCTCGTACCCCACGATTTCGAGATGGGTGAGAATGTTGAAGCTGGGCGAGCTACGTCCGTGAGCCCTAGGGACGTAGTTTCTGATCTTCATCCCCCTATGTGATGCCGCATGAATTATCTTAACCTTAGCAAGGTTCAGGCCTTTGTACTCGGCATTAGCCTCCAACTCTTCTAGCAGCTTCAGGATAGTGGAAGCCGCCTTGACTGGATATCTTCCCGCGTGCCAACGTTCATCAAGAGACTTATGCGGAACCTCTTTCTTGTAGCGTTTGTACGGGATGGCCTTCTTCTTCGCACGTACTCGTTCCAAAAGCTCCTTAGCCTCCGCTACCTTCATGCCTCTGATCGTCCCGCATATCTCGACTGCCGCCTTCGGTGAAATGCGAACCTCGCGGCCTGCACACTTCACGGTCTTGTCCGGGTCGAGTCCGGTGACCGAATACTTCCATTTTGGCACGGGGTTTCCACCGCTACCCCCAAAGCATGCACTAGGCCAATTTAAAAACGTTGGGCTGACGTGAAAGTCGACGGAACTGAGAGTTTTCTCGAATGGTGAATTCCTTTGAGTGGCAAGAACCTCTCAACAGAAATGACAGGCCGACACTAAGACATTTCTTATACTGTTTCGTCTTCTTTGGGTACGGATGCAAGTTGTCGGAGAAAGAGGCAGACCTAAGCAGAGCCGAGTCGGAACTTAGGGGCTCAACACTCAGAGTCTACTGGTACCTATTCAAGAAGGGGAAAGGCGTCGGTGTGAGAGAAGTTCAGAGGGCCCTTGGAATGTCGAGCCCCAGCACCGCGCTACATCATCTCGACAAGCTTAGAGAACTCGGGTTGATACAGAAGGATAGATTTGGGCAGTATGTAATGCTCAGAGAGGTAAAGGTGGGAGTGTTGAGATTCTTCATGAGGCTTGGAACGTTAGTTCTCCCGCGATACTTGTTCTATGCTGCGTTCTTTTCAACTTCACTCTTGATCTACTTGTATCGAGAAGGATTCACGGGATCAGTGCATAATGTAATGGCACTGATCTTTGGCTTGAGCGGGGCGGCCGTGTGCTGGTATGAGACTGTCCGAATATGGTCCGAACGCTTCTTCTAGGATGGTCGCTGTTTTGTTCTAAAGCTTAGAACTATAACGGCATAGATAACAATCGACTTGTTGAGAGATGAAATCACGGTGACCAGACAGGCCGCCTACGTTACGCTGGGCGCAGCGCTAGGTATTCTAGTGAATCTATTCAGCTTCTGGGCGGGGACACCAAGCCTTGAATCACAGGAAGTACTCCCGGTCAAAATGGCCACGCGAGGCGCGATTGTGAATCTGCAATCAACCGCTTTCTCGATAGCAGTTGTAGTTGTGCTGGCGTTGGTGTGCGCTTTCGCAGTTGGCGCGGTGGCTAAGAAGAAACTCAGATAGGAAGAATGCGCCCTCTCTTACTTCAACGGCACATACATGGAAGAACGGCTTGCTCCAATACCAGGTGTCCCGTGAGACACTTTCTTGTTTGTTATCGCGAATTCTCCGAGACAGTGCCCAATCATCTCCGCCCTTATCTCAACGGGTGCAAACTCTTTTCCACTGTGAAGGCCAAGTGTCACACCAACCATCTCCGGAAGAACTACAAGGTCGCGGCAGTGCGTCTTGAGCTGAGGCGCACCACTCTTGCGCTCCGACTTCTTTGCCGCTCTCAGCTCCTCCAAGAACTTCCTCTGTTGAGGGTTCAACCCCCTCTGAAGCGACCTTCTCTGCCTGGCCGGCAGCAGCCGTATGAATTCATCCATAGACATTGCCTGCAGCTGCTCCAGGCTGTATCCACGATACTTGAATTGCTTCGGCACTTTGCTTACACTTCTCATCCCTTGACGGGTTATCGGGTTTATTTAAGCCTTCGAGCGGAGCCAAACTCCGCTACTGCCATAGATTCCGGGTTGACGATCACTGCTAGGCCGCAAATGAGAAACTGTGTGGCCAAGGTGTCTACTTCCGGAAACAGAACTAGAGGACTTGGGCGACCCGCCTCATGCGTTTTGCTGCTCTTCCAGTTTGCCTTGCAGCAATCATTCCTACCTTTCTTCCAGGTGGCGTTGATCTTGAGACGGTTGTCGGTTTCCCTGCATGCTTGTGACGTCCTCCACCATACGGGTGCGAAGCAGCGACCATCTTCTGCCCCTTCACAATTGGCCACCGTCTACCTCTGGCGCTCATCAGTTGCATCTTTGCTCCTGCTTTGAGGAAAGGCTTCTCTGTTCTTCCTGCCGCTGATATCACGCCCACAGTTGCTCTACACTCATCCTTCAGATAGACGGATTTCCCGGAGGGCAGTCTGACCTCTGTGCCCCGCGGTGTATGTGCAACAACAAGGGCGTAGGCCCCTGAGGATCGGGCGATTGTTCCTCCGTCTCCAGGATTAAGCTCCAGATTGCAGACCATAGTCCCCTCAGGCATCCTACCTATTGGCAATATGTTTCCTATTTCGGCAGTGGCTGTTCCGCCCCGAGCGACCTTCTGTTCGAGACCAAGACCCTCTGTGGCAGGAACATAGAACCTTTCGCCATTCTCGAACTTCAGTAAAGCAAGTGGGGTACCCCTTCCCGGATCGTGTACTATTTCTGAAACGTCTCCCTTTAGAACCCCGGTTAGTTCGCCTGTAGTGATTGGGGGGTAGCGCGCGGGAGCCACTCTTCGATATGTAGGGGCGCGAAACACACTGGTGCCTCTGCCTCTTCTTTGTACAAGTATATTCTTTCCCAAACCTGTTCCTCTCCTAGAGAAGTCCTAGCTTGACCGCAAGGTCAGCTGCCTTATGTTCTGGGGAGAGCTTGACGTACGCTTTCTTTTGTCCTCTCGAAGTTATGACTGTGCGAACGGTTGAGACTCTGACATCGTAGAGTTCTTGGACCGCTCGTTTCACGTCATTTTTTGTGGCTCTCAAATCGACGATGAATGTTATCTTGTTCTCTGCCTCGATAAGATTGACGGAGTCCTCTGACATCACCGGATGCACAACAACTCTTCTGGTGTCCATTCTACTCAGGCTCTCCCGTCGACCCGCCCAAGAGCTTCAAGGCGGATTCAGACCAGACAGTCAGTCGACCTGGATGCGTACCGGGCGCTAGCATCTCTGCGCCTACGCTATCGACTGTGACCACATCTACGCCTGGCAGGTTTCTGGCGGCTTTGCCTATTCTTTCGTCATTCGAAACTACTATCAGAGGGCCAATTGCTTGGCGCAACCCTTTTCCTCGGGTATGCTTCCGTCGTCCCCGGGTCTTTCTGCTACTAACTACTCTCATGACGTCGTCCCAGACGCCAATGTTCTGCATCATGTCTCGTACG
>CAYQCQ010000024.1:0-15900 GCA_964416035.1 uncultured Candidatus Bathyarchaeia archaeon
AGGCAGAAATTGTGGGGGTTGGAGAGACTGAAGAACTTAGGGGAAGGTTCGAAGCCAGTAAGACCGTCGATGTGGCTGGACAAATAGTGACTCCTGGACTAGTCGATTGCCATACTCACCTTGTATTCGCGGGTTCTCGCGAGCGGGAACTTGACATGAGGATCGCCGGCGCCAGCTACATGGATATACTGAAGTCTGGTGGCGGCATCCTCAAGACGATGTACGACACCAGGGCAAGCTCGAAAGAAAAACTCGTAGAGCAAGGCCGGCTGGTTCTAGACAATATGATGCTTCATGGAACGACAACTGTGGAGGCGAAGAGCGGATACGGGCTGACAGTTGAGGACGAGCTCAAAATACTTCAAGCGGTCAAAGATCTTGACGGACGACATCCAGTTGACCTTGTTCCGACCTTCATGGGAGCCCACGCGATTCCTCCAGAATACAAGGACGCACCCGATGAATACGTCAAGCTAGTTACGACGGAAATGATTCCGCAGGTCGCGAGAAACCAACTTGCTGAGTTCTGTGATGTTTTTTGCGATGAGGGAGTTTTCTCCGTGGAGCAAGCAAGAAAAATCCTGCTCGCCGGCCTCGAGCATGGTCTTCTTCCAAAGATCCACGCTGACGAGTTCGCCAGTATCGGCGCCTCAAGGCTAGCTGTCGAGCTTGGCGCTGTTTCTGCTGAACATCTATTACATACTACTCCAGAAGGCTTGGTTCAATTGGCAAGAGCTAATGTTATTCCTGTGTTTCTACCTGCAGCCACTTTGACTCTGATGGAGTCTCGCTTTCCGGAAGCTGCAGCTGTTTTGGATTGTGGCTTGCCCTTTGCACTCGCATCCGACTTCAACCCTAGTTGCCCAACCCAGAGTCTACAGTTCGTCTTGGCGCTATCGTGCTATGGAATGAAGATTCCCATAATTGAGGCGCTGAGAGGATTAGCATTGACGGCTGCAAGGGCTCTTAGAAGAGATCGGAAAGTGGGATCGATTGAGGTCAGGAAGAAAGCTGACCTCGTCATCTTCGATGCTTCAGACTACCGATTCCTGCTACAGCATTTGGGCGTAAACCTAGTTTCCAAAGTCATCAAGAACGGCGTTTTAGTCGTTGAAGATGGGAGGATCATGAAAACAAGCGGCGGAGACTAAATCGAATTCGGTGGCCTATCCAAATGACAGCGTATTGCTTTGCGTTCGATAAGTCATGAAACGATAGGTGCATTGAACCTTCGGAACTCGCCAGATAGACATGGCTTGGGGCTTACACAGGCTGGCAACTGCATTGAAGCTGAAACGGCAATTGAGCAAGCCATACTACGTCTAAGGCCCTCAAAGTAGGTCAAGACGAGTCACACTTGTGAAAGCTCATACTCGTTATACACGTTTTCACATGTTTTCCCACACAGC
Source organism: uncultured Candidatus Bathyarchaeia archaeon (assembly GCA_964416035.1). Lineage (GTDB taxonomy): Archaea > Thermoproteota > Bathyarchaeia > 40CM-2-53-6 > JALHTG01 > JALHTG01. The sequence continues at coordinate 1,410 of CAYQCQ010000024.1, forward strand.
GCACGCTAGTCTTAAATCCCTTCTACATCCTTCCTCTACTCAAATGATGTGGACTAACATAGCAGTTTTGATAGGTTATCTCTCTCAGGCCCAAGACCGAGCTTTTCAACCTCCCAGGTAACGAGTGTGGAAGGTCTATTATGCACATAAGTGCATAATGTTATGTATCTAGGTGCATAGTATGCATAAGCAGCCTGAGGCGAAACCGCCCTATCTGTCCAGCACTGCTATCGCAGTCCTGAAACTTATGGTCAGTGACCTTACCAAGGATTACACCATCAGGAAGCTTGCGCAGGAGATTCGTCAAGACTATAGAATAACTTACGACACCGTGAAGAGGCTATCCAGACACGGTATTCTCAATCTGGAGAGAAAAGCCAATCTGCATATGTGTCGTCTGAGACTAGACAAGAACATACCAGTGCTAGCTTTCACAGAATCCCTCAGGGCGAAGGAGTTTCTCGAATCTAAGCCAAGCATTCGCGTGCTGCTTTCAACCGTAGTCTCCAAGATCACGAACGTCTTACCTTTCTTCTGCCTAGTTCTCTTCGGCTCAGTTGTTAAAGACAAGGCGGTTTCGCAGTCAGATCTAGACATGCTCTTGGTATTGCCCGATCTTATGTTTCAGAATCGGGTGGAGAATGAATTGACCTCAGTCATGAGAACTAGCACAATAGGCCTTCACGAGATCATTCTTTCAACAGAGCAGTTTGTATCTATGTTGTCTGCAAGAGAAATAGCAAAGAGACCTAATGTGGCAACTGAGGTTCTTGAGAGTCACATCGTACCCTATGGCGCTGAGACATTCTATACTCTTCTTTCGAGGGTTATGCCATGATAACTGATGAGAGAATCGAAGAAGCTAACCGCAGCGCTAGGCAGTACATAGCAGACGGTTTGTTAAGAGTCAAAGACGCCACAGTCAAGAAGTTTGTTGGATTCTTCATGGACAATGCTGTATCTTCTCTGGAAACCGCAGCTTTGCTGTATAAGATCTCAGATGACGAGACTGTCAAAGACAGACTTAGGGTGAGTGCTGAGTTCGAGTCCTATCTCTGGGTCATCGTTTCCTCATACTATTCGATGTTCTATGCCGCAACCGCCCTGCTTGCGAGTGAAGGTATCAAAGCAAGAGGCGAGATCGTTCATAAGGTTACTGCAGATGCCTTGATTCACTTCTTCATAACGAACAAGAAGCTGGCAAAGCTGCTTGTGGAATATGATGAGGCAAAAGAGGTGGTGGGTGAACTAGTCGGCAGAGAGCAGTTTATGAAACGGATCGAGATGAAAGCTAATGAGTTGATCGTTGCTTTTGAGTCGGAGAGGAGAAAGAGAAGCAAGTTTCAGTACGATACGGGTGTCCTCGTCAAGAAGGGGTATGCAACTACGTCTCTAACGCGAGCGAAACAGTTCGTTGAGGAAATCAGAAAGATTCTCGCCGAATAGGCGTCTTCCCAAATGTTGGTGAATGAAGCAGACCTAGGTCGTTGTGCAGCTCCAGGGCGTAATGTTGAAATCTCTCGCGCTTCCTCTTCATACTGGAATGATGTGGACTGACCTGCACGGAAGGGCTCTGCCCGATGTCGTAATGCATCTCCACTGACTACCTTTCGTCATATCCGTCGCCTACGGTTTTTTCTGAAGGCATTGTCTGTAACAGAAAGGGTTACCAGAGATGTCGGAGATCTGCGACGTGCGTTTCAAGAGTTATCTCTTACGAAAAGTAGCGCAGAAGGCCCACATGCTTCAGCTGTGGGATGAATGCGCTTAAGAATGGGGTGCCCAATCAATAGTAGGGGCGAGTCGCCTCTGATAGCTAAGAAGACAATCAAGGCGAAGATTGGGGCTTTCAAGATAGTGAAGCGGGGGATAGAGCATGCTCTATCTCAGGGGCTGCTTCTGACACAGCCCATAAACCCGATAGGATGAGGCACCATGAAGAGCGCCCACGAATCGGGAACCCCACACCTTTCAGGGGCGCGAGGATGTCAGTGATGCGTGTTTCATCCACGATCTGACGATCTTGATTTTTAGTATGGAGAACGACGGCGAAGCCTTATTATTCGCAGCTCCACTCGACATAGACTGAGGAATCTTGCAAGAATCAAAGAGGGTGGTATGCGCCATCACTGGGCCTGAGTTGCGCTGCAAGAATTGGCAGATTGAAGGCGCGCTGAGGATGCTTCACAATGTTCTCGACCCGGAGGTTGCCAAGGATCCTGAGAACCTGATTGTGTATGGAGGCACAGGGAAGGCCGCCAGAAACTGGAAATGTTTTGACGCAATCGTAGACTCTCTTGTCGGCCTCGAAGAAGATGAGACTTTGCTCGTTCAGAGCGGAAAGCCGGTTGGAGTGTTCACAACAAATCGTTGGGCTCCGAGGGTCCTTATCGCGAACAGCTTGATCGTTCCAAAATGGGCAACTTGGGACTACTTCTTTGAACTTGAGCAGAAGGGGTTGACAATGTTCGGTCAGATGACCGCAGGCTCATGGGCCTACATAGGAACGCAGGGCATTCTCCAGGGAACGTATGAGACTCTGGCAGCTGTAGCGAAGGAGCACTTCGATGGAACCCTCAGAGGTAAACTTGTCCTCACCGCAGGTCTCGGCGAGATGGGTGGAGCTCAACCTCTCGCAGTTACAATGAACGAGGGGGTTGCTCTGGTCGTGGAGGTCAACAAAAGAGCAATAGAGCGTCGGATACGGCATGGCTACTTGGAGGCATGGACAGAAAGCCTCGACGAGGCAGTGGACATGGCTCGCGAAGCGCAGCGAGAAGGAGTTCCCAAAAGCATTGGACTGTTGGCCAATGCGGCTGATGTTCACCCGGAACTTGTGAAGAGGGAAGTGATCCCCGATGTCCTGACGGATCAGACTTCTGCTCATGATCCGCTTAACGGGTACTATCCGGCTGGGCTTTCGATGGAGGGGGCAGACGATCTTAGGCAGCGGAATCCTCAGCAGTATATCAGAAGGGCCAAGGAGAGTATGCGACGCCAAGTCGAAGCAATGGTTTCAATGATGGAAAAGGGCGCCGTAACCTTCGAGTACGGAAACAATCTTAGACAGCAGGCGAAGGAGGCTGGCTGCAGCAACGCCTTTGCATTTCCCGGCTTTGTCCAGAGATACATAAGGCAGATGTTCTGCGAGGGGAGAGGGCCGTTCAGATGGACGTCGCTTGTGGGAAACCCTGATGACATATTCAGGCTTGACGATGTAATCTTGAGAGAGTTCTCTCAGAACAGTGAGCTATGTCGCTGGATACAGAAGGCGCGTGATCAGGTGAAGTTTCAGGGCTTACCAGCTCGAGTCTGCTGGCTCGGGTTCGGTGAGAGGGCAAGATTCGGTTTGATCATAAACGAGATGGTGCGAAGTGGCAAGCTCTCAGGGCCGATATGGATTGGTCGAGACCATCTGGACGGAGGTAGCGTTGCGTCTCCCAACCGTGAGACAGAGGGGATGAAAGATGGAAGCGACGCCATAGCAGATTGGCCGATTCTGAACGCGCTTCTAAACGCGGTGGCTGGCGCGACTTGGGTTTCGGTTCATCATGGCGGTGGAGTTGGAATAGGATACAGTATCCACGCTGGAATGTGCCTTGTCGCGGACGGCACGGCGGAGGCGGATGATCGAATAGGAAAGGTTCTGACAACTGACCCTGGAACCGCGATAATTCGACATGTTGATGCTGGGTATGGGGAAGCGGAGAAGGTTGCTCGGGAGAAAGGTGTGAAAATCCCTCTGTTGGATAGAAAGAAGTTGACGTGAGCGACTGGCTCTCTGCTTTTTTCCTTACGCCGTTTCTGTGAAGCCTTTATTTGCGTAGCTGCTGACCTACACCTGAGTATTTGGTAAGGTGTCACACCATGAGCAGAATCCTACTTGATGGCGAGAGTCTCACTCTTGAACAGGTTGTCGAGGTTGCGAGGAATAGAGCCGAGGTTGGACTCTCACCTGCAGCACGGACAAGAGTTGAAGCTTCGCGAGCGATCGTGGAGAACTTGTTGAGGAAACGAAAGCCGGTTTATGGAGTCACGACGGGGTTCGGTGCTCTTTCTGGAACTCGTATCTCGCCTGAGGACGCAGTGGAGCTACAGAGAAACCTCATTCGAAGCCATTCAGCAGGTGTCGGTCGGCCATCAGATGCCGAGACTGTTAGAGCGATGATGTTGCTGCGGGCGAACACGTTGGCCAAGGGCTATTCGGGAATCAGACTGAAAACGCTGGAGACTCTCATTGAAATGATCAACCGATGCGTCTATCCGATCGTTCCTGAAAAGGGTTCGGTGGGTGCCAGCGGCGACTTAGTGCCATTGGCGCACATGACGGCCGTGCTGATGGGGGAAGGAACGGCAGAATACCAAGCCGCGATAATGGCGGGTGGAGAAGCCCTGAGAAGAGCCGGGCTGGAACCCGTTGAACTCACAGCGAAGGAAGGTCTAGCACTGATCAATGGGACCCAATTCTCTACAGCAATAGCGGTGCTTGCTTTGCGTGACAGCGAGAGACTGATAGCGAATGCGGAGATAGCAGGCGCGATGACGCTGGAGTCGCTGCATGGTCATCTGGAAGCTCTTGATGAAAGGCTGCATGGAGCAAGACCCCATCAAGGGCAAATCGCCACGGCAAGGAACTTGAAGAAATTGCTCTCTAGTAGTCAGATGGTTTCTGAAGCCCTTACTTGCGAGGTCAAAGGAATACATGACCCATACTCGATCAGATGTATGCCCCAAGTTGCCGGAGCTGCCAGAGACGCTCTGACGTACGTTCGAAAAGTGTTGCTAACTGAGATAAACTCAGCTACAGACAACCCACTTGTATTTCCTGAGGACGGGGCATGCCTTTCGGGAGGCAACTTTCACGGGCAGCCAATCGCTATCTCATCGGACATTCTTGGGATCGCGTTGACTTCAATAGGAAACATCTCTGAGAGGAGAATCGCCAGACTGATGGATCCCATGACGAATGAGGGACTTACACCGTTTCTTATTCCCAAGTCAAGCAGAAGAGGTCTCGATTCAGGGTTCATGATGACGCAAGTAGTTGCGGCCTCACTGGCTTCAGAGAATAAGGTTCTTTCACATCCTGCAAGCGTCGACTCGCTTCCAACATCAGCCGGCTTCGAGGACTTTGTTAGTATGAGTGCTTCAGCCGCAGCGAAGGCTAGAGAGATTCTTAGAAATGTGGAGCGAATAGTCGCAATTGAGCTTCTCTGCGCAAGTCAAGCTTATGATCTGAGAGGTGCGGACAAGCTAGGTAAAGGAACCCGGATTGCTTATGAGAGGATTAGAAGCAAGGTTCCGGCTCTGACGAAAGACCGAGAAATGTCGCCGGACATCACGAAGGTTGTCTCAATGATCAGAAGCGAGGAGATTCTCAGCGCTGTTGAGGCGGGTGTGGGCAAGCTCTAAGTTGAGGGACTGGGTGTTCCAGCAATAACGGGTTGACTGTCGGTTCTACTTCGTATTCAGACTCATGTTCGTTACCTCGAACATTCTTTCTAAGGGGGTCTTCGCCTTTCGAGCGATGTCTCGTGGAACTTCAACTCTGTAGCGGTCTTCTTTGAGTGCTAGATAGATTCTTTGCAGCGTGTTCACCTTCATGTTTACGCACCAAGCTCCTTCATAGGCCGGTGTGAAGACCTTCTTAGGATTCTCCCTCTCTAGTCGATGCAAGATTCCCGACTCCGTCGCCACGATGAATTTATCCGCACTTGAGTTTCTCGCATGTGTGCACATTTGCGAGGTTGACCCTATGAAATCCGCAACGCTCTGCACTTCCGGAGCACATTCGGGATGCGCCATCACTTCTGCCTGCGGGTTCTCATCCTTCAGGAGCAAGATGTCTTCCTTCAGAAAGAGCACATGAGTTTGACAGAACCCCCTCTCGGGGATAGGGACCAGTTTCTTTCCGGTCCTTTGCTGCACATACCATGCGAGGTTGGCATCCGGCCCGAAGATCACCGTATCGGAGTCAAGTGACTCGACTACTCTTACCGCGTTGGCCGATGTGCAGCAGATGTCGCATTTGGCCTTTGCCTCTGCAAGAGTGTTGACATACAGGACGATCGGTGCTCTAGGGAACTTTCTCTTCAATAGATCTATCTGAGAGGCCGGCAGCATCGCGGCCATAGGGCATCTAGCACCGAGACTCGGCAAGAGCACTGTTTTCTTCGGGTTGAGTATCACTGCAGTCTCAGCCATGAAGTCGACAGAACAGTGCACAATGACTTCGGCTTCAGGCTCCTCGACGGCTCTCTTGGCAAGGCCGACGCTGTCGTCGACATAGTCCGCTATGTCTTGGACTTCTGGCCTCTGGTAGTTATGAGCTAGGATGAGCGCCTTTCTCTCTTTCTTGAGTTTCAGAATCTTTTCGACTAGATTTTGCTCGGCCTTTACTGTTTGAGACATTGCTGGCATCGCTCTCAATATTCACTTACCTCGGCTACAGTTCAAGGAGTTTAGGTTATGCATTTCGGTTATATCGGCGTGGACGTTTCGTGTAGGCTGATGTCTAGTCGAATCGCGTACAGAGACGAATCGGCCGTCTAAGACACGAAGGAGTAAACGGCGACGGGATCTTGATTTGGTCTAAGTTCTGAGAGTCACATCTAAAGAAGAAAGGCGCATCCGCATAGGTGGATTCCGGATGTGAGACGAGGTAGCTAGAAGTGCCTTTTGCATCTGGGACAATGCCAGCCACGAATGCTGGGTACGTAGAGTAGGGGGGATCTGCACTGGGGGCAAAGCGCCACTCTCCTCGGAGGCTTCGACACCACTCTGCTTGAGAGTCCGGCCGCTAACACGACCGCCGCAATGGTCACACTCACAACTAGAGAGATGATTAGCCACATTCCGAACGGAGGCGCGGGCGGCTGCTCAACGTTGAAGCTTACTAAGGGCGAGCTTGCCGCTGTGTGGTTTTCGTCTCCTTCCCATGATGCCGTCACGTTCCATGATCCGGCTTCTTGAGGCGTGAAGCTTGTGTCGTTGTACAGTCCCCCACTCTCTATCAGGATGTATCTTACTATTGGTGCGTCCGTTGGCTTTCGATACGTGAGAATAACATTAACTCCTTCAATAGCAGGAAGGATGTAACCATACGTCGCTAGACTTCCCCCCAAGACTATTCCGAAGCGTGTGGTGAAACAAGATACGTATGTCCGAATCTTTGTCACTGGAAGGCCGATGGGGGGCGAATACAGCTCTGGGAACGAGTCGCTCGGATACACGTAAGCTCTCACACCATACATCCCCATAGTCTCAGGTGTCCAAGAATATGTGTATACGCCTGAAACCTCCGTAAGCGCTGTCGTGAGGTTGCTCCAACTGGCCTCGCCTGCCTTTCTTACTTGGATTGTTACAGGCGTCGAGCGTGGTGGTGTTATGATCACACTCACAGTAACACTTGATCCGATCTCTACTTGGTTGGAACTGAGCGCGCACAAGATCGTTGAAATGATCGGCGGAGGCATCGGTGCTGTGTTTGACACCCCTTTGGTGGCCGGTTGAAACTTCCAGTCCAGTATCGAATCGGTGTCAACACCATTCGGAATTCTAGCCCAAGCATTACCGCTCTTGACCGGTTTACTTAGTAGCGGTGTCTTATCGATCTCCAAGTAGTTTCTATCCTTTAGGATGACTAAGTCGCCTGCAGGATCAATCATTGGAAGGGTTAGGTGGACGACGACATATCCCTTAGCTTCTATTGTGGCTCCACCTTCAAGCACATGCACTATCCAAGATGACTGGGTCACTATCATCCAAAGTGAGAGGTCTCGCGGGGCATCTGCCGGATTGAATAGTTCTACCCATTGAGGGCCGGAAGGAGGATTGGGATCAAACTCGTTTATCACGACATCCCATCCCGCGATAGCATGCGACGAAACCCAGCCCTGACTCAAGAATGCGCATGTGACGAGAACAAGCACTTGAGCTAGTAGGACTGAGTGTCTCTTCAAGACATGCACCACAATAGTGTGGTTACTCTGGGAATTACTTATAACAACTATGCCACACAATCATACATACGGTTTTCGGAAAAGGTTGATTTCTTGATGTCGATATGCCAAGACGGATCCTTTGACGCTTTTGTTCACGTTGCCTTCTCGATTATCTCAAGAGCTCGCACGGCGTCATCTATGCTTGGGGATGGTGGTCTTCCGCTTACCAGACACTCTGCGAAATATCTCAGCTCCTGCTCTAGGGGAGGGACCCATGTGACTGGAATCTCCCTTCCATTTTGAGACAACTTCCATTGGTTTCCTTCGAGGTGGGCGAATAGAGTCTCATCGTCGAATGTGGCTATCCATCTACGTATCTTCGGGCCTAGGCAGTCAGATATTACGAGGGCTTTCGTCTCCTTGAAGGAAAGTTCCAGTTCACCGAAGTGGAAGCTTCTGCTGGAACGGACCGAGACTGATTTAGGGTCGCCGAGCATCCAGCGCAAGAGATCTATGTCGTGAATGGCCAGATCCTTTAGGACCCCTGTCTGCTTTGCAACAAGGGTAGGAGTTCCTGAACGCTGACAGAATATCGTTCGCGGTTCTCCAGTCTCCTTGAAGATTGAGTTGAGTTTCCTGAATACAGGGTTGAATCGTTCAATGAAGCCAACCATTAACATGCACGTTGGGTTGTCTTGGGCTATTCTCGCCAGGCGTTTCGCCTCGTCGATGTTTGTGGCGACGGGTTTTTCAAGGAAGACGTGTCTTCCCGATTCAATTGCCTGAGTTCCCACCTCCGCCAGACTCTGAGCCGGAACAACCACGTCAAGAGTCTCAACTCTCTGGATAAGTTCCCTTAGGCTGCTGAAGGAGGATTCGCCCCGATATGCCGGGTCATATATCCCCACAATCTCGACGCCTGAGATCTTCTTCCAAGACTCGAAGTGTCTTTTTCCCCAGCTACCGTATCCTGCAATGCCAACCTTGATGGTCACTCCGCTGCCTCCTATCCTCCGTGAGAGACAGGAACCAATGTGACCGCATCATTACTTCTGATCGGTGTCTCTAACCCTTGGAGGACGTTGATATCCTTGTCGTTGACGAGAACAATTACGTTTGGTCCAACTGTCTTGGATCTAGGATCAACTACAGCTCGCTCAAAGTCCTTGCTGGAGACTTTGCGACAGAGCTCCGAGATCGCTTCTGATACGGTCAGCGCTCTCTTCTTTGGAGTGAGGTAGATCTCCGGTTTTCCTGCGAGCCCTTTCAATCCTCCAATCAATCTCACCTTGATGGTCAATGTGCCCATATCCTCACTTGAATAGGAAAACTTGCTCCTCATATCTTCTGTTCTCGATCAGTGAGCCGGGATCAAGCCTTTCCAGAGGCCTCTTCCTGAGCGTCTCAATTATCTGTCTGTTTGCTTGCACGAGTTCCATACGTTGGTTCCGCAGAATCTCAATGGGAACATCAATTCCGAGTGGCCGGGCAGGAATTATATGCCTAGTTGCCTTGTGAGGAAGGGGATCACCTTTCAATCCGAATCTTCTGACATCCTGCTTTGTTACTGGCGGAGGACCGAGAATGAGCTGAACTGCTCTCTCATTTAATTTCTTCATTGCGTCACTTTCCGTTTCATAGTTCACTTTATATCCAAGGCTCTCTGCCATGCGTTCGATGCTTGCTACAAGTTGAAAGTTCTGCCTTACATCGCCGCCGGTGCTCTCTATCATAAGGCACTTATCATTTGTTGCGATGAAGGCCGCCCCGGCTCCAGCCACCAAGTTCTTCTTTGCTTCTTGAATATTTGACTCGGTGGTCCTGATGTTCCAACGAGTAAGCTCTTCGATAAGGCTTCGTGTGTCTTGTTTGCTGAATGCGCGATACCAGGTGTCGACCCTTATCGAGGGATTATCGTAGTCTACAAAACAGACTGGAATCCTGACGCATCCAATCGCTCTTAGGGCAGCGGCTCGGTGCATCCCGTCGAGAACTACGATTGTCTTTTCGTCGACTATTACAGGGTGCCTCAGAACGCTGTCTTTCAGAAGGTCCGCGGCGAGAGCTTGAACGACCTCGGGAATCGTTTCCTCATGCATGTGAATGCTTCCAATGTCGATTATGGCTATCTTGAGATCTAGCTTGTCGGCCTTGATTGTGAAGGTCTCCAAGTCCCAGTCTTCCTGCCGCGGTTTCTGTCAGTCTGGCGCAAGTTCGATGCTCTTTTCAGATGTGATCTCTTGTATAATCGTTGAGGCACCTTGAAGAGCTTCCCCCGTGATCTTGAGAATCAATTCCCTGGTCCACGCTGTCTGGGACTCCGAAAGGATCTTGGCGACTGAGGCAAGAGTTGAGAGAAGAGTTAACTTAGGATCTTGGCTGGTTGCCTGACTCTGGATCGCATCAGTAACCAACATTTCGAGGTATTCGGGGGCTCCGAAGGCATGTTCGAGTGCCAGCTGTGCTTTTCTAACGGCTGTCGCCATGAACGATCTGCTTTGGTCTTCTCTTTGACTTTCCTTACCATTGTGATATTCAGCGAGCGCCTCTCTCAGATATCGAATCGCCCAAGTTCTGTTGAAGTCGTTGATCACGCTCATCCAGGTCAGCTCGCCTATCCGTGCTACGCTTTATACTTGCAGAAAAGTGTTTGGAAGAGTCTCCCGCTACTGAGAAATCGATGCGATGAAAGGTGTTGGGAACGAAGACAATGCTACTCTTTTTGTCTTTCTTCCGGGAGGACTGGAGCCTCTGCTAGGGTGCCTGACAACTTTTGGTTCTCGACTATCTTGAGCCTTGTGACATAGCCCGCGATCTTGTTCCTGACTATCTTACTTTTGGCGTCAACAAGCTCGTCGACGGCTTTCTTGTTTTCTTCATAGTCAGTGGAGAATCTCTGAGGAATGGTTTGAAGTAGCTCCCGCGCTGTTTTCTTGACCATCTCGATTCTGACTCTTCCCAATTCCCTTCCACCAAAGTCAGGGATTTTCCCTGATTCCCTCTGCGTAGAATTAAGTATTTGTCTTTTCACCAGTTGTAAAGCAGCTTTCTGGGAATGATCCTCTTTTGAGTGCAACGAGTGTTGATTGCAAGGGAGCGGGCGTAATCCTTGCCGCTTGGTACTTTTCAGGTCTGTTCTGTGGAGGGAAGACAGATTTATATGCCATTTTGGGAGAAAACCTTGAAGAGTGGTTGCTGCTAATGGCCGCTGGGGAACTATCGATTGCTGCAGTGCATAGATTGATCGAGAAGGCGGGAGCGGAGAGGGTTGGTGACGACGCGGCTGAAGAGTTGCGGAGGATCTTGGAAGAGCTAGCTGAACGTGTCGGAAAGAAAGCAAAAGATTTGGCGTCACACGCAGGGAGAAAAACAGTCAAGGCGGAAGACATACGGCTGGCGGTAAAAGAGATAATCCGTGAATGATTGGCTTTCTGGGCGGAACGATCAAGTGAAGGAATGCTAACAGGTCACAGACTCAGATCGGATATCCTGACGGTTGAGATTCCGCTCAAGTCTTGGAAATGTTTCTCCTCATTCAAGATTACAACTGGCACCTTTTCCCGGTTTGATAGTCGTAGTGCCAACGCAGCTGAGGAGAGGTCTCCCCACGGTTTATTGGCGTATCTGAGCTTCAATGCGCCAAGATTTACGGTCGTTGTCTCATCTTGAAGCACGTTGAGGGTTGCGTATGCTGAGCGGATGACCGTTCTCGGATCTACAGCTTTCTCCAAAGATTCAGGTCTTGTTTTCTGTATCTCGGATATGACCCTGTATGCTTCCGAGAGATTATTGGGGTGGATGAACACCTGAAGTTCCCCTCTCTCATGTTTCAGAACGGTTTTTCGGGCAACATCTGATCCCTTCTCTTTGGTGAAGAGGAGAATGAACGGCCCTGCGTCGAAAACGAGTTTCCTCAATCTTTGCGTTTCTCTCCGAGTCGTTTCTCTAGTTCAACTTGTCTTTCTGTCTCCACTGTGGTTTCCGCGTCTCGTTGCCTGAGCAGAATCTTTGATCCCTCGATCTTGCCTAGGAAACCGAAGAGCTCTGACAGAGTAGGGACCCTTTCCAATATGATTGTATTTTCGTCTAAGGTCGTTAACGTCAGCTCAGTTCCTAGGCCGAGCCCTAGCTTATCTCTGAGATCCTTAGGGATTACGACTTGACCCTTGGATGACACTCTTGTTCTGTATCTCTGATGCTGCAGCAAACCGAGCACCTCGTCTTACCGACGCCAGCCTTGCATATAAGTCTTACTTTCCGGGGCTAGATCTTACCAAGCCGCATGAACCATTGTCTAGGGAGTTGCATGGGTACAGAACTACGACAGAGGGCTATATTCGCACCGAGCGCTTCGACTAGGTGTTGCGGCTGATTGTCAATTCTTGGGGGAGTCTGGCTTTGTTTTTGACGAGGCCTAGTCCGCGGGACTGGATTACCTTGACCCCCGCAGCCGACGGATGGAGGTACCTGATTAGAAGAGGTACCAAGGATTCCAATATTCGGCATGAAGGCCCGGTGAGATGCTACAGATTGGCCCGTTTGTTTGGTTCATAAAATAGGTCTCAATCGATTGGAGAGATAGGAGCGCTTCGAGCTGGCATTTTCCTACCTTGCGAAATCGCAAAGCACCGTAGAAGAGTAGAAACAGTTTAACTATTGTGCCTGGTTATCTAATGAAATGTGCTCCGGTCGTCTAGCCCGGTCAAGGATCGTGGCCTCTCGGGCTGGAGGAGATAGCCATGGGCGCGGGTTCAAAATGGCTGAAGGCCCTGAAAATCCCGCCCGGAGCACCACTGCTCGAACGAAATGTTCCATGAACAGATCATGGGCTCAAGATGAGCTGTCATCGAGAAAGCGAATCTTCTGATTCTGGACACAAAGCAACTGACGAAGCGATTTGGTTGCTCGAACAGTTCCGCTTGATGCTGAACGACTGCATACGGATCGGCTTGGAAACCAATGCCACAAGCCTCAAGACCCTGGTGAGAATCTGAAATGCCATACAAAGACAAAGTACATCAGAGAGAGTACCAACGGCAATGGGATGCTATGAAGCGGCTAGACCCTATCTGGAGAAAAAAGAGACAAAAGATTAAAGCCAAATGGAGAGAGAATAACCCAGACAAGGTTAGAGCCCAGCGTCTTAGAAAGTATCGAAGAGATATCATGAAGGGTGGTTTCAGAGACAAAGAGAAAGCACGGAACAGAGATTACCGCTTATGTATCAGGAAAGAAGTTCTAGCCCACTACTCTAACGGTATTCCAAAATGTGCCTGCTGTGGAGAACAAACGCTTCTGTTTCTAACCGTAGACCATATGAACGGCGGAGGTAGAGAGGAACGACAGAGACTGAATAGGTATGGATGGAGATTCTACCAGTGGCTTCGTGATGAAGGTTTCCCAGCGGGGTATCAAGTCTTATGCTTCAACTGCAATGCTGCGAAAGGATTTTGGGGCGAATGCCCTCACAGGCGTCTTGAAGCGATCGTGCAGGAACCCGCTAAGACAGTAATCCTGAAAGTCGATGGAGGCGAGATTAGCTGTCAGGTAAACACCGACAACTAATCAGAACCGATATGTCGGTTGTCAACATATCTCTTAAATATGATTCGCGGGTTATCGGGGTTCATGCGCGATTTCCATTGCGCAAAAACTCTAAGGAGAAATGAAAATGAATAAGCGAATAAGCGCTGCTTTCGTTGTTATGCTATTTATGCTAGGCATTGTTGCGGTTCCGGTGTCCGCCCACTTCACACTCGGCGAGTTGACACCAGCCTATCCATTCAGAGTGGATGACTGGGAACATGTTGAGGGAGTCATTGCGTATGTGTGGCCGGCTGGAGGCCCAGCTGCTGGTTGGACCTTGGCAGACGGGGTGTACACATACCCTGGCTACCAGAGCCCATATCCGAGCAACCAGCCTGACGGGCTGCGGGCCGACTGGTACCAGCTCGACAGCACATACTATGCGCCGTTCGGCGCGATCCTGACCTCGACTTTGACGGCTGGTTTTCCGCCTACTTTCAATAAGATGAAGGTGAGCGGCAACCCGACGATCGAGACGGCGGGTACGTGGGTTGATGGAGCCGCGATGGCGATAGAGCATGCGAACAAGGGTGACTTGATCATAGCCCTCAACGCCACGGATGGCTTTACAGGAGAATACGCCGGTTTCCACGTCGACATTCCGCCGGAGTTCACTGGCTTAAGCAGGACGAAGGTTACCTGCTCATGGACCAACAACTACGACCTGTTCGATGTAGGTTTTGAAGTGATGGAGAACGATCACGCTCCAGGATGGAACTACATCGCAATTTATGCAGACCCGGAGTTCCCAATAGAATTCACCGGTGATAACGAATGGTACTACATCAGAATAAACGATGTAACCGCGCCAACAATAGCTGGAAGATACTTCTTCAAGGTATGGATGACCACTGCAGGGGGGGACCTCCTGCTCGGCTCGTGCCCTGTTCAGAACTGGCCGGTTCTACTCGTGAAAGGCGAGGTTGATCCGGGCATCATAACAGGCACGATAAGATACGGCG
>CAYQCQ010000025.1:0-15833 GCA_964416035.1 uncultured Candidatus Bathyarchaeia archaeon
CCGTGAACTTACGCCATAGCGCATCTTGCTTCAGCCTCCCCCAGCTAATCTAATCTACCTAATTTAGTATCGGATGAGGTGTGACGGTGTATCGAATTGCTCAAAGGCAAGAAAGCCAACCTAAACCTTGTTGAAAAAAGTGATCTGCCGGTGCTCAGGGACTGAATGAACGACGTCGATTTCTTCGTCGCACGCACTCATAGCATCATCTAATAGCATCATCCGATAATAGCAAGCAATATGATCCTCGTAGCTGCCTACAAGGATGATCCAGCGGCAGCGAACATCGCCAATAAGCTCATCGAGAAGTACTCCTTCCGTGAAACAGAGGAAACGTCAGCTGGAAGGCCTATCTATCGGAAGAACGAGCTTCAACTCGCTTATCTCGAAGTAGACGATGTGTTCGCCGACAACTTGGATCAAAGGTTCCAAGCGGACGCGATCATTTTCGCGTCTAGACATAAGAGCGAGAGCGGAGAGCCAACCCTCACAACTCATGTCTCAGGAAACCTAACGTCAGAGGCTCGATTTGGGGGAAGACCGAAGCGACTTGCTCTGGCGCACCCTCAGATGATGAAGGCAGCGCTTCGAGGCCTCAAGTCAGCCCAAGATAGACTTGGCCTAGATCAATACGTAGTTTCCCTTGAGGCAACTCACCACGGCCCCACCGAACTCCAAGTCCCGTCGCTATTCGTTGAAATCGGAAGCTCAGAAAGGCAATGGAGCGACATGGTTGCAGCGGAGGCTGTGGCTGAGGCGATCTACACCTGTGCAACGAAGCCTGCTCTAGGAGAGACATCGGTGGGGTTTGGAGGCGGACACTACTCAATGAAGCATACAGAGGCGAATCTGGGAGACGAATTTGCGGTTGGACATATCCTACCGAAATATTTCTTTGACCGTTTCGATGCTTCGGTGGTCTGGCTTGCCTTTGAGAGAACCATT
Organism: uncultured Candidatus Bathyarchaeia archaeon; assembly: GCA_964416035.1. Classification (GTDB taxonomy): domain Archaea; phylum Thermoproteota; class Bathyarchaeia; order 40CM-2-53-6; family JALHTG01; genus JALHTG01. The sequence continues at coordinate 946 of CAYQCQ010000025.1, forward strand.
GGACGCTGCGCAACTGCCATCATCGATTGGAAGGGAATTCGCGGCCCTGAACGAAGGAAGCTCGTTGAACTTCTGGAGAGCAGAGAGGTGAACGTGATCCGGGTGTGAGATTCACATACGGACAAATACTTTGTGTCGTAGTTCTTTCCGTATCTGAGGACATGATCGAAACGCGGAAAGATTAAAAGAGGCTCACTTGCTATTCTGAGCGAGATTTCAATTGGAGACTTGCCCTTGAATCTGGCGGAGTTCCTTGAGTCATCGCGCAGATTGCTTCAAGCAACTACGAGGCCGAGTAGAGAGGAGATTTGGATGCTCTTCAAGATAAGCATGCTCGGCGTCGTGGTACTAGGTGTAATTGGGTTCATGGTGCGAGTAATCTTCTGGTTCATCAACCTTGCTCCATAGAGGTAGAGACTGTTGTCTGAGCAGAAGCCAAAGATGCAGATCTATGCGGTTCGAACAACAAGTGGCCAAGAGAAGACAGTTACTAACCTTCTGATGTCTCGGGTTGCCTTGAAGAAGCTACCGATTGCCAGCATTGTTGCACCGGAGATTATCAAGGGGTACATACTTGTTGAGGCCGCCGGACCGCACTATGTCGATGAAGCGATCTCAGGCATGAAGCACGCTAGGGCGCGGACTAAGGGTGTCATAGGCGTCTCCGCGATCGAGAGGTTCTTGATAACAAAGCCTGTGATTGAAGACCTAGGCTTAGGAGACCTTGTTGAAGTTGTTGGGGGACCCTTCCGCGGGTTAAGGGCAAAGATCACCGATGTTGACGAGGCCAAGGAAGAGTTGATAATCGAGTTGCTTGAGGAAGGTTTCGCAACCCTTCCGATCACCGTTCATGCTGACTACGTAAAGCTTGTTCAGAAGGCTGGTGGAGAGTCTGGGAGAGAAAAAACAAGTTGAGGCTTTGCTCGCCGGAGGCCATGCCACAGCCGGCCCGCCTCTTGGGCCAGTCCTTGGACCTCTAGGCGTCAACGTCCTTCAGATAGTGAACAAGATAAACGAATTGACCAAAGCCTATGCCGGCATGAAAGTTCCGGTCAAAATCATAGTCGACATAGAATCGAAGGAGTTCGAGATAGAGGTAGGAACGCCGACGACGTCGGCGCTCATCGTGAAGGAACTTGGAATCGAGAAGGGATCGGGAACGGTTAAGACTCAGAAGGTCGGTAACCTCACGATGGAGCAAGTCGTCAACATCGCCCGGATGAAAGCGCCTCGAAGCTATTCTACCTCGTTGAAGGGGGTAGTCAAGGAGATCCTTGGGGCCTGCGTCAGCATGGGAGTCACTGTCGACCAGAAGGAGCCAAAAGAAGTCGTAAAGGAGATCGCTGAGGGCCAGCACGACAAGATCCTATCCGAGTAAGAAGAGAGCTGCCAAAAGGAGCACTAGCCTAGGAACTTTCCAAAGCGTTAGATGCGCAGCCTTCATCATTGAATTGGTATCTTAGGTTGCGGTCTAGCCTGTCGTAACCGAGAGGTAAAGGGTTTATTTAGCGGCGTCTGTGTATTTCGGAAAGCTGGTATCGCATTTGCCCTTGCCAAAAGAGAGCCTGCTCAGCGCTGTCGAGGAGATGAAGAAGAATTCGCCGAAAAAGAAATTCAAGCAGGCGATTGAGCTAGTCATCGGGCTCAAGGACATAGACATGAAGAAGCAGGAGAGGAAGATCTCTGAGACCATTGTGCTCCCAAATCCTCTAGAGAGGCCTGTCAAAGTGTGCTTCATCGCCACTGGTGACTTGGCGGTGCGGGCAAAGAGGGGTGGCGCTGACCTCGTTTTGGGCAGAGATGAGCTGGACAAGTTGGGTAGAGAAAAGAAGGAGGCGCGCAAGATCGCCAGAGAGTATGATCAATTCGTTTCGGAAGCCTTTCTGATGCCGCTGGTTGGAAAGACTTTGGGTCCTGTCCTAGGTCCGAGAGGAAAGATGCCTGTGCCTGTGCCTCCGAATGTTGTCGTGGAGGACGTTTTGGCTAGGCAGCGACGAACTGTCCGGGTCCGGGTGAGAGATCAACCGGTTGTTCAATGTCGCGTTGGTACTGAGGACATGGCCTCGGAGAAGATTGCTGAGAATATACAGGCCGTCGTGACAGCGATCGAGGGGAAGCTTGAGAGAGGCCTAGGAAACATTGGAAGCATAATGGTGAAGGCTACTATGGGTTCACCGGTCAAGGTTCCACTGGCAAAGGAGTAGGGCGAACTTGAGACTAAGTGGAAAGGTGCCTGAAGGAAAGGTTGAAGCTGCAAGGCAACTGGCTCAGGACATGGGGGCACATAGGGTCGTAGCTGTTGCGGATCTTGCGAAAGTAAGGTCATCGCAAGTTCTGGAAATGCGAAGGAGACTCCGAGGCAGGGTGGAGATGCTTGTGACGAAGAACAGCCTGCTCAGAAAAGCGGCGGAGAGCTTGGAGGAAAAGAAGAAGAACATGGCCACCTTTGCCAACTCTCTCTACGGGCCGAACCTGCTCCTTCTGACCGATATGGATCCTTTCGAACTCACAATCTTTCTTGGCAAGAGCAAGGTCAGAGTCGCAGCAAAGGCGGGTGAGACGGCAACCGGAAACATAGTTGTTCCCGCCGGAAATACAGGATTACCGCCGGGACCGATAATCAGCGAGTTCAATGAGGCAAAGATTCCAACCAAGATAGAGTCAGGAAGTATATGGGTCATGAAGGATACAGTAGTTGCCAAAAGAGGAGACGTAATCGGCGCGAAAGTCGCTTCGGTTCTGTCAAAGCTCGGGATCAAACCTATCGAGGCAGGAATATCGCTCAAGGCGGCTTATGAAGATGGTTTGATCTTTGGACGAGAAGATCTTCAACTTGACCTGAGAGGATACAGCAACAACCTCACCGTAGCTGTGAAACAGGCCTTCGGACTTGCGATCGAAGCGAACTACCTCACTCCGGAAACAGCGCCGATGGTGCTTGGCAAAGCTCACAGACAGGCGATGTGGCTCGCCGTAAGCTCGGAGTATCCGGCAGACATCGCGATGCCTGAGATCTTGAGAAACACCTTCCTAGAGATGAAAGCTCTCTCAGAGACTTTGGCTCAGGTCAACAAGGAGGCCGCACCTACAAGCTACGAGGCACCTGCTCCAGCTCGAGTCGTTCCTCCAGCACTGGCTCCTGAAGTGAGACCACCGAGAGAAGTGAAGCCAATAGAAACCAAGGTCGCACCGGCGCCGACTCCGCAACCAGAGAAACTGCCATTGGAGAAGACCGGAGTCAGTGAAGTTGTGACGATGAAGCCACCGGCGATTCCTACTGAAAAGGCTCCGGAACGAAAGGTGCCTGTCGCAAAGAAGAAAAAGGTCGCTGAGGCTGAGGAGCCGAGGCCGAAAAAGAAAGCTGCAAGGGAAAAGGTTGAAAAGAAGGAAAAGGCTAAAAAGGGGAAGGCAAAATCGAGGTAGCGATGCAATTCGATTTCGTCATGATTGAGGTGTAGTGTGGGTGAAATATGTCTACGCGGCGATGTTGCTGCATTCCGCAGGTCAGCAGATTAGCGAAGATGGAGTGAAGAAAGTCCTAGGCGCTGCAGGCGTGAAAGTTGAGGAAGCAAGAGTAAAGGCGCTTGTTGCGGCTCTATCTGAAGTCAAGATAGATGAGGTTCTGAAGAACGCGTCTATTCTCGCTGTGGCACCGGCCGCACCTGCTGCACCCGCGTCTTCACCGGCAGAGGGAAAAGCTGAGGCAAAAGAAGAGAAGAAGAAGGAAGAGGAAGCTCTCGAAGGACTCGGCGCCCTATTCGGCTAGACCGATAGGGTAGGTAGCCAACAGTTTTACGTATGCAGTATCTTTCTCCTATTCTATTGGTCGGAGCTGCTCCTAGTGATGGGTAGGCCCAATGGTGAATTTGATCTGCCCTTCTTCAGGGAGAATGGCTTCGTTAGGAGGAAGTGTCGATCCTGCGGAAGCTACTTTTGGACCCAGGACCCTGATAAGGAGGATTGTGGAGATGCGCCTTGTCAAGAGTACACGTTCATTGGAAACTCGCCTGCCCGTCGGAGCTATACGCTTTCTGAGATGAGGAATCAGTTCCTATCGTTCTTCGAGAAGAACGGCCATCCCATCATCAAGCCTTATCCAGTCATTGCTAGGTGGAGGAACGATGTGTATCTCACTGGAGCCTCGATCTTTGACTTCCAGCCATATGTCACTGAGGGGATCTTGCCTCCGCCTGCAAATCCTCTTGTGATCAGTCAGCCGTGCCTCAGGTTCACTGACATAGACAATGTCGGCCCTACAATGGGAAGGCACCTTACAATATTTGAGATGGGTGGAGCGCACGCATTCAATTATCCAGACCGGGAGGTATACTGGAAGGATCAAACTGTAAGATATCACCACGATCTGCTTACCAAGGAACTGGGAGTCAAGTCAGAACTCGCTCAGTACAAGGAGACTTTTTGGTCAGGGGGAGGAAACGCGGGTCCCGACCTTGAGGCGAGCGTGAACGGGCTGGAGATCTCAACTCTTGTCTTCATGTTCTACAAGACCGTCGGAGACAAGCTTGTCGAGATGCCCATCAGAACGGTAGATACGGGCTACGGAATCGAGCGCTGGACTTGGCTGACACAGGGCTCAACGAACGGATTCCAACCGATCTATGGCGAAGTCTTGGAGTCGACTATGCGGTTGGCAGGTGTGAAGGTTGACGAGAAGTTGGTTGCCACAGCCTCACGCCTATCCGGCATGATGATTGTTGAAACATTGTCAGATAGAATCGAGTCGAGGAAGAGAGTCGCTGCAAGACTGGGCATCGATTGGCGAGAGCTTGAAAGGCTACTGACTCCGGTCGAAAGCGTATTCGCTGTGGCAGATCACACCAAATCAATAGCGTTCATACTCTCGGAGGGAGTGGTCCCATCCAATGTTCAGGAAGGTTACTTGATCAGGTTACTGATACGCCGGACGTACAGACTGCTAAAGAACCTCGGAATCGAGGACAAACTGCAGAACATCCTCGATATGCAGATCTCGCATTGGAGCCGAGACTTTCCAAATCTGAAGGAGATGAGAGGCGAGATCATTCGGGCATTGCAGGTTGAGGAGAAGAAGTACCGAGGCACATTGGAAAGGGGAGGAGATTTGGTCCGAAGGCTTTCGGCAGAGTTGAAGTCAAAGGGGATGAATGAGATGCCTTTGGAGAAGTTGGTCGAACTCTACGACTCTCACGGGCTGGTGCCGGATGAGGTGAGAGAGATCGGTGTGAGGAGCGGCATCAAGGTTGAGGTTCCTGCGAACTTCTATGGTCTAGTTGCGGGTAAACGGATGCAGGCACCGCAGCCTGTTGAGACTGTGGCTGAGCGAGAAACTAAGGAAAAGACCGCTGGCCTGCCTCCAACGCGTGCTCTGTACTATGAGGATCCTTACATGACGAGGTTCAAGGCAAAGGTTCTGGCATCGTTTGGTGATGGCGGATTTGTATTGGATGAGACGTGTTTCTATCCTGAAGGAGGGGGCCAGCTGGCCGACCAAGGAACAGTTATCACGGGTAGAGGGCTGGTGAAAGTTGTCAACGTTCAGAAGGCAGGAAACGTCATTCTCCATTTCGCGGACAAGGAAGCGCCCTCGGCAGGGGAGATTGTTGAAGGGGAGATCGACTGGAATAGACGTATCAACCTCATGCGGCATCACACTGGGACCCACGTGCTCATGGGAGCGATTCGAAGGGTCTTGGGTGGGCATGCATGGCAGAGCGGAGCGCAGAAAGATGTCGACAGGGCGCGGTTGGATTTCTCTCATTACGATAGGCTATCCCGAGAGGAGATTGAGAAGATAGAGCGACTCGCGAACGAGGTCGTTGTGAAAGATCTCCGCGTGGAGACCACATGGATGCCTCGTGACAAGGCGGAGCAAGCGTATGGATACAGGCTGTATCAGGGAGGGGTTGTTCCCGGAAGAGAGATACGTGTCGTGAAGACTGAGGACTGGGAGGTTGAGGCTTGTGGAGGAACTCATTGCAGAAGCACTGGGGAATTGGGCCTCCTCAAGATCATTCAAGTGGATCGCGTTCAGGATGGTGTTGAACGGATTACTTTCGCGGCCGGAACACCTGCACTGGAAGTTGTGCAGGAGAGAGATAGAGCGATCGATGAGCTTGCAGCCCTGTTGGAGAAGACTCCCGAGCAGGTTGTGAAAACAGTCCGAGGGTTGGTGGAGGATCACGGTCGCCTCCTCAAAGAATTGGAGTTGATGAAGAAGGCCGCTACGAGCGTTGAGGCAGAGAAAATGATGAGAGAGGCCAAGACAGTTGGTGGCATGCGTCTCATAACTTGCAAGAGAGTGGAGGGAACTGAGGAGGACGCGATCATGCTGGCCGATCTACTGGCGAAGAGCAATGAGTACGCAGTCTCCATCATAGTCTTAGCGAAAGAAACGGTTAGAGTGATTGTTTCGGCAGGAAGAAAGGCGGTTGCGTCTGGAGTCGACGCTGGGAAGATTGCGAGGGAGCTTGCGCCGATTGTCGGAGGTAGCGGAGGTGGAAAACCCTACTTCGGTCAGGGTGGGGGAACAGAGGTGGGAAAGGCGGACAAAGTATTGACGATGGCGAAGAAGATCGTGGCGAAGATGGTCAGGTCAAGGTGATCTATAATGGACTGGCACGCCTTGGAGAAGAAGTGGCAGAAGAGATGGGAGGACGCCAGACTATACGAGTCTGATCCTGATCCTAACAGAAAGAAATGCTTCGTAACTTTTCCTTATCCGTACATGGGTGGACCACTGCATGTCGGGCACGCTTTCACAAGCACTAGGCTTGACGCCTACGCAAGATACATGAGGATGAAGGGCTACAGGGTTCTGTTTCCTTGGGCTTGGCATTGGACTGGCGAGACGGTGGCAGGCGCGGCGGAGCGAGTCAAGATCGGCGATAAAGGTTTCATCGATGCCCTGAGAGAGGTTGACGAAGTCCCCGATGAGGATCTGAAGAAGTTCGTCGATCCAGTGTACATGGCGAGATACTACACGGAAAATGGAAGAAAAGCCGTAAAACGGCTTGGTCTCGCCATTGACTGGAGACGAGAGTTTCACACGACTTCACTCAATCCAGCCTACAGCAAGTTCATCGAGTGGCAGTACACGCGGCTGAAGGAACGTGGATACGTATCGTTGGGGACGCATCCGGTTGTGTGGTGTCCTAGATGCGAAAGCCCAACCGGGGACGCAGATAGATTGGAAGGGGAAGAGGTCCGACCAGAAGAATACGTCCTTATGAAGTTCAGGTACGGTGACGCGTTCCTGCCCTGCGCAACGTTCCGTCCGGAAACGATCTATGCTGTTACGAATCTTTGGATCAATCTTGATGCAAGGTATGTGGAGGCCTCTGTGAACGGTGAGAGATGGATAGTGAGCAAGGAGTGTGCGGCGAAGCTATCTGACCAGTTGCGAAAGGTTCAGGTTCTGAGAGAATTTGCCGGCGCTGAGATCGTTGGAAAAATGTGTAGAGAGCCGATCGCCGGAAGAGAGTTGCTTATCCTTCCGGGCTCGTTCGTGATGTCTGACAGCGCTTCGGGCCTGGTCTACAGTGTTCCGGCGCACGCTCCATACGATTGGCTGGCTCAGCGAGACCTAGAGCGGAACCCTGCAATTCTTGAAAGGTACAATATTTCAGCCGATGCTATTCGGGTTATCAAGCCGATCTCGATGATCAAGGTTGAGGGGTTCGGTGACTTCCCGGCGATTGAACTCGTCGATCAGATGAAGATCAAGGATCAATTTGACCCCAAAGCCGATGAAGCTACAAGTATCCTGTACAAGAAGGAATTCCACACCGGCGTTCTGAAGCAAATCGCCAAGGAATATGCGGGGAGAAAGGTCTCCGAGGTCAAGCAGGAGCTTATTGACGAGTTCAAGCGGAAAGGAATAGCCGACGTCATGTACGACCTGCCTAGAAGGGTTGTCTGTCGCTGCACAACGCCGTGCAGTGTGAAGATCTTGCAGGATCAGTGGTTCCTCCGTTACTCCGACGAAGCCTGGAAGGAACAGGTGCATAGCTGGCTTGACCAGATGAAGGTGTACCCTGAGGAGGCTAGGAAGTGGTTTCATGATGTGGTCGATTGGCTTCATGACTGGGCGTGTTCTAGAAAGACTGGGTTGGGGACACCTATCCCTTGGAGTCCGGACTCTATAGTTGAAACGCTCAGTGACTCAACGGTGTATATGGCTTATTACGCTGTAAGCAAGTTTGTGAATCAGAACAGGATTTCACCTGATCAGCTCACGCTCGAGTTCTTCGACTATGTCTTCCTAGGAAGCGGAAATCCGGAAGCGATAGCCAAGAAGTCGGGCCTGGAGCCAAGTGTTCTGCAAGCCATCCGGGAAGAGTTTCTTTACTGGTACCCAGTTGACATTAGAAACTCAGGTAAGGATCTGGTTCCAAACCACCTCACCTTCTTCCTCTTCCATCATACTGCATTGTTTCCTCTGGAACACTGGCCAAGGGGCATGGGTGTAAACGGGTTCATCCTCTTCGAGGGAAAGCCGATGCACAGGTCCAAGGGCAACTTCATATCGATGCTTAAGGCGGTGGAGCTCTACGGTGCTGACGTAACTAGGTGTAGCCTCCTCTTGGCTGCTGAGGGCATGGATGATCCGGATTGGAGGGCTGAGGCGCTTCGTGACGTGAAAGCCAAGCTGCAATCATTCCATAACACTGCAAACGAGATCATCAACCTGAAGGGCTCAGGTGGAATGGGCCAGTTAGAGAGATGGTTGCTGAGCAGTCTGCAGACCAAGATCCAGCGAGTCGAGGAGGCGATCTCGGTTATGAAGAATAGAACGGCTCTAGAGAACGCGTTCTTTGAGGTCTGGAACGACTTCAGATGGTATCTTCGAAGATGCGAAGCTCCGAACGGGAAGGCCCTGAGGGATGCGCTGGGCATGTGGGTTCGGTTGATGGCGCCGTTTACACCTCACCTATGCGAGGAGATCTGGGAAAATATGGGAGGCGCGGGATTCGTCGCCGACGCAGCTTGGCCGAGCTTCGATTCGAGCAAGGTTGATGTGAAGGCTGATGAAGGCGAGAAGATGGTCAGGGAGACGATGGAGGACACTTTAAACCTTCTCAAGGCGATGAAGATCAAGCCGCGAAAGATCTGCTACTATGCAGCGCCTGACTGGAAATGGGACATTTACCTGAAGGTGTTGGAGAGGGTTGAGGCTGGCAAGTTTGATAGAGGTGCGTTGATCAAGGAACTTGTTTCTGAGCCGTCGTTGAAAGCCAAGGCCAGAGAGGTCGCATCGTTTGTCGGAAACGTTGCTGACCAAGCGTTGAGAATGCCGGCAGACGCGCGGAGACTGAAGCTTCAGCTGGGAAGGATAGATGAACTGGACGTTCTGAGAGGAGCGCAGAAGCTGTATTCAAGGCAGTTCGACGCTGAGGTGGCTGTGTTTGCGCAAGAGGATCCGCAGCGGTTCGATCCGAAGAGGAGGTCGGAGCTGGCGCAGCCGTACAGGCCGGCGATCTTCATCGAAGCGTAGGCTAGGAATACGTTCTACGTTGCGTAGCAAAAGGCAAACATATCAATAGCATCGCCTTGGTAGTGCCGGATGGGCCCGTGGCGCAGCCCGGATAAGCCATCGCTAATGGAGAGCGCACCGGCCTTCTAAGTCGGGGGTCGCGGGTTCAACTCCCGCCGGGCCCGCCATATCAACGCAACACACGCTAGGAAAGCTTCGGTGACTATTTACCGAAAAGGAAGAAGATTTGCTTAGTTCTGGGCGGGCTAAAGGATGCACGCGGCGTCACCAAAATGGGTTTACAAGAACTTTGAATGAAAAGAGATACTTGGATCTCACTCACGGACCGCACAGTTTATCCACTCTATTCTACTCCGTTAAGATTGATCTGCGATGGAGAAAAGGACTCTCGGACGAACTGGACAGAAGAGTACGATTGTGGCGCTTGGCGGAGCTATCTTCATCGGAAAGACAGAGCAGCAGGACGCGGACACGTTCATAAAGCTCGCCCTAGACCGCGGGGTGAACCATGTTGATGTGGCTCCCACCTACGGCGACGCAGAGGTTAAGCTAGGTAAATGGGTTAAGGAATACCGGAAAGACATCTTCCTAGCCTGCAAGACAACAAATCGCACTAAGAAGGAGGCTGCAGAAGAGCTTAGAAGGAGCCTTGAACGCCTGCAGACCGACTACTTCGACCTATATCAGCTACATGCACTCGACAAGCCCGATGAGTTGGAGACGGCCCTCGGGCCGAATGGTGCAATCCAAGCAATCTTGGAAGCGAAGAAGCAAGGGCTCGTCAAGCATATTGGCATAACGAGTCATAACCCCGTCAACATCATGAGAGCGCTGAAACGCTTCGAGTTTGACACGGTCCTACTGCCTGTCAACTGCGTGCTCAAAGCGCATCCGCAACCCGAGAACGACTACGAACCCGTACTCGCCCTCGCCAAAGAGAGAGGAATAGGAGTAATAGCGATGAAGGCGATCGCGAAGGGACCATGGCCCAGCGAGAAAAAGCCATACAAGACTTGGTATCAACCATTCGACACTCAAAGAGAGATTGACGAAGCATTGTGGTTCACTCTATCCCAAGACGTGACGACAGCCACCACTTCATCTGATATTCGAATAGCCACGATGATGATCGACGCGGCAGAGCGCTTCACGCCTATGAGCAAAGAAGAGCAGAGGGAGCTCGTCTCCAGAGTCTCCTCCTGTAAGCCGTTGTTCCCAAGACAGTGATTCAGCCTCATCGACGGAACAGAAATAGAGTTGCAATAGTGCAACTACACGACAGGAGAACGACTAGTCAGGAAAATGATTCCGTAAGCCTTTCTAGAGCAGGCGCTACATCACTTCGTGCCCACCGAATTCTCAAAACTCCTGACGAGGTCTATGCATCGAGAAAACGTGATGCCCCGCCTCCTCCTGATGGCTTTGATAAGAGCGTCTAGCATCTTGGTCCTTGAAGCCCTTCCTATGCATTGCGGATGCATGGTTAGTAGGAAGTAGGGAATCCTTTCTGCGTAAACGGCTTCGAACTCTTGGATCCAGATATTGAAGACTTCGCTAGGTGGTCTGCGCTCTATCTCAAAGATCGGCCAGTCATCAAGAAACCATTCGACGGGAAGCTCCACTATGCCAGTTGACTTGCCTTCTTGTTTGATCACATAGGGCTTCTCATTATTCATGAGACTGCTGTCATACTTGAAGCCAAACTTCGTCAAGTTCGCCATCGTGTGTTGGCTGAACTCCCAATGAGGCGCCCTGAACCCAACCGGCCTGTGACCCGCCACTACCTCTAGGGTGTCGATCGACTTCCTGAAGAGCTCTGTTTCGTCCTCCTGCGACCTCAGTTCACCCAAGTTTTCATGCATGTAGCCGTGAGCCGCGACCTCATGCCCCCGTCGCACAATTTCCTTCACGCTTTCCGGGTACTTCTCAGCAGTCCACCCAGGCACGAAGAAAGTAGATTTGATCCCATACTTGTCTAGCAGACCGAGTACCCTTGGAAGGCCGACCTTGGGACCGAACTGTCCTTTTGAAAGCTTCACAGGTTTGTCAGGAAACATTCGAGCTTCACAGCTCTCAGCGTCACAGTCAAAGGTAAGTAAGACAGTACATCTAGGTTCTTTCGCCCGAGCCATTAGTGGTCCTCCCTGTAGAGAAAGGCGATGCTTGGATGCTTGATGCTTTTTGTGAATCCCTGTCGATCTAAGCGGTTCGACAGCCATCACTACAGTTGTCTGCGCTTTTGATAAGGCAAGCGACAAAAAGCACATCATGCCATAGACGAGGCGTGAGATGAGTCACATTGAACACCGATCAGATCATGAAGCTAGCTCTAGACATGGCAGGCTTCGAAGCGATCCCCGCTGACAGCGAGATATACGTTCCTGGCGATAACCTCAGAAGAGTCTTGGTCGGGATTGACATTGGACCAGCCGAGTTAGTCATGGCCGAGAACCAAGGCTATGATGCTGTGATTGCTCATCATCCGGCGGGCGGACGAGCAAGGCTTGAAGGTTGGAAGGTCTTCGAGAAACATATAGACCAGATGAGAGAGGCAGGCGTTCCAGATAATGACGCCAGAGAAGCAATTCGGAAGAAGATCTCGACTCTGGAAGTTGAGACACACTCAGTGAACTATGATCATGTTCCTTCCGTCACGAGGCATCTGAAGATGCCTTTTATGAATATTCACAACCCGCTCGACGAGCTGGGAAGAAGACGCGTTGCCGAAGTGATTCAAAGGCAACTCTCAACTAATCGAGATGCCACCGTAGCCGATCTGATAAGCTCGATAAGAACGATCCCTGAGTTTCAGCGAGCTTCCACTGAAACAAAATTGAGACATAAAGCGCTGTCTAATAGAGCAGGGAGAACCGTCTTCTCACACGCTGCATACACGAACGGCGGATATGAAGTAGCGAAGACATATTACAAGTACGGTGTCAACACAGTGATCTACATTCACATATCTGAGCCAGATCTAGCCAAGCTGAAAGCAGATGGCGTAGGAAACCTCATCGTCACAGGACACATAGCGAGTGACAGCGTCGGAATCAATCCATTTCTAGCCGAGCTTCGGAAAAGAGGAGTCCAAGCAGACGCGATAAGTGGAATTGTGCCATCCTAACCTATAGGAGTCAAGAAGTCAGTCTACAGTTCTGCAGTTCGGGTGTTATGTTGACTCGCTGACTGTGAACGCCTTTCTGCAGTAGATCTTTCCCTCCATCCTTCGGATGAACCCGGGGCATAATCCGCATTCGGTTACCAAGACTGGGAGGCCGTCTTGAGGGCAGGTAACAACGTCTATCGAAACCACTCGGAAACGTGGTGGCTCTGGCTCAACACCATAAGTCCTCTGAAACTTCTCAAAAGTAAGCTCAGGATTGAACAAATCTTCGGTGTCTATTACTATCCTGAAAGATCGGATCGGAATGGAGATGTGATGGAGGGCGGTTCTAGCCGGCAATCTGGTCAGACTCTCTTCCTCTCTTAGACAGAATATCCAGCCAAGGATTATCTTGGAGGAACGAGGGAAGTGGTTGCGGTTTCTGAGGCCCGATTGCGACAGGAATCTCCGGATACGCTTTCCTTGCTTCCAGCTGTTCAAGCTTCGTGGACTTGATTCTCGATAGCTCTGAGGCTAAGGTCTCGACGGTTCGCTCGAGAGCGGATATTCTACTCTTCAGCCGCTCCAGATCCAGACTTGGCTTTGCGCTCGCAGTGTCATGCTCGAATAGGCTGGCGGGTAGTACCTCTTCAACACGCTTCGAATCGTACACAATCAATCCGAGGCCTCTCTCACGCAGGATTGCCGCATCCATTATAGCTGCATGAACCTTGGGAAGAACCAAATATGCTCTGTTCGCGACCTGCAGGTAGGACATTGCGCTAAGGGCGACCTGCAACAACGAGTTCCTCTCTTCGAGATCATCCTTCTCGAAGACTTTCAGGTATGTCGTGGTTCTTCCGTCCGTGAAGGCCAGGTCAGGCTTCTCTTCTGCGCTTGCCAACATCTTATCTTGAGGAATTGGCCTCTGCCCTCTTGAGGTGAAGAATTCTGTTAGACGCGCGTCTATCTTTGCCTCAGTCACGGCTCATACCAACATCAGAAGTTCATCCATCCCTCAAACCTCTCCCAAGACCAAGAGAAATCCACAGGGACAGCATAGCCGTAGACTATGCACCCCCTCCAAACCGAATGCTGGGGGCTCTGCGCCATCAGTATCGTACTCTCGGTGATCCCTTTCTCTTCTAGTAGGAAGCGTATCTTTGAGGCGGCGTCTATGGCTACGTCACCTAACTCTGGAGCAGCCTTCCACGCAAAGTTTCCTCCAGAAAGCAAGATCTGCCTATACAAATACGGCTGAAGCTCAACGGGACAACGCTCTACCGCCTCAACGATGGCGTCACCGAAGTCTAGCATCCCCCTGAAGAATGTGTCACCAAACCTCACATCTCCTGGCTTTCTGAGGCCTCGGGAGAAGTAGCTCTGAAAGAGTTCGTGGTTTGGGTCAAATACGTACTCTCCTATGAGAAAGCGCATCCATGAATTTTCGGCGAGATCAACAGCTATCCTTGTCCCCGGGACTTGGTATGTCGCTCGAAATTTTTCAGGATCGTTCTTGGCGAGTTGTATTGCGGCGTCGAGATCTGCAGGTACTAGCCCAAGGTTCTCCTTGACCTTTCGCACGAATGACTCCTCGTGCGCTAGGTCTCCATAGCCGCAGTCCTTCAAGATCTCAGCCGTCAACGCGTTTCCGTCTCCCCCACCTCGGTTGATAGCTACGACTGCGTCTCTGATGGGGTAACGCGAGATGGGGCAAGTCTGAGAGTTTCCATGACCCGATTCTATCACGATACATGTAGGAATCTTGTGGGCTATCGCGACTGAGAAGGGTTGGGGAATCACCGTTGCCGCCCTTATCGACCCGAATTCGCTGTTCGTCTCTCGAAATATCTCGAACAGTTTTTCGTACATGTAGCGAGGAGCCACGGCGGAAAGAGACGCCACCAAATAGAAACCCGAGAACTCCGACTCAGGTGGCCTGAAGGCTTCCAGAGCGAACTGCGTGAGCTCTTTCACCACGGCCCACGATCGCTCATCATCCTTTCCGACTATTCCGTTTCGCATAGGGTAAACGAGTCGGGTTGATAGATCCTCTCGAGCTTCAAGGTATAGTGGGATGTCTTTTCCAACGATAAGCTCCTTTACGGGACCGCTGATCTGTTGAATGATCGAGGTCTTGTCGGTGAAGTATCCTCGGTTCTCGACGATCTCCGGGCGTTCTCCACATGTAATTGGGCCAAACTTGAAGTCGCTTGTGCCGAAGTCCATGCCAAAGGTGTATCTCTGCTGGTAACCCTCGCTCATTCATACAACCATTAGAACGAACGCCTT